>NZ_JBHJTK010000017.1:0-148370 GCF_042267665.1 Streptomyces sp. NPDC056224
GTCCGCTTTCGCGGACCGGGGCCCTCTCGCAGGGTGAGTGACGGGACTTGAACCCGCGGCCACCTGGACCACAACCAGGTGCTCTACCAACTGAGCTACACCCACCATGTCCGGTCGGAGAACCGACCGGCCGAAGAAAAGGGTACAGGGTCCGGGAGGGTGCTCGCTCCCCCCTTGTCGCCGCCCCCGCTCCGGGGTGGCTATTCGGCGGGCAGGACGTACTTGGCGGCGATGGCCCGAGCGGTGTCCGAGTCGGGTCCGGGCTGCGGAACGAAGACCGCCTCCCGGTAGTAGCGCAGCTCGGCGATGGACTCCTTGATGTCCGCGAGCGCCCGGTGGTTGCCGTTCTTCGGGGGGCTGTTGAAGTACGCCCGCGGGTACCAGCGGCGCGCCAGCTCCTTGACCGAGGACACGTCCACGATCCGGTAGTGCATGTAGCTCTCCAGCGCGGCCATGTCGCGCAGCAGGAAGCCGCGGTCGGTGCCGACCGAGTTCCCGCACAGCGGGGCCTTGCGGGGTTCCTTGACGTGTTCCCGTACGTACGCCAGGACCTGGGCCTCGGCGTCGGCGAGGGTGGTTCCGCCGGCCAGCTCGTCCAGCAGCCCGGAGGCGGTGTGCATCTCGCGCACCACGTCGGGCATGGTCTCCAGGGCGGCGTCCGGCGGGCGGATCACGATGTCCACGCCGTCGCCGAGCACGTTGAGCTCCGAGTCGGTGACCAGTGCGGCCACCTCGATAAGTGCGTCGTCCGTCAACGAGAGCCCGGTCATCTCGCAGTCGATCCACACCATGCGATCGTTCATGTGTCCCACCTTATGCGGTACCTGGGATCCCGGGCGCTGATCGCACATCACCGGCCACACCTCACCGGCCACACCTCACCGGCCACACCTCACGGGTCGCACCTGGACGATCACGCAAGGACGATCACGCAAGGACGATCACGCAAGCGGAAGGTCCCCCATCGGCGGCGACCGATGGAGGACCTTCTTCGCCGGCTGTCGCCGGGAGCGTTACGCGTGTTCCCGCAGGACCCGGCCGGGGGCGTAGAGCTCGGTCACCGTCGGGCCCGTGGCGGCCAGGGCCGCCGCCGCCCGCTGGGGCTGCGCAGTCCGCTGGTGCGGGAGCGGGCTCTCCGAGAGCTGGGACACCTGGGCCACGTCGGCCTGCGGCCGCCGTGCCCGGTAGGCGGACCGGTATGCGGCCGGGGAGGACCCCAGCTGCCGCCGGAAGTGCCCGCGCAGGGCGACCGGCGACCGGAACCCGCAGCGGCCGGCGACCTCGTCGACCGAGTAGTCGGAGGTCTCCAGCAGCCGCTGTGCCTGGAGCACCCGCTGGGTGATCAGCCACTGGAGCGGCGCGCTGCCGGTCAGCGAGCGGAACCGGCGGTCGAAGGTGCGCCTGCTCATGTAGGCGCGGGCCGCCAGGGTCTCCACGTCGAACTGCTCGTGGAGGTGTTCCAGCGCCCAGGCGACGACCTCGGCCAGCGGGTCGGCGCCGATCTCCTCCGGCAGCGACCGGTCGAGATAGCGCTCCTGGCCGCCGGTGCGGCGCGGCGGTACGACGAGCCGGCGGGCCAGGGCCCCGGCCGCCTCACTGCCGTGGTCCGTCCGCACGATGTGCAGGCACAGGTCGATTCCGGCCGCCGTACCGGCGGACGTGAGCACGTCGCCGTCGTCGACGAACAGTTCGCGCGGATCGACGTGGACGGACGGGTACCGCTTGGCCAGCGTCGGCGCGTACATCCAGTGCGTCGTCGCGGGCCGGCCGTCCAGCAGACCGGCGGCGGCGAGCACGAAGGCTCCCGTGCACAGTCCGACGATCCGGGCTCCCTCCTCGTGCGCCAGACGCAGTGCGTCGAGCGCCTCGGGGGGCGGTGGTGAAGTGATGGAACGCCACGCGGGCACGACGACCGTGCCTGCCCGGGCGATCGCCTCCAACCCGTACGGCGCGGTCAGTTCGAGTCCGCCGGTGGTCCTGAGCGGACCGTCCTCACCGGCGCACACGAGCAATCGGTAGCGTGGAACTCCCGCGTCCTGCCGGTCAATGCCGAACACGGAAAGTGGAATGGAGCTCTCGAAGATCGGTCCGCCGCTGAAGAGCAGCACCGCGACGATCTCCCTGCGGCGACGCCCCGCGAGCTTCCGGCCGGCGTCTGCGACGACGGCGGTGGAATCCTGGCTCATGGCGCTAAGCCCCCCTTGGGTGTCGCGACTCCTTGGTCTGGTCGCACCTGCACGTTTCCCCTCGGCCTTGCACGTGGATCCCCCGCCGTAAATACATGATCGAATCTACTGCGTCCCGTGGTGTCGGCGTGACAAGTTCAGCACGCAGCGCTATATCGACTTCTCAACTTGGCGAAAAGCATTCGATCAGGAAGCGTTCCGCTCCGCTACCTGCCGGAGGTGCGTTCCCTCCGGCCGTGGCCAGTACGCGTAGGGTCGAGGCACCCCCCGGCGCCTGTCGTCGCTGGTGGTGGGGGCGTTGGGGGGACATTCCGGCAAGGGGGGCACCCTGTCGGGAAGTTGGCTGAAAACATGCGGGTGTGGGTGTGCGAATGAGTCAGTCGTGCGGGAGTGCGGGCTCAGAACCGCCGCACACCCGGCGAGTCCCGGACCTGCCGCGCGAGTGCCGGCCCCGGTGGCCGGACGGAATCCGCTCCGCCGTCCGGACCGGGGCCGTGGCCGTGGCCCGCCCGGCCCTCTCCGACTGGCGCAGCAGTGCCCGGCACGCGGCCGTGACCGCGAGCAGGCCGAGGGTGGCGGCGGTCGCGCCGCCGAAGGAGGTTCCGTGGACGACGAGGACCACGGGGACCAGCAGGCAGCTGAAGGCGGCCCAGCGCACGACGTCACCCGCGGGGTCGTCATGACGGCGCCCGGCGGGACGCACGGACGGGTGAAGTGGGGGGCGTGCCGAGGCGGGGAATTGCGGGAGGGTGTCGGCGTAGTGGATGGACTGCGTCGGCTGAGCTGGCTGGACGGGGTGAACCGGATGGCCGGGCACGGCGTACTCCCTGCGGGCTCTTACCTGGAGGTCGGTCGCCTGTCCAACGCCGGCGGGCCGGGCTCGGTCACTGCGCGCACGGGTGGCTCCGGGCCGGATCGTCACTGGCTGTAGGGGACAGCGGACATTGCCAAGGCGCGCTCGCTCCGGCATGCTCCCTGGGACGCTCTCCCGGTGCGGCAAGCCCTGGGCTGCCCTGTGCAGGACAGGAGTGTCGCCGTACCCTGGTGGGTATGGGCTTGGGAAGATGCTTCCCGGACAGAGCTCCGTTACCCAGCGTCGCCGAAATTCGCCCCTGTTGCTTCCTCCAAGGACCTCTTCGCCGAGACACCCATGGCCGGTCACGAATTCTCCGATCCCGCGGACCGCAAGCGCAAACGCCTCGCCGACCCCGCGTCGGCCGCCGATCTGCGCGCGGTGGAACAGACACGCCAGCACTGCGATCCGGCCTTCCGGCACGGGGTCGTTGTGGGATTCGACGGATCCACGTCCAGCGAGCGCGCCCTCGCGTACGCGATCGGCATGGCCCGCCGCTCCGGATCCGGTCTGATCATCGTCCATGTCGCGAACCGGCTGCCCACCACCGTGTGGGCCGGCTGTGAGCCGCCGGTGTTCGTCGACGTTCCGGACCACCGCACCGAGGTGCTCGGGCTGGAACTGGCCTGTGCGGACTACCTGTCCGAGGTGCCGTGGATCCTGGTCGAGCGGGGCGGGGACATCTGCCACGAGCTGGAGGAGGTCGGCCGGGAGTACTCGGCCGACGCCATCGTCGTCGGGTCCACGCACGGGATCGTGGGCCGGATCTTCGGCTCGGTGGCGGGCCGGTTGGCCAAGCGCGCACAGCGACCGGTTGTTGTGGTTCCGTGACCGGTTGTTAATCGATTGTGCGGTTGTGCACCCGTGTAAAGGGTAGATAAATGCTGCTGGGACGCAGCAAACAACTGCAGATCGAAGGGAGCCCGCCGTGGACAATGGTGTCTCTGCGGGAAGCACGGCCTCGACTTCGACCCTCGGGAACATCGCCCTGGGTCTGACCCTTCTCGCATTCGGTATCGGCCACACCGGTGTCATCGACGGCGTGACCGCTGCCAGTTCCGTATCGCTCGCGATGTACGTCGGCGGCGTCGCCCTCTTCCTCCTCGGGCTCCTGGAGTACCGCGGCGGCAGCGGGTTCAACGGCACCGCGTTCGCGGGCCTCGGCATCTTCTGGTTCACGTGGGCCAAGGGCGCGGGAGCTTCGGTCTCCGACGAAGCCGCCGGAGCGTTTCTTGTCCTCTTCGCGCTGCTCGCACTGACCCTCACGGTCGCCGCCGCGAGCGGTCTGTTCAGCCAGGGCGTCTACGCCCTGCTGACCCTGTCCCTGCTCCTGCTGGCGATAGGCGCCTTCGCGGACAGCGGCGGTCTCGCCAAGGCCGGCGGCTGGGTCGCCGCCGTGTCCGGCCTGCTGGCCTGGTACGGGGCCACGGCGGCCCTGGCGCACTGGCCGATGGCCGTCGGCAAGGCGCGGCGCGGCGCGGTCGCCGCGGGCTGAGCACCATGTGACGAACCCCCGTGCGCGGTGCGCACGGGGGTTCGTCACATGGTGGGGGCGGTCCGGCTACTCGACGGTGACCGACTTCGCCAGGTTGCGCGGCTTGTCGATGTCCCGGCCCATGGCCAGGGCCGTGTGGTACGCCAGCAGCTGGAGCGGGATGCCCATCAGGATCGGGTCCAGCTCGTCCTCGTTCTTCGGGACCACGATGGTGTGGTCCGCCTTCTCCTGCTCGCGGTGGGCGACCGCCAGGATCCGGCCGCTGCGGGCCTTGATCTCCTCCAGCGCCGCGCGGTTCTTCTCCAGCAGGTCGTCGTCCGGGACGATCGCGACCGTCGGCAGCGAGGGCTCGATCAGCGCCAGCGGACCGTGCTTGAGCTCGGAGGCCGGGTAGGCCTCGGCGTGGATGTAGGAGATCTCCTTGAGCTTCAGGGAGGCCTCCAGCGCCACCGGGTAACCGCGCACCCGGCCGATGAACATCATCGACTTGGCCTCGGCGAACTCGGCCGCCAGCTTCTTGATGTCCTCTTCGCCGTCGAGGATCTCCTGGATCTGCGCGGGCAGCTTGCGCAGGCCCTCGATGATCCGCTTGCCGTCGGTGACCGACAGGTCCCGGATGCGGCCCAGGTGCACGGCGAGCAGCGCGAACGCCACGACCGTGTTGGTGAAGCACTTGGTGGAGACGACGCAGACCTCGGGGCCGGCGTGCACGTACACGCCGCCGTCGGCCTCGCGCGCGATCGCCGAGCCGACCACGTTGACCACGCCGAGGACGCGGGCGCCCTTGCGCTTGAGCTCCTGCACGGCCGCGAGCACGTCGTACGTCTCACCGGACTGGGAGACCGCGATGTACAGGGTGTCGGGGTCCACGACCGGGTTGCGGTAGCGGAACTCGGAGGCCGGCTCGGCGTCCGCGGGGATCCGGGCCATGCCCTCGATGAGGCCGGCGCCGATGAGGCCCGCGTGGTACGAGGTACCGCAGCCCAGGATCTTGACCCGGCGGATGCCGCGCGCCTCGCGCGGGTCCAGGTTCAGGCCGCCCAGGTGGACGGTGTTGAAGCGGTCGTCGATCCGGCCGCGCAGCACGCGGTCGACCGCGTCGGGCTGCTCGGAGATCTCCTTGTGCATGTAGGTGTCGTGACCGCCCATGTCGTACGAGGCGGCCTCCCACTCCACGGTCTCCGGGGTGGCGGTGGTCGTCGTACCGCTGGTGGTGTACGTGCGGAAGTCGTCGGCCTTGAGGGTGGCCATCTCGCCGTCGTTGAGGGTGACGACCTGGCGGGTGTGGGCGATCAGCGCGGCGACGTCGGAGGCGACGAGCATCTCCTTCTCGCCGATGCCGAGGATGACCGGGGAGCCGTTGCGGGCGACCACGATGCGGTCGGCGAAGTCGGCGTGCATCACGGCGATGCCGTAGGTGCCCTCGATGACCTTGAGCGCCTCGCGGACCTTCTCCTCGAGGGTGTCGGCCTGGGCGCGGGCGATCAGGTGGGTGATCACCTCGGTGTCGGTCTCGGAGGCGAAGACCACGCCCTCGGCCTCCAGCTTGGCGCGCAGTTCGGAGGCGTTGTCGACGATGCCGTTGTGGACGACGGCGACCTTGTTCTCGGGGTCCAGGTGCGGGTGCGAGTTGACGTCGCTGGGGGCGCCGTGGGTGGCCCAGCGGGTGTGGGCGATGCCGGTGGTGCCGGCGAAGCGCTTGGGGACGCGGGACTCCAGCTCGCGGACCCGTCCCTTGGCCTTGACCGCCTTGAGGGCGGCGGCCTTCGGGCTGTTGACGACGATGCCCGCGGAGTCGTATCCGCGGTACTCCAGCCGCTGCAGGCCTTCCAGCAGCAGCGGTGCCACGTCACGCTTGCCGATGTAACCGACGATTCCACACATACGGTCCTGCCCCTCCTGATGTTCGGTTCCTGTGCTCGTCCGCGGCCGCGTGCGGCGGCCGCCGGCGGCCGCTCAGCCGTAGACGATGCGGCGCAGTTGCCGGAGCGAGAGCTCCGCGGGCGCCACGGCGCGGTGCGGCAGCTCGGCCGCGATCCGCTCGAAGATCTCCGTGTTCACCGCTCCGCCGGACTGCAGTTCCCGGTGGCGGCGGCGCACGAACTCCTCGGTCGTCTCGTCGAAGTACGCGAGCACGTCGAGTACCACCCGGGCGGCCTCGCCGCGCTGCAGCGCGGTGCTGCGCACCAGGTGGTCGACGAGGTCGTCATGCGACGGGCGGCGATCGAGCACCCGTAGATACTGGCGGGTGGAGGCGCCGAATGCAAAAGATCCTGCCCGAATCCGGGCAGGATCCTTCTGGTATGGACCAGCGGAATGGATGGATCCGGTCAGAAACGCCGCAAAACGGCCTGCTTGGCGGCCGCGAACTCCTCGGCCGTGAGGATCCCCGTCTGATGCAGCTCGCCGAGATCACGCAGGCGGCGCAGGAGGGTGTCGTGGTCCGCCGGGGTCTCCTCCGGCGGCGCCGCGGCCGCGCTGAGCACGGTGACCGCGGCCGGGGCGCCGTCGGCGGCGGCCGCCCCCGGGTGGGGCAGCCGCAGCGCCACCGCCGCCGCGACCAGGGCCATCAGCGGGTCGTTCTTGAAGCCGAAGAGCTCCACCGTGAAGGGGTCGTACTTGGGCGCGGCGGCCGACGCGACGCCCGCCGGGACGAAGCGCAGCCAGCCGTTGCTCAGCCCCTTGGACGGACACCACTCCACCGTCCGGAGGTCGGCCAGCCCGAAGCCGCGCGTCCCTCCGGACCGCTTGGCCTCCTCGGCCGTCCAGTTCCACTCCAGGGTCACCCGGTCCCCGTCGAAGGCCACGGTCCCGTCGCCCGCGGCCACGGTGAGCGGCACCGCGGGGCCCGGCAGCAGGTACTCCCGGGTGGGCCCGGTGTCCACCTGCTCCAGCAGCAGCGCGCTGCGGACCTCGTCGACGAAGTACTCCGCCACCCCGGCCCGGTCCTGCTCCACGGTCAGCCGGTACGGGTCGGAGGCCTCCGGCAGCCGCCCGGCGGTCACCTGGAGCAGCGGATCCGCACCGTCACGCAGCCGTAGTCGCAGCCGGCCCGCCTTGCGCCCCGGTTCGAAGCTGATCCCGGCCAGCGCGCGCAGCGGTACGGCCACCTCGCCGAGCGTCTGGCGCAAGGGGCCCACCCCCTTGTCGCGGCCCGGCACGATGCGCACCACGTCCCCGTCGAAGGTCCAAGTGCCGTCCTTCTGGATGATTTCCGCCATCCGATGATTCTCGCACCGGCCAGGACGGCCCACTTGGCCTATACCTGGCCTCATGAGAGTCCTGCGACGCGCGCTCGGCACCCTCCTCGTCCTCGGCGCCCTCGGTGTCCCCGTCTCGTGTACCGACGCCCGCGGTGAGGACGCCGGAGCCGGCGACGATCCCCCCGCCGTGCCGGCCCCCTTCGAACGGCTGCTGCCGGCGCCCGTCTCCGCACGCGCCGAAGGCCCCGGGTACGCCGTCGGGCCGGGCACGGTCATCCGTACCGGCCCGGGACGGGACGCGGAGGTCCGGCGGGTCGGCGAACTCCTCGCGGAGCAGCTGCGCGGCCCGAGCGGGCTGCCGCTGCCCGTGGTCGGCGGGGCCGGCGGGGCCGGCGGGGACGGGATCCGGCTGCGGATCGACGAGGAGACCGAGGGGGTCGGCGACGAGGGTTACCGGCTGGAGTCCGGCCCGGACGGGATCACCCTCGCCGCACGGACCCCGGCCGGGCTGTTCCACGCGGGACAGACGCTGCGCCAGCTGCTGCCGGTGGCGGGCCCCGGGACGGTGCCGGGCGGGACGGTCACCGACCGGCCGAGGTTCGCGTACCGCGGGGCGATGGTGGACGTCGCGCGGCACTTCTTCACGGTGGAGCAGGTGAAGAGGTACGTCGACCAGATCGCCCAGTACAAGGTCAACACCCTGCACGTGCACCTGACCGACGACCAGGGGTGGCGCCTGGCGGTCGACTCCTGGCCGCGGCTGGCGGAGTACGGCGGCGCCAGCGAGGTCGGCGGCGGCCCCGGCGGCCACTGGACGAAGGACGAGTACCGGGAACTCGTCGCGTACGCGGGGCGGCGGTACGTCGACGTGGTCCCGGAGATCGACATGCCGGGGCACGTGAACGCGGCGCTCGCCTCCTACGCGGAGCTGAACTGCGACGGGAAGGCCCCCGAGCGGTACACGGGGGTCAAGGTCGGCTTCAGCTCGCTGTGCGTCGGCAAGGAGCGGACGTACGAGTTCATCGACCAGGTGCTCGGTGAGCTGGCGGAGCTGACGCCCGGCCGCTACCTGCACATCGGAGGCGACGAGGCGCACTCGACGCCCGCCGCGGACTACGCGGCCTTCATGGACCGGGCGCAGGCGGTGGTGGGCCGGTACGGGAAGAGGGTGGTGGCCTGGCACCAGCTGGCGGCGGCCCGTCCGGCGCCGGACGCGGTGCTGCAGTACTGGGGCCACGACCGCACCCCGGCGGCGGACAGGACACGGGTGGCGACGGCGGCCGGGGCGGGCCACCCGCTGATCCTGTCCCCGGCGGACCGGCTGTACCTGGACATGAAGTACGACACCACGACCAAGCCGGGCCTGGCCTGGGCGGGCTACGTCCCGGTGCGCAGGGCGTACGACTGGGACCCGGGCTCCTACCTGCCCGGCGTCCCGGAATCCGCGGTCCTGGGCGTGGAGGCCCCGCTGTGGACGGAGACCGTCGCGACGCGCGCCGACTGGGAGTTCATGGCCTTCCCCCGGCTCCTGGGCCTGGCGGAACTGGGCTGGTCCCCGGCGGCCGCCCTCGACTGGACGTCGTACAGCCGCCGCCTGGCGGCCCAGGCACCCCGCCTGGAGGCGCAGGGCATCGGCTACCACCGGGCGCCGGACGTGCCCTGGTCCTAGGGGTGTCCGGCTGATCAGCCGTGGCGCCGGTGGCCGCGACGGAGGCTCCCGCGGTGTGGACGGATCCGCTCGACGCGGCACGCGAGGCGGCCGAGGCGCGGGCGGCGGAGTTCCGCGGCCGGGCCTGACGGCGTGCCACGGGAGCAGTGCCGTCAGCGGGCAAGGGCCAGGGCGAGGCCGGCGCCTCCACCCGACGGCGGGTACCCGGGGGTGGCCCCGGCGAGCGTTCCGCGACGGGGAAACACGCGGGGCGTGTCCGCGAAGAGGGCCGGTCAGGGCTTCGCGGACACGCCCCGCGTGCGGAAGGGGCGGGGTTCCGGGGGGACCGTACCCGCAGGAGTGCCCGCCCCCTCGTTCACCGCCGGGCGAAGGCCGCGACGGGGTTCTTGAGGGTGCCGATCAGCTGGAGGGCCGCCGACGGGTCGGCGAGGTCGACCATCTGCTTGTTGTCGCGCAGCTGGAGGCGGTTCAGGCAGGACAGCTGGAACTCGTCCGCGAACAGGTCGTAGCGGGCGAAGCGGTCCGCGAGGGCCGGTACGGAGTCCTGGTACGCGTGGGCGCAGTCCGCGACCGCCCGCCAGAAGGTGTCCTCCTCGCAGATGCCCTCCGTGACGAGGATCGGGCCGAGGAAGCGGAAGAAGCAGTCGAAGACGTCCGTGAAGACCGACAGCAGCTTCATGTCCTCCGGGATGTCCGCCCGGACCCGCTCGACCGCCGGGGGCAGGACCGCGTCCGGGTCCATGACCACGATCTCCTCGGCGATGTCCTTGAAGATCGCCCGCTTCACCACGCCGCCCTCGATGACGAGGATCGTGTTCTCGCCGTGCGGCATGTACGCGAGGTCGTACTGGTAGAAGCAGTGCAGGAGGGGGACCAGGTAGGCGCGGAGGTAGGACGCCAGCCACTCGGACGGGGTCAGGCCCGACTCCTCGATCAGGGCGCCGACGAAGGACTTGCCCTCGGCGTCCACGTGGAGGAGCGAGGCCATCGTGGCCAGCCGCTCGTCGCCCCGCAGCGAGTTCACGGGGGACTCGCGCCACAGCGCGGCCAGCATCTTGCGGTACGGGCTGTACCGGTCGGTGGCGCGCTCGTACTGGCGGTGGTGGTAGCCGATCGCCGCCCGCTCGCGGATGATCGAGAAGTCGACGGACCGCAGGACGGGGTCCGACTCGATCAGCTGGTGGAGCCAGTCGTTGATGGCCGGGGTGGCCTCCATGTACGCGGCCGACAGACCGCGCATGAAGCCCATGTTGAGGACCGAGATGGCCGTCTTGACGTAGTGCTTCGTCGGCGTGGTGGTGTTGAAGAACGTGCGGATGGACTGCTGTGCGAGGTACGCGTCCTCGCCCTCCCCCAGCAGGACCAGGCGGCGGCCCGCGATCTCGGCGGCGAAGGTGACCGTCGTCTTGTTCCACCACTGCCAGGGATGGACGGGCAGGAGGTGGTAGTCCGCCAGGTCCAGGCCCAGGGACCGCATCTTCGAGGAGAAGAGCGCGAGGGTGCCCTCGCCCAGCTCGGCGTGCATGAACGCGTCGTGGTCCAGGCCCGCGCCCGCCGTGAAGGTGGAGACGTCCTTGCGGGCGGCGACCCACACCAGGTGGACCGGGCTCGCCGCCTCGGGGGCGTACGACAGGTACTCGTGCACGCCGAAGCCGAGCCGGCCGTTGTTGGCGACGAAGCAGGGGTGGCCCTCGGTCATGCCGGTCTCGATGTCCTGGAACGAGGACTTCGCGAGGACGGCCGAGGAGACCTGCGGTTTCGTGTACTTGAAGCCCGAGCCCGCCAGGGTGGAGGAGATCTCCTCCAGGTAGACCGGCAGGACCTCCGCACTCAGCCCCAGGGCCTCGCGCATCTCGATGTGGAAGTCGAGGGCGTCCAGCGGGAGCTCGGCGCCGCCCTTCCGGCGGGTGATCGAGGACTCGTCCACCGCCCAGTGGTCCAGGGCGTGGAGCTGCGCCGTGAAGCGGTACTCGACCGAGCCGTCGTCACTCAGGACCGCGTACGTCGAGTCGCCGAGCGGTTTCGGGGTCAGCAGGCGCTCGTGCGAGAACTCCGCGAGGGCCTTGCGGACCAGGGCGCGGCTGGCGCGGGCCCACAGCTCCGGGGAGAGGTGGGAGACGGCGTCGGCGAGGCTCATATCGACACTTCCTGGGTGGCTTCGAACTGCGCCCGCGTGCAGAAGCTGAGCAGGGCGGTCTTCTCCGGCTTGACGACCTCGCGCTCGGGGACGAAGCCGACCGCCTCGTTCAGGGCGTGGACGGCGGTGTTGCGGACGTCCGGCTCGACGACGACGCGGAGGTTCGCGGGGTCGTCGAAGAGCGAGGCCATCACCGTGGTGATCACGGCGCGGGTGAAGCCGCTGACCGGGGTGTCGGCCGGGGCCACCAGGAAGTGCATGCCGACGTCGCCGGGCCGGGCGTCGTACAGGCCGACCAGCTCCAGTTCGGCGGGGTCGTACGTCTCCATCAGGAAGGCCGGCCGTCCCTCGTGGAGGCCGATGAAGGCCTGGTGGTGCTCGGCCGCGGCGATCCTCATGTACTCGCGCTCGACGTCCGGCAGCGAGGCGTCCTGCATCATCCAGAACGAGGCCTTGGGGTGCGTGACCCATCCGTGCAGGAGCTCCGCGTCCGCGAAGGGGTCCAGGGGGCGGAGGGAGAAGGTCCCGAGCGCCGCGTCGGTGCGGGCGTACAGGACCTCGGAGGTGGTGCTCATGCGTGCGTGCCTTCCGGGGCTGCGAACTGCTGGAACGCGATGGACTTCTCGACCTTGTAGTGCTCGCGGCCGAGGAGCTCACCGACGATGTACGCGTTGCGGTACGCGGCCATGCCCAGGTCGGGCGAGGTGAGGGAGTGGTTGTGGGTCGTGCCGTTCTGCAGGTAGACCTCGCGCCCGGTGGTGTCGACGCTGTAGTTGCGGGCGGCGTCGAGGCGGCCGCGGCCGTCGAAGTTCAGCCGGCCGCGCACGGGGGCGAGGAACTCCGGGACGGGGTGCTTGTAGCCGGTGGCCAGGACCAGGCCCTCGGTCGCGAGGGAGAAGTCCCGCTCCTGTTCCTCCTGGCGCAGGCCCAGGGTGTACGTGCCCGTGGTGGTGTCGTAGGCCGCGCCGTTCAGGGAGGTGTTGGTCAGCAGGGTGGTCGGGACGGCGCCCGGCATGCTGATCCTCTTCTGATAGAGCAGGTCGAAGATGGCGTTGATCAGATCGCCGTCGATGCCCTTGAAGAGGTTCTTCTGCCGGCTCTCCAGCCGGTAGCGGGTGTCCTCGGGGAGGGCGTGGAAGTAGTCCACGTACTCGGGGGAGGTCATCTCCAGCGTCAGCTTCGTGTACTCCAGCGGGAAGAACCGCGGTGAGCGCGTGATCCAGTTGAGCTGGTAGCCGTACGCGTCGATCTCGGCCAGCAGGTCGTAGTAGATCTCGGCGGCGCTCTGCCCGGAGCCGACCAGGGTGATCGACTTCTTCTTCTGCAGCTCGGCCTTGTGCGTCATGTACGCGGAGTTGTGCAGGAAGTCGCCGCCCAGGCGGGCGCAGGCCTCCGGCACGAAGGGCGTGGTGCCGGTACCGAGGACCAGGCGGCGGGCCCGGTGGGTCTCGCCCCGGTCCGTGTGGACCTCGTAGAGGCCGGCCGCCTCGTCGTGGGTGACCTCGGTGACGGAGGTGGAGTACAGGACGTTGTCGAGCCGGTCGGCGGCCCAGCGGCAGTAGTCGTTGTACTCGGCCCGCAGCGGGTAGAAGTTCTCCCGGATGTAGAAGGAGTACAGCCGGTCCTGGTCCTTCAGGTAGTTCAGGAAGGAGAAGGGCGAGGTCGGGTCGGCGAGGGTGACCAGGTCGGACATGAACGGCGTCTGCAGGTGGGCGCCGTCCAGGAACATTCCGGCGTGCCACTCGAAGTGCGGCTTCGACTCGATGAACAGGCCGTCGAGTTCGCCGATCGGTGCCGTCAGGCAGGCGAGTCCCAGATTGAAGGGACCGAGGCCGATGCCGATGAAGTCGTGGGTCTTAGCGGTGGACGGCAAGGGATTCTCCCAGGAACTGCTCGGCGTGCGAGGCGAGAAGGTCGAGGACGGCCGCGATGTCGGCCGTCGTGGTCTGCGGGTTGAGGAGGGTGAACTTCAGGTACTGGTCCCCGTCGACCCTGGTGCCGGCCACCACCGCCTCGCCGGAGGCGAACAGGGCCTTGCGGGCGTGCAGGTTGGCCTCGTCGACCAGGTCCCCCCGGACCTCGCCCTCCGGGACGTAGCGGAAGACCAGGGTGGAGATCCGGGGCTTGACCACGACCTCGAAGCGCGGGTCGGCGTCGATGAGGTCCCAGCCCGCGGCGGCCAGGTCGACGACCTCGTCGAAGAGCGAGCCGATGCCGTCGGCGCCCATGACGCGCAGGGTCATCCAGAGCTTGAGCGCGTCGAAGCGGCGGGTGGTCTGGATGGACTTGTCGACCTGGTTGGGGATGCTTTCCTCGGCCATCCGGCGCGGGTTGAGGTAGTCCGCGTGGTACGTGGCGTGCCTCAGCGTGTCGCGGTCGCGGACCAGCACGGCGCTGGAACTGACGGGCTGGAAGAAGGACTTGTGGTAGTCGACCGTGACCGAGTCGGCGCGTTCGATGCCGTCGAGGAGGTGCCGCCGGGTGGGGGAGACCAGCAGTCCGCAGCCGTACGCGGCGTCCACGTGCATCCACGCGGAGTGCTCGGCGGCCAGGCGGGCGATCTCGGGGAGCGGGTCGATGGACCCGAAGTCGGTGGTGCCGGCGGTGGCGACGACGGCCATCGGGAAGAGGCCCTCGGCGGCGCACTCCTCCAGCTCCAGGGCGAGCACCGCGGTGTCCATGCGGCGGCTCCGGTCGACCGGGACGGCGATGACGGCCTCGTAGCCGAGTCCGAGCATGGCGGCCGACTTCTGCACGCTGAAGTGGCTGGCCTCGGAGGTGAAGATGCGCAGCTTCGGAAGGAGTTCGGCCTTGGTGAGCTCGCGGCCCTCGTCCATCGCCTGCTTCATGACGATGCGGCAGGCCTCGTCGCGGGCGAGGAGCAGCGCGTGGAAGTTGGACTGGCTGCCGCCGGAGGTGAAGACGCCGTCCGCGCCGGGGCCGAGGCCGATGCGCTGGGCGGTCCAGTCGATGAGGCGGCGCTCGATGAGCGTGCCCCCGATGGACTGGTCCCAGGTGTCGAGCGAGGAGTTGACGGCGGAGAGGACCGCCTCGCCGAGCA
The DNA here is from genome assembly GCF_042267665.1 of Streptomyces sp. NPDC056224. NCBI lineage: Bacteria > Bacillati > Actinomycetota > Actinomycetes > Kitasatosporales > Streptomycetaceae > Streptomyces > Streptomyces sp. NPDC056224. Next base: position 14,605 of record NZ_JBHJTK010000017.1, read on the forward strand.
CCGCGGGGATGACGACCGGGCAGTTGAGGTGGCCGAGGTAGCGCGGGTGGTGGAAGTACACCGCGTCGCGCAGGTAGACGTCCTCCAGCTCGTCGAGGACGGCGGCCGGGTCTTCGAGCGGCTTGTCGAGGTCGATCCCGTTGATGACCGGGGCGAGTTCGTCGACGGAGATGCCGGTGTGGGGACGCTGCGTGCTCGCGAGTTTGGCGGCGACGCGTTCGACTCCCTCGGTGACGGAACGCCGGTAGAGGTCCGCGGTCGTCTCATTCAGCAGATGCGAGCGCATCAACTTTCCTCCGGGCAGGGAGAGCGGGGGGTGGGGTGGCAATACTTAGGTTAGCCTAACCTAAATTCCAGGCCAAATGGAGATGGGCCCTGGCCGGAAGCCGGGGCCCATCTCAACTGCTCTGCTGGGTAAGGGAGTTGCCTACAGCTCGGAAGCCGGGTCCTCGCTCGGGGCCCGGCCCGCGTACGCCTCGGCGAGGAGCTGCTCCTCGCTCGCCCCGAGCCGCCAGTAGCCGGTGAAACGCACCGCGCGGCGATCGACGGATCGTTCCTGCACGAAGTGCCGGCGCACGGCCCGGATCGTGCCGGACTCGCCCGCCAGCCACACGTACGGGGCTTCGGCGGGGCGCGGATCCTCGGCCCGCAACACGCTCAGCAGCTGCTCGGTCCGCTCCCGGCCCGCGCTGCCGCGCACGATCCAGGTAATGTCCGCCTCGGCGAGCGTGTCCAGCGGCAGCCGGTCGTCCTCGTGCGGGACCTCCAGCCAGGCCCGGACCGGGGTGCCCGCGGGCAGCCCGTCCAGGATCGCGGCCGCGGCCGGCAGGGCGGTCTCGTCCGCGTACATCCAGATCGCGTCGCTGCCGGCCGGCGGCTGGAACCGTACGGACTTGTTCTCCGCGACGGCCGGGCCGATCGCCATGATCCGGCGGCCGGTGACCGCCCGTCCCGCCCAGCGCGAGGCGGGGGACGAGTCGCCGTGCAGGACGAAGTCGATGTCGACCTCGTCCACGCCCCCGGCCGTACGGCGCTGCTCGCGCACGGTGTAGGAGCGCATCACCGGGCGTTCCCCGTCCGGCATCGCGCGCCAGGCGGCGAACCAGGTGTCCTCGTCCGTGGACGGGAGCACCGTGTGCTCCTGGTCGCCCGTCGGCAGGAAGAGCGACAGGCTCTGGTCGAAGCCGCCCGAGCGGAAGTCCGCGAGGGACTCACCGCCGAACGTGACCCGCAGGAACGAGTGGCCGAGGCGGCGCGTGCGGAGCACGTCGAGCGTGAAGAACCGGAAGTGCGCTACGGCCGGGGCGTCGGACGCGGTGGCGGTCATACGGTGGGTCCCCCCTGGGATTCAGCCGGAGTGAAGGGTGGTCAGCTGACCTTCTTGGCGTTCTGGACGGCCTTGGTGAGGTCCTCCAGGATCTGGGCGCACCTGTCGTACGAGTAGATCGGCTCGGTGACGCGCGGGGTGACCTGGCCGGCCTTGACGGCGGGGAGCTCGGCCCACGTGGCCTTGGCCTTCAGGGCGTCCGGCTGCAGGGTTCCGGTGCGGTTGTCGAGCAGTACGACGTCGGCCTTGTACTTGCCGGCGTTCTCCCAGCTGAGGCTCTCGAAGAAGCCGCCCTCGTCCAGCTTCTCCGGGGTGACGAACTCGACGCCGAGGGACTTGAAGTACTTCAGGTCGGCCGAGGTGTCCGGGGTCGAGACGTAGAACAGCGCGTCGGCGCCGGAACCGGCGAGCACCTTGACGCCCGGGTTGGCCTTGGTGGCCTCGCGGAGCTTGGCGGAGGCGGCCTCGAAGCGGGCCTTGGCGTCGACGACGGTCTTGGAGTTCAGGTCGGCGCCGAGCGCCTTGGCGAGCTCCGCGGTGCGCTGCAGGCCCTTGTCCAGGGTGGCGTCGCCGCCCACGCCGATCGCGGCGGCCGGGGCGAGCTTGAGGATCTTGTCCTTGGAGGCCTCCGGCACGTACCAGTACTTGCCGTCCCAGGTGTTGGTGACCAGCAGGTCGGGCTGGAGGGCCGCGTACTTCTCGACGTTGAACTCGTCGTAGACGTTGCCGAGGATCTCGACCTTGGAGATGTCCATCGAGCCGGCCTGGACGTCGGGCTTGCCGTCGGCGGTCCTGGTCGGGCCGAAGACGCCCTTGACCGGGACGCCGTAGTCGTACAGCGCGGCGGCGGTGCCGGTGAACGCGACGATGTTCTTCGGCTTGGCCTTGAGGCTGACTTCCTTCTTCGTGACGTCGTCCGTGAAGGTCCAGGGGCCCGAGGCGGCGGAGCCCTTGTCCTTGCCGCCGTCACCCTTCGCCGAGTCGGTGCCTCCACACGCGGCGAGCGCCGCGACGAGGCCGAGGGCGCCGCCGGCCGCGACGAATCCGCGACGGGTCAGGGAGGAGGTACGGGACTTGGGCATGTCGGGGTCCGCTTTCGTGCGTGCAGGGCGGCCAGCCACCGGGCCGTTCGGAGGGAAGGTTAGCCTAACCTTGGCCGAAAGCGGTAAGGGGGCCCTAACTTTCTTGGGCCCCCTCGGTGCTGTCCTGCGTCCGTACGCGCGCTACGGCTAGGCGGAGAAGCCCAGTTCACGCGCGATCAGCATGCGCTGGACCTCGCTCGTGCCCTCGCCGATCTCCAGGATCTTGGAATCCCGCCACATCCGGGCCACCGGGTACTCGTTCATGAACCCGTAGCCGCCGTGGATCTGCGTGGCCTCGCGGGCGTTGTCGACGGCGACCGTGGAGGAGTACAGCTTCGCGATCGCCGCCTCCTTCTTGAACGGCTCCCCGGCCACCAGCCGGGAGGCCGCGTCGCGCCAGCCGATGCGGGCCATGTGCGCGCGCATCTCCATGTCGGCCAGCTTGAACTGGATGGCCTGGTTGTCGCCGATCGCCTTGCCGAAGGCGTGCCGCGCCTTGGCGTACTTCACCGACTCGTCCACGCAGCCCTGGGCGAGCCCGGTGGCCAGCGCCGAGATGGCGATGCGGCCCTCGTCGAGGATCCGCAGGAACTGGGCGTAGCCGCGCCCCTCTTCGCCCACCAGGTTGGCGAGCGGGACCCGTACGCCGTCGAAGGACAGCTCACGGGTGTCCGAGGAGTTCCAGCCGACCTTGGAGTACGGCGCGGCCACCGTGAAGCCCGGCGTGCCGGACGGGACGATGATCGAGGAGATCTCGGGGCGGCCGTCCGGCTTGCGGCCCGTCACGGCCGTGACGGTGACCAGACCGGTGATGTCCGTACCGGAGTTGGTGATGAAGCACTTGGAGCCGTTGATGACCCACTCGTCGCCCTCGCGCACGGCGGTGGTGCGGGTGCCGCCCGCGTCGCTGCCCGCGCCGGGCTCGGTCAGGCCGAAGGCGCCCAGGATCTCGCCGGAGCACATCTTCGGCAACCACTCCCGCTTCTGCTCCTCCGAGCCGAAGAGGTAGATCGGCATGGCGCCGAGGGAGACGCCGGCCTCCAGGGTGATGGCGACCGAGGAGTCGACGCGGGCCAGCTCCTCCAGGGCGATGCCGAGGGCGAGGTAGTCGCCGCCCATGCCGCCGTACTCCTCGGGGAAGGGCAGGCCGAACAGGCCCATGCGGCCCATCTCGCGGACGATCTCGTACGGGAACTCGTGGCGCTCGTACAGGTCGCCGATCTTGGGCGCGACGACGTCGTGCGCGAACTCCTCGACGGTGCGGCGGAGTTCCTCGTGCTCGGGGGTGAGCCGGTGGTCGAGGGACATGATGTGACTACTCCTTGTGGGAGAGGGCGCGGACGGTACGGGAGGGGCTGGGACGCCCCAGCTGTTCGGCCATCCACACGCTCGTGGCGGTGAGGGCGGCCAGATCGACCCCGGTCTCGATGCCGAGACCGTCGAGCATCCACACCAGGTCCTCGGTGGCGAGGTTGCCGGTGGCGCTCTTCGCGTACGGGCACCCGCCGAGGCCCCCGGCGGAGGCGTCGACCGTGGTCACGCCGTGCTGGAGCGCGGCGAGGGTGTTGGAGAGGGCCTGGCCGTAGGTGTCGTGGAAGTGCACGCCGATGCGGTCGGTGGCGACCCCCGCTTCGTTCAGGCCGCTGAGCAGTGCCTGAACGTGGCCGGGGGTCGCGACGCCGATGGTGTCGCCGAGGCTGAGCTCGTCGCAGCCGAGGTCGAGCAGGGACGTGGCCACGGAGACGACCTGGTGGACCGGGACCGGGCCCTCCCAGGGGTCGCCGAAGCACATCGAGAGGTAGCCGCGGACGTGGGCCCCGCCCTCTTTGGCGCGGGCCACGACGGGCTCGAACATGGCGAGGGACTCGGCGACGGTCCGGTTGAGGTTGCGCGAGGCGAAGGTCTCGGTGGCCGATCCGAAGACGGCGATGCGGGTGGCGCCGAGGGCGAGGGCGCGGTCGAGGCCGCGCTCGTTGGGGACGAGGACGGGCAGGGCCGCCTGCACGTCGCCGAGGAGCGGGACCAGTTCCTCGGCGTCGGCGAGCTGCGGCACCCACTTGGGGTGGACGAAGCTGGTGGCCTCGACGGTGGTGAGGCCGGCGGCGGCGAGCCGGTGGATGAACTCGGCCTTGACGGCGGTGGGGACGGCCGTCTTCTCGTTCTGCAGCCCGTCGCGGGCGCCGACCTCGTGGATCCGGACCCGGGCCGGGAGGCCCGGGGCCGGGACGGTCATGGGCAGACGGTTCATGCGGCCGCCTCCTCTTCCGGTTCCGGGGTGACCACGGCCAGGACCTGGTCCATGGCGACGGTGGTGCCGGGGGTGACGTCGAGCTCGGTGACGGTCCCGGCGTGCGGGGCGGAGATGACGTGCTCCATCTTCATGGCCTCGACGACGAGGAGGCTCTGCCCGGCCACCACCGTGTCGCCCACGGCCACCTTGACGACGGTGACGGTGCCGGGCATGGGGGCGGCCAGCGTGTCGGCCCCCGCGTGTCCGCTCCCGCTCAGCGCCGCGGCGACCGGGTCGTGGGCCTGCACGTGCCAGGAGTCCGCGTCGCGGCCCAGCCAGGTCCCCTCCGGGGAGGCGGCGTGGCTGAACCGGTGCGTGACGCCGTCGAGTTCGACGGTGACGGTGTCGCAGGTGCGGGCCACGATCCGGGCGCGCGCCGGTGCCGCCTGATCCGGCCCGGCGGGGTCGACGACGAGCAGCTCGGACTCCGCGCCCAGGGGTCGGGTGCGGACCTCCACCGGGTCCTGGCCCGGGAGGCGGAAGTGGCGCACCGTCCAGGCCGCAGTGCCGCCGAGGCGCCAGCCGTTGGCCGCGTCGAACGGGTCGACCCAGCGGGCGGTGGCCGGGGGAATGCGGGGCGCGGCCAGCAGCGCGGCCGCCGCGTACACCTCGTACGGGACCCCCTCCGGGAGGAGGGAGGGGAGGTCGCGCTCGACCAGGCCCGTGTCCAGGTCGCCCGAGACCACGTCCGGGTGCGCGAGGAGACGGCGCAGGAAGCCCGCATTGGTCTGGACACCCAGGATCACCGTGTCGGCGAGGGCGGCCCGCAGCATGCGCAGGGCGCCGGCCCGGTCCGGCCCGTGGACGATGACCTTCGACAGCATCGGGTCGTACGTCGACCCGACCGGCACGCCCGCCGTCAGCCCGGAGTCCGTACGGACCGCCCCGCCGTCGGGCTCCGACAGCGCCAGGACCGTGCCGCCGGACGGCAGGAACCCCCTGGCCGGGTCCTCCGCGCAGACGCGGGCCTCGATCGCGTGGCCCGTGAGCCGGACCTCGTCCTGAGTGAGGGGCAGGGTCTGGCCGGCCGCCACCCGCAGCTGCAGCTCCACCAGGTCCAGGCCCGTGACCAGCTCCGTCACCGGGTGCTCGACCTGGAGGCGGGTGTTCATCTCCATGAAGTAGTAGGAGGAGGGGTCCCCGCCCGGGACGATGAACTCCACCGTGCCCGCGCCCACGTACCCGCACGAGCGGGCCGCGTCCACGGCCGCCGCGCCCATCGCCGCGCGGGTCTTCTCGTCGAGCAGGACCGAGGGGGCCTCCTCGATGACCTTCTGGTGGCGCCGCTGGAGCGAGCACTCGCGCTCGCCCAGGTGGACCACGTTCCCGTGGGCGTCCGCCAGCACCTGGATCTCGATGTGCCGCGGCCGGTCCACCCACCGCTCGACCAGGAGGGTGTCGTCGCCGAAGGAGGAGCGCGCCTCGCGGCGGGCCGCCGCGATCTCCTCGGCCAGTACGGCCGCGTCGCGCACCAGCCGCATGCCCTTGCCGCCGCCGCCCGCCGAGGGCTTCAGCAGCACCGGCATGCCGATCTCCTCGGCGGCGGAGACCAGTTCGGCGTCGGTGAGGCCGCTGCCGGAGGAGCCGGGGACCACGGGCACGCCCGCCGCCTTCACCGTCTCCTTGGCCCGGATCTTGTCGCCCATGAGGGAGATGGCGGAGGCGGGCGGCCCGATGAAGGCCAGTCCGGCGTCCGCGCACGCCTGGGCGAAGGCCGCGTTCTCGGCGAGGAAGCCGTAGCCCGGGTGCACGGCCTCGGCGCCCGTCCGCCTCGCGGCATCCAGCAGCCGCTCCACCGACAGGTAGCTCATCGAGGCCGCCGCCGGGCCGATCCGGACGGCCGTGTCGGCCTCCCGTACGTGACGGGCGTCCGCGTCGGCGTCGCTGAAGACGGCCACGGAGCGGATGCCGAGCTCCCGCAGGGTGCGGATGACCCGGACCGCGATCTCGCCGCGGTTCGCGACCAGAACAGTGCTGAACATCGAAGAGGTCCTCACGTCACATACGGAAGATGCCGAAAGCGGAGTCGCCCAGCGGGGCGTTCGCGCACGCGGTCAGGGCCAGTCCCAGCACCTGCCGGGTCTCCATCGGGTCGATGACCCCGTCGTCCCACAGCCGGGCCGTGGCGTAGTAGGCGTTGCCCTGTTCCTCGTACTGCGCGCGGACCGGGGCCTTGAAGGCCTCCTCGTCCTCGGCCGGCCACTCCTGGCCCGCGCCCTCGATCTGGTCGCGCTTGACGGTCGCCAGGACGGAGGCGGCCTGCTCGCCGCCCATCACCGAGATCTTGGCGTTCGGCCACATCCACAGGAAGCGCGGCGAGTACGCCCGCCCGCACATCGAGTAGTTGCCCGCGCCGTACGAGCCGCCCACCACCACCGTCAGCTTCGGGACCCGGGCGCAGGCCACCGCCGTCACCATCTTGGCGCCGTGCTTGGCGATGCCGCCCGCCTCGTAGTCCCGGCCGACCATGAAGCCCGAGATGTTCTGGAGGAAGAGCAGCGGGATCCCGCGCTGGTCGCACAGCTCGATGAAGTGGGCGCCCTTCTGGGCGGATTCGGCGAACAGGATGCCGTTGTTGGCGATGATGCCGACCGGGTGGCCGTGGATCCGGGCGAAGCCGGTGACCAGCGTCTGGCCGAACTCGGACTTGAACTCCTGGAAGCGGGAGCCGTCCACGACCCGGGCGATGATCTCGCGGGCGTCGTAGGGGGTGCGCGAGTCGACGGGGACCGCTCCGTACAGGCCGGCCGGGTCCACCTTCGGCTCCTCGGGAGCCTCGACCGACCAGGGCAGGGCCCCGCGCTCGGGCAGGGTCGCCACGATGTTCCGTACGATCCGCAGCGCGTGCGCGTCGTCCTCCGCGAGGTGGTCGGTGACGCCCGAGGTCCGGGAGTGCACCTCGCCGCCGCCGAGCTCTTCGGCCGTGACGACCTCGCCGGTGGCGGCCTTCACCAGCGGCGGGCCGCCGAGGAAGATCGTGCCCTGGTTGCGGACGATGACGGCCTCGTCGCTCATGGCCGGGACGTACGCGCCGCCCGCCGTGCAGGAGCCGAGGACGGCGGCGATCTGCGGGATGCCGGCGCCCGACATGCGCGCCTGGTTGTAGAAGATGCGGCCGAAGTGCTCCCGGTCGGGGAAGACCTCGTCCTGCATGGGGAGGAACGCGCCGCCGGAGTCGACCAGGTAGAGGCAGGGGAGACGATTCTCCAGGGCCACCTCCTGGGCGCGCAGGTGCTTCTTGACGGTCATCGGGTAGTACGTGCCGCCCTTGACGGTGGCGTCGTTCGCGACGATGACGCATTCGCGGCCGCTGACCCGGCCGATGCCCGCGATGACACCGGCGGCCGGGGCCGCGCCCCCGTACATGCCCTCGGCGGCCAGCGGGGCCAGTTCCAGGAAGGGGGATCCGGGGTCGAGGAGGGTGTCGACGCGGTCGCGCGGGAGGAGTTTCCCGCGGGCGGTGTGGCGGGCGCGGGCCTTCTCGCCGCCGCCGAGCCGGGCCGCGTCGAGCCGGGCCCGCAGCCCCTCGGTCAGCTCGCGGTGGGCGGCCTCGTTGGTCCGCCAGGCCTCGGACGCCGGGTCCGCGGCGCTCGTCAGCACTGGTGCCTGCTGCATCGGTCGAGCTCCCTTGCTCGGTGCACGCTGTTAATGAGCGTTAACGCATGTACGCCTTAGGTTAACGACCGCTAACGGCCCTGTCTAGAATGGTTTCCCATGAGCACCAGAGCGGCCGCCCCGACCCGTCGCGAGCAGATCCTCAGTGAGGCCGCCCGCCTCTTCGCCGCGCGCGGATTCCACGGCGTCGGCGTCGACGAGATAGGGGCCGCGGTGGGCATCAGCGGACCCGGCCTCTACCGGCACTTCGCGGGCAAGGACGCCATGCTCGCCGAGCTGCTGGTCGGCATCAGCGAGCGGCTGCTGACCGGCGGCCGCCGCCGGGCGGAGGAGGCGCAGGGCGATTCCGTCCTGGTCCTGTCCTCCCTCATCGACGGGCACATCGACTTCGCGCTGGACGACCGGGCGCTGATCACCCTGCACGACAGGGAGCTCGACCGGCTGCGGGACACCGACCGCAAGCTCGTACGGCAGCTGCAGCGGCAGTACGTGGAGCTGTGGGTGGCGGTCGTACGGGAACTGCATCCGGAGGTGGGCGAGGCGGAGGTACGGGTCTCCGTGCACGCCGTCTTCGGCCTGCTGAACTCCACCCCGCACCTGGCGGCCCTGGGGCGGGAGGCGACGGAGTCGCTGCTCCGGAGGCTCGCGCACGGGGCGTTCGGGGCGCTGTCGGTGTGAGCCGGGGCGTCCGCGGACCGGGATGGACGGGACGCTTCCGCCTGGGCGGCGGCAGAATGGCCCGTATGCCGAAGCCGATAGAGACGCCCGTACCCAGCCGCGCAGAACTCATCGACCACCTGGTCCGCACCCGGATCGCGGGGCAGGTCGCGACCCCGCGCGAGAACAACCTCTCCCATTACCGCAAGCTCGCCAACGGCGACCGGCACTACTGGCTCGGTCTGGAACTGGGCGACCGCTGGACCGACGAGCAGGACGTGCTCGCGGTGATGGCCGAGCGGTGCGGGGTCGTCGACGACCCCGAGCTCCGCCACGGCCAGGACACCATCGACCCCGAGCTGACCGTGGCCGGCCTGGACCGGCTGGCGGCGCGGCTGCGCAAGGCGGCGCTGGACCGGCAGAGCGTGCTGCTGGCCACCGGGCACCCGGGCGGGCTGCTGGACGTCCACCGGGTCACGGCGGCGGCCCTGCGGGCGGCCGGGTGCGAGATCGTCGTCATCCCCGCCGGACTGACGGCCGACGAGGGCTCGGTGTGGCAGTTCGCGGACGTCGCCGTGCTGGAGCGGGGCGCGACGCTGTGGCACACCCATTCGCCGGAGCCGATGGCCGCGATCCTGGACGGGCTCACGGCGGCGGGCCGCCCGCAGCCGGACCTGGTCGTCGCCGACCACGGCTGGGCGGGCTGCGCGGCGCAGCGCGGCCTGGACGCGGTGGGCTACGCGGACTGCAACGACCCGGCCCTCTTCCTCGGCGAGGCCGAGGGCACCCTCCAGGTGGCGATCCCGCTCGACGACCACGTCCGCGACCCGCGCCACTACGACCCGATGGTCGCCTACCTGCTGGACGCGGCGGGCCTGTTGGAGGCCTGAGGCCGCGTCTGAGACCGTGCCTGGGGGCGTTGTCAGTGGCCGCGGTTACGGTCGTTTTCATGCCGACACCGCCGAAGTCGCCGCAGGCGCACCACCCGCTGTCCGTGCTGGCCGAGGATCCCCAAGGGCGCTCCCTGGGGCTTGAGTTGCCGCCGGGGACGCTCTTCCCCCGGCCGGTCGCGCGGACCTGGCGCGCGCGCCGCGCGCGGCCCGAGCCGCTGCTGTGGGTCTGCGACGGACCCGTGGACGCCGGGGAGTTCGCCGCGCACCGGGGCCGCGCCCTGGCCGCGGCGGGGCTCCAGGCGGTGCTGCTCCTGGAGCGGTCCGGACTGGAACGGTGGTGGGAGGTCAAGGGGCTGGCGCCGGAGCGGATGTCCGACCCCGACGACCACCATGTCGAGCCGGTCCTGCGGGAGTTCTGGGGCGCCGTGATACCCGACCCCGAGGAGGAGGGCGAGGACGGTCCGGAGCTCATCGCCCCGTTCGGCCGACACTGGCCGGGCCTGGCGGACCCGGGCGCGCAGCCGCAGGACGGGCCGGACCCCGACGAGGCGGCCCGCGCCCTCGCGGCCGAGCTGATCGGGGACGGCACCCGGCCCGCCCCACGGCTCGCCCTGGTCGCGGCGGGACGCCCGGCCGACGTACCCACCGCGATGGGCTGGTGCGGGCCCACCAACCACGAGAACGACACCGCCCTCATGAGCGCGGTCCTGCGGTCCTGGGAGGACCGCTTCGGCGCCCGCGTCGTCGCCCTCGGCTTCGACGAACTCCACGTGTCGGTCGCGGCCCCGCCCCGTACGCTCGTCCGCTCGCTCCCCGTCGCGGCGGAGCACTTCGCCTTCGCGCCCGACAACATCTGGCAGGGCTCCGGCAGCATCCGGGCCTACGCGGACGAGGCGGTCACCGGCGCCGCACACTGGGGCTTCTGGTGGGACTGAGGCCGCCCGGGACGTCCGTCACGCACGCGGGACGCGGACCACGCCCTCCTGGATGACGGTGACGGCCAGACGTCCGTCCTGGGTCCAGATGCGGGCCTGGCCGAGGCCCCGGCCGGCGGCCGCCGAGGGCGACTCCTGGTCGTACAGCAGCCACTCGTCCGCGCGGAAGGGCCGGTGGAACCACATCGCGTGGTCCAGCGAGGCGCCGACCACGTCGCCCACCGCCCACCCGCCGCGCCCGTGGGCGAGCAGCACCGAGTCGAGCAGCGTCATGTCGGAGACGTACGTGGCCAGGCAGGTGTGCAGCAGCGGATCGGCGCTGTCCAGCTTCCCGGCCGTGCGGAACCACACCTGCGAGCGCGGCTCCACCGGCTCGCCGATGCTGCCCCAGGGCGGGATCGTGGCGTACCGCAGGTCCACGGCCTCCCGGGTCTCGATCAGCCGCTCGACCGTGCCCGGGTCGCGGAAGATATCCCGGTACGCGGGCAGCGACTCGGCCGCCGTGGGCAGGGACTCCGGGTCCGGGGCCGACGGCATCGGGACCTGGTGGTCGAGGCCGTCCTCGTACGTCTGGAACGACGCGGAGAGGTGGAAGATCGGCTGCCCGTGCTGGACGGCGACGACCCGGCGCGTGGTGAACGAGCGGCCGTCGCGGATGCGGTCCACGGAGTACACGATGGGCGCGCCCGTGTCCCCGGTGCGCAGGAAGTACGAGTGCAGGGAGTGCGCGGTGCGGTCCGCCGGGACGGTCCGCCCGGCCGCGACCAGCGCCTGGGCCGCGACCTGACCGCCGAAGACGCGCGGTACCAGGGAAGGCCTGCTGGTACCGCGGAAGATGTTCTCCTCGATCTGCTCGAGGTCGAGCAGATCGAGGAGGGACGTCAGTGCCTCGTTCATGGGACTGGGACTGGATCCCTTACAGGCCCATCGACTTGGCGATGATGGACTTCATGACCTCGCTGGTGCCGCCGTAGATGCGGTTCACGCGGTTGTCGGCGTACAGGCGGGCGATCGGGTACTCGTTCATGTAGCCGTAGCCGCCGTGCAGCTGGAGGCACTTGTCGATGACGCGGTGCGCGACCTCGGTGCAGAACAGCTTCGCGGACGCGGCCTCGGCCGCCGTCAGCTCACCGGCGTCCAGGGCCTCCAGGGCGCGGTCGGCGACCGCCTCGGCGGCGTCCACCTCGGCCTGGCAGGAGGCCAGCTCGAACTTGGTGTTCTGGAAGTGCGCGACCGGCTTGCCGAAGACGGTGCGCTCCGTCACGTACTGCTGGGCGAACCGGATGGCGGCCTTGGCCTGCGCGTAGGCGCCGAAGGCGATGCCCCAGCGCTCGGACGGCAGGTTGGCGCCGAGGTAGTAGAAGCCCTTGTTCTCCTCGCCGAGGAGGTCCTCGACCGGGACCTTCACGTCGACGAACGCCAGCTCGGCGGTGTCGGAGGTGCGCAGGCCGAGCTTGTCCAGCTTGCGGCCGATGGAGTAGCCCTCGGACTTGGTGTCCACGGCGAACAGGGAGATGCCGAAGCGGCGGTCCTCGGCCGAGGGGGCGGAGGTGCGGGCGCAGACGATCACGCGGTCGGCGTGCACGCCGCCGGTGATGAAGGTCTTGGCGCCGTTGAGGACGTAGTGGGTGCCGTCCTCGGAGAGCTTGGCGGTGGTCTTCATGCCCGCGACGTCGGAGCCGGTGCCCGGCTCGGTCATCGCCAGGGCCCACATCTCCTCGCCGGTGACGAACTTCTCGAGGTAACGCTTCTTCTGCTCGTCGTTGGCGAGCATCTTGATGTAGGGGAGGGCGAGCAGCACGTGCACGCCGGAGCCGCCGAAGTTCACGCCCGCGCGGGAGGTCTCTTCGTAGAGGACGGCCTCGAACTTGTGCGTGTCCAGGCCCGCGCCGCCGAACTCCTCGGGCACGTTGATGCCAAAGACGCCCAGCTCGCCGAGCTTGTAGTAGAAGTCGCGCGGCGCCTGGCCGGCCTGGAACCACTCGTCGTAGACCGGGACGACCTCGGCCTCGATGAAGGCGCGGATGGTCTCGCGGAACGCCTCGTGGTCCTCGTTGAATACGGTACGGCGCACGGCCGGCCTCCCTCTCTGCGGCTAAACCGCCGCCGCTCTCGCGGAGCGGTTGCGCGCCGTCGTGGTGCCTCAATTGATGGTTGAGGTCTAAGCGCTTGCTCAGATTAAGTTACCGACGAGTTATGGCCGCTGTCCAGGCCACGTAGCGCAAACCACAGTTCCATCCGGGTGTCGGGGTCGTCGAGGTCGCGGGCCAGCAGGGTCGCGGCGCGGGCCACCCGCTGGCGGACCGTGTTGCGGTGGACTCCGAGGGCTGTGGCGGTGCGGTCCCAGCTGCCGTGGTGGGCGAGCCAGGCGCGGAGGGTCTCGCGGTGCGCCGGGCCGAGCGGGGCGAGCAGGGACTCGGCGTGGGCGCGGGCCTCCGCCGGGTCGACGAGGGCGGCCAGCCCCCCGCTCGTGTGCCGGACCAGTGGGGTGCGGGCCGCCTCCGCGCGGTCCAGGGCCCGCGCGGCCTGGGCCGTCGCGGTCGCCAGCCCGTCCGGAGCCGCGGGGGCGCTCACTCCCAGCCGCCATCCGGGCTGCGGGGCCGGCTCCCGGTCGGTGAGCAGTCTTGCCCGGTCCCCCTGCGGGTCCAGCAGTACGGTGCCCAGCGCGGCCGCCAGGGCGTGCGGGTCGCCGGAGCCGCGGGCGTGCACGACGTACCAGGGTCCGGGTGCCAGGGCCCGGGCCGGGTGCCCGTCCAGCAGGAGCCGGGTGAGGGCGGCCGCCGCGTCCCCCTCGGGCCGGGGCGCGGTGAGCAGCGTCAGCAGCACGGCCGCGATGGCGGTGACGGCGTGGTCGCCGGGGGTGCGGTCGGGGCGGGCGACGCCGAGGACGGGCCCGTCGCCGAGGGCGTAGGCGGTCAGGCTCCAGCCCGCCGCGGAGTCGGTGGCGGTGGCCGCGCCGCCGGGCGGACCGACGCGCGCCAGCAGGGCGGACAGGGCCTCGGCGGCCCCGGTCGGCAGCGGGCGCCCCGCCGACTGTGCCGCCGACCGCCCCGCCGACCGGCCGTCCCGGTCCCGCCCGTCCTGGTCCCGCCCATCCCGGTCCCGGCCGGCCGGGACCAGGACGACGTGGCCCCCCAGGCTCGCCGCGAGCCGGGACAGCACCGCCGGGACCGGGTCGGGCCGGGCGGCCGCGGCGGCGAGCGACTGCTGGGCCTCGGTGACCCGGCGCAGCTCCCGCGTACGGGCCTCCGCCATCAGCCGCCAGACCGTACGGGCCACCGCGGTGAAGGGGGTCCCCGGCGGGACCTCCAGCAACGGCAGTCCGTACCGGTCGCAGGCCTCGGCGAGCCCCGGCGGCACCGCCTCGTGCACCGGGGCCACGCCGAAGCCGAGCGCCGCCACCCCCGCCGCGGAGAGCCGCGCGACGTACGCCTCGGCGTCGGTGAGCGCCGCCCCCGCCGTCAGGAGCAGCTCGCCGCCCAGCAGGTAGGGGGACGGGTCCGCCATCTCGGAGGCGTGCACCCCGTGCACATCGGCCTCGGCGGGCCCCGCGAGGTGGCGCAGGCCCAGCTCCCGGCCGGGGAGCAGCGCGCTGAGGGGGACCGGTGGGGTGAGCGGGGCCTCCATGGATACTCCGTATATGTCAGAGGCGGTCTATGGATAGAACGTACACTTCGCCGTCCCGTGGGCACCGGCTTACGCTCGAAGCACCGCACTTGTAGGACATCCAGAAGGGCACCCCCCATGAGCACGCAGCCGCGCGGACCCGTCGACTCCTCCCGCATCCCGCGCTACGCGGGCCCGGCGACCTTCGCCCGGCTGCCGCGCCTCGACGAGGTCGGCTCCGCCGACGTCGCCGTCGTCGGCGTGCCCTTCGACTCCGGTGTCTCCTACCGTCCCGGCGCCCGCTTCGGCGGCAACGCGATCCGCGAGGCCTCCCGCCTGCTGCGCCCGTACAACCCGGCCCAGGACGCCTCCCCGTTCGCCCTCGCGCAGGTCGCGGACGCCGGTGACATCGCCGTGAACCCCTTCAACATCAACGAGGCCGTCGAGACGGTCGAGGCCGCCGCCGACGAGCTGCTCGGCGCCGGCTCCCGCCTGATGACCCTCGGCGGCGACCACACCATCGCCCTCCCGCTGCTCCGTTCCGTCGCGAAGAAGCACGGCCCGGTCGCGCTGCTCCACTTCGACGCGCACCTGGACACCTGGGACACCTACTTCGGCGCCGAGTACACCCACGGCACCCCGTTCCGCCGCGCCGTCGAGGAGGGCATCCTCGACACCGAGGCGCTGTCCCACGTCGGTACGCGCGGCCCGCTGTACGGCAAGCAGGACCTGGATGACGACGCCAAGATGGGCTTCGGCATCGTGACCTCCGCCGACGTCTACCGGCGCGGCGCCGACGAGGTGGCCGACCAGCTGCGCCAGCGCATCGGCGACCGCCCGCTGTACATCTCCATCGACATCGACGTGCTGGACCCGGCGCACGCGCCCGGTACCGGCACCCCGGAGGCGGGCGGCATGACCTCCCGCGAGCTGCTGGAGATCATCCGGGGTCTGTCCTCCTGCAACCTCGTTTCCGCCGATGTCGTCGAGGTCGCCCCGGCGTACGATCACGCGGAGATCACCTCGGTCGCGGCCTCGCACACCGCGTACGAGCTCACCACGATCATGAGCCGTCAGATCGCGGCGGCGAAGGCCAAGTGACGGCGAAGGCCAAGTGACGGCGAACGCCGATTGACGGCGAAGGCGAAGGGCGACTGAGAGCGTGACGCACGACCACGACCTGGTACTCCGTCCCACCGAGGCCCAGACGGCCGCCGCCCTGGCGCCGCCGCCGGGCCGGACGGGCGGGGACCTGGTCGTGGAGACGCTGCGCTCCCTCGGCGCGACCACCGTCTTCGGGCTGCCCGGGCAGCACGCGCTGGCCGTCTTCGACGCCGTCGGCCGCTCGGACCTGCGCCTGATCACCCTCCGTACGGAGAACAACGCGGGCTTCGCCGCCGACGCGTACGGCCGGATCACGGGCGAGGCCGTGCCGCTGCTGCTGTCGACCGGCCCGGGGGCGCTGATGGCCCTGCCCGCGCTGGCGGAGGCGGCGGCGGCGTCCGCACCCGTCGTCGCCATTTCCTCCCAGGTCCCCGTGGCGGGTCTGGGCGGCGGCCGGCAGGGGTACCTGCACGAGCTGCGCGACCAGTCCGCCTCCTTCCGGGACGTGGTCAAGTCGGTCCATGTGGCCCGCAGCCCCTCCCAGATCCCGTCGGCGGTCGCGGCGGCCTGGGAGTCGGCGCTGTCCGCCCCGCACGGCCCGGTCTGGGTGGAGATCCCCGAGGACGTCCTGCGGGCCGAGACCCTCGTCCCGCAGGTCACGGGGATGGACGCGACCCCGCACGAACTCGCCCCGCGCCCGGAGCTGACGGCGCTGGCGGCGCACTGGCTGTCGCGGGCCTCCCGCCCGGTGATCATCGCGGGCGGCGGCGTGATCCGCGCGGACGCGGCGGGCAAGCTGAGGCAGCTGGCGGAACGCCTCAACGCCCCGGTGGTCACCACCTTCGGCGGCAAGGGCGCCTTCCCCTGGACGCACCCGCTCTCCCTCCAGTCCTGGCTGGAGGACCGCTACATGACCGACTTCCTGGAGGACGCGGACGTCCTCCTCGTCGTCGGCTCCGGACTGGGCGAACTGTCCTCGAACTACCACACCTTCTTCCCCACGGGCCGGGTCATCCAGATCGAGGCCGATCTCGGCAAGCTGGAGTCCAACCACGCGGGCCTGGGCATCCACGCCGACGCCCGCCTGGGGCTCCAGGCCCTGCTGGAGACGGTGGCCGGGCGCGAGGACCCGTACGCCCCGGACCGCGTCCGCATGGTCCTGTCGGCCGTCGCGGACCGCTTGTCCGGTCAGGACGTCGCGCTGGAGCAGGAACTCCTGGCCTCCGTCCGCGCGGCCCTGCCGCCGCGCTCCCCGTCCTTCTGGGACATGACGATCCTGTCCTACTGGGCGTGGTCGGCGTTCGACGCGCAACACCCCAACACCATGCACTCGGCCCAGGGCGCGGGCGGCCTCGGCTACGCCTTCCCGGCGGCCCTCGGCGCCTGCGCGGCGGAGCCCGGCACCCCGGTCCTGGCCGTCTCCGGCGACGGCGGCGCGATGTACTCGATCGGGGACCTGGCCACGGCGAAGCAGCACGGCCTGGACGTCACCTGGCTGATCGTGGACGACGGCGGCTACGGCATCCTGCGCGAGTACGGCTGCGAGACCGGCACGGAACTGACCCGCCCGGACTTCGTCGCCCTGGCGGCCTCCTTCGGCGTCCCGGCCGCCCTCACCACCGCGGACACCCTCCGCGAAGACCTGGCCACGTCCCTCTCCACGCCGGGCCCCTCGGTCCTGGTCCTCCCCACCACCCTCAAGATGTTCGCCCCGACGCACGTGTAGGGACCACCCTGGCGGTCGGACCGGGGCGGTAAGGAATCAGCCACTCCGATTCCGCTTGGTTAAGGTGGCCGGGTCAATGTCTGACGAGGTGTCGCTGGGGGAGACGTGTCGTTCGAGCAAGAGTGGGCCGGAGCCAAACAGGCCGCATCCGATGGCCCGTCGCCGCAGATGCGGCTGAATCAACTCCCTGCCGATCAGGGGGGTTCCACGGCGCCGCCCGGTGGCGGCTACGGCGTCCTGGCGACGGCCCCTCCCGAGAAGAAGAAGGCGGCCAACACCATCGAGAACGTCCTGCAGCCCGGCACGACGAAGGCAGCGGACGCAGCCGACGAACCGACGAAGGGCGCCGTCAAGGCCTTCAGCGGCTGGGAGACGGCGGTGGGCCTGACGAAGGCGCACACGCAGTGGGACGACCAGGTCAAGCGCCTGATGGCGCGGCTGAACTCGGAGAAGACGGCGCTTCGCGGGGCGTCGAACCTGTTCACCGGAAACGACCAGCTGACGGGTCGGAGCTTCCAGCCGGTGCAGTCCAAGATCTCGGGAGTGTAGGGAAAGACATGCCGAGCTACCACGAGATCATGCAGACGGACCTCTCCGCGCTCACCACGGCCGCAGAGGGCTGGAAGTCGATGGCGACGGAGTTCAAGAAGCTCGAGGACGTCTACGAGAAGGAAGTCCAGAGCGTCTCCGCCGGCAACGGCTGGCTGGGCAGCAGTGCGCAGGTCGCGAGCACCAACTCCTCCATCACCCGGAACGAGTTCGACGCGGCCCAGACGGAGGCGCTGGCCATGGAGTCGCTGCTCCGTGACGCGTTCGCCCGGTTCACGGAGCTCAAGGGGCGGGTGACGTCCGCCGTCGCCGACGCCGTCGAAGCGGGCATGAAGGTCTCGGACGCGGGCATAGCGAGCTACGACTTCAGCAAGGCCGACCCGGCCTCCGCGAACGCGATCCGCCACGACCCCGACCTTCGAAACGTCGAGCAGTCCTGGACGAGCCGGATCGCGGACACCGTCAAGGCGGTCACCGAGTTCGACGAGGACGTGAAGACGGCCCTGTTGAGCGCGTCCGGGGCCGATGGAACCTCCGTGTTCGGGTTCAACTCCAAGGCCGTGAACGACGTCGAGGCCGTGGAGGCGCTGGCCCTCACCCAGAAGATCCGTGACGGCAAGGCCTCGCCGGAGGAGCTGAAGCACTACAACGACCTCCTCAAGCAGAACTCCGGGGACAAGCACTTCAGCGAGGCGTACCTGCACTCGATGGGCGCGAAGGACACCCTGCTGCTGGCGGACCAGATGAACCTGGCGTCCAACGACCGCGGTGCGTCGGCAGCCGACAAGAAGCTCTACGAGTCGATCAACTCCGGCCTCGCGGGGACGATCGCCTCGGGCACCAAGGACCCGGAGAGCTACGCCTACAAGCCCTTCGTCAACGGGCTCAAGGAGCTGGGCGACGACAACCTCGCCAAGGGCGCGCGGCCGATGCACGGGTACCAGGCCCTCGTGACCCTCATGGAGAACGGCGACGGCTACGGCAAGCAGTTCCTCAACGACATCGGCAACGGCATCATCGAGACCGAGAAGTCGAAGCCGTACGTTTTCAACCACGCCTTCGACGCGGCCCGCCCGAACCTGGTCCCCGACCCGCTGGACAGCCTCCTCGGCATCATGGCCAAGGACCCGGCCTCGGCCGAGTACTTCCTCGACCCCGCCGCGCCCGGCAACAAGAACGACCACCTGGACTACATGCTCACCGACCGAGAGTGGCCGACCGAGTGGCTCTCCGGCGGCTACGGCAACATGGACCTCGAAAACCCGAACAAGGCGGAAGGCTTGGGCGCGGCCATCCAGGCGGCGGCCACGGGCCACGCGGACGGCGAGAAGCTGGGCCCGCCCGGGCCGCACAGCGAGGGCCAGGCCCGGGTCATGCACAACGCGATCCGTTTCCTCGACGACGAGATGGGCGGCGATGAGTTCCCGGAGGACCTGGAGGGCCTGCGCGAACCGATGGCGAGGGCGCTAGTGGACTACGTGGCCGACACCCACGAGATCCTCGGCGGTAAGAACACCGATCTGGGCGGTCACGCGGGCAGCGACTCCATCTATGGTTCGGGTGACAAGGCCCAGATCGCGGTCGGGCAGGGCAGCCTGATCCGCGTGATGCGCGGCATCGCGGACGACGGCCCGTCCTACGGTCTGATGGTCCAGGCGGAGCGGGCCTATTCGGCGGAACAGCTCGCGACTGCCGTGCCGTTCAAGGCCGGATCTCCGCACGAGGCCACTATCGACTGGGACAACCGTGCGCACGACATCGGAGCGGCATCCGGGGCCCTCAACGGCATCGGGGCCGACGTCTACAAGGACAAGGAAGACGACAAGGTCAAGTGGGCCGAGGGTACGGCCGAGTACACGGCCGCGAGCGTAAACGGGCTCATCGGCGAGATCCCGGTGGTGGGCACGCTCGGTGGCTCGCTGATGGACGCGGCCAAGTACGACTGGGTCGAGGGGGTCAAGGACGCAGCCGAGGAACTGAGCAAGAAGGAGTCCAGCGAAAACTACTCGGCGGGCATGGACGGGACCAACAAGCTGTTCGATGCATGGAGGGACCAGCGGCAGATGGACGACAACCACCCGGAGGCCAAACACGCTCAGAACGAAGCGGGCGAGGCCTACACGAGCGGGCGGGAGGCTGCCCGTGCGCACCTCCGGCCCTGACGTGCGGAAGGCTTTCGCAGGGTCGACGCTCGCGCTCCTCTGCGTTGTGGCCCTGGCATCGTGCACCGCGGACGATTCCGCGTCGAAGTCCGCGGACGTCTGCGGGATCAGCCCGTCCTCGGAGGAGGAATCGCTGGTGCGCGAGGTCCTCGGGAAAGAGGACTTCGTGACGAAGGCCTACGGCAGCACGAGCGTCTTGGTGGACAAAATGGAGCGCGCGCTGCCGAATATGCCCAAGAGGGACATGTTCTACACGAACGCATGCGGATACAGCGTGGGTGGAGAGCAGGGTGACTCCGGTGTGACCTTCCTGGCCGGGTGGTTTCTTCGGACCTCCGAACTGCCCTCTTTCCCCAACGACGTGTCCTACGAAGTGAACGGTGTGCGCGGTGTAGCGCGAAGCAGCAGCTCGACGCTGCTCGTCCCGTGCGACCTGCCTGGTGAACTCAGGGCGCAGTCGCAGAAAGTGTGGCTCACGGCGGACACCACGTTCACGTTCAGCCCGTCCCGGCCGGATGCGGATCAGGCGGCCCAAGAGCGGCGAATGACCTTCACCTACCTCATGGCCCGCCGTATCACCGACGCCCTCGGCTGCGAGAACAAGCCGCTGGAGAAGCCCCCCGTGGTGAAGCCGGCGCCCAGCCCGTGAGGTGAGGGGCGGCCTTGACCCGCGTCCGGCCCCGGGCGCGGTCAGGCCGCCTCGTGCTGCTGGGCGGTGAACGCGACCGTGAACGTCTGGCCGACGAGCTTGAGGTGCAGCTCGGACTCCATGGCCCGCGCCAGCCGTGCCAGCAGCGGCACGGCCGACGTGGTGCCGCCGAGTTCCAGCCTGGACACCTCCGGCTGCGTCATTCCGGCCCGGCGCGCCAGCTCGCCCTGCGAGATCCCGAGCTCGTTCCGCCGGTCGTAGACGGCCTGCCCGATCACGAAGGCGAGCCGGACTTCGTCCCGCAGCCTCAGCATGTGGGTGCCTCCGGCATCCAGCCGATCTCGGCCCAGACGGCCTTGCCGATGCCGTGCCGCCGGGGGCAGCAGCCCCAGCGCTCGGCCAGTGCCGCGACGATGGCGAGCCCGCGCCCCCGCTCGTCCCAGTCCGCCACGATCTGCGGCGTGAGCTTGACGGCGGGGCCCGCGTCGGCCACCTCCACGCGCAGCACCCCGTCGTACCGCGCGAGCCGGACCCCGATGTCTCGCCCCTGCGGCGCGCGGGAGTGCCGTACGGCGTTGGTGACCAGCTCGGAGAGCAGCAGCTCGGCCGCTTCGGCGGGGTCTGCGCCGGCCTCCCACTCGGCGAGCTGCTTGCGGAGCAGTGCGCGGGCGTGTCCCGGAGTGCGGTGGCTGCAGGGCAGCAGCCAGAAGATCTCATCGGCGTGAACCAGCGCCATGAAGTCACCTCTCTAGAGATACCTCCTCAAGTGAAGCGGCTCGTCGGCAAGCGGTCAAGCGATTCTCTAGAGACGTTGGCGTGTGGCGTGGATTGGACGAGCGTGCCGTCTCATCGGCGCGAGGGGGTGCCTAGGATGACTAGAGATGATCAGGGAGGACCGCATGCCGAGTGACGGCGCCGTACGGCAGCCCAAGTACCAGCGCATCGCTGCCGCACTGAAGGCCGCCATCGAGGCAGGCGAGTACGGGCCCGGGGACCGGCTGCCCGGCGAGAACGATCTGATGAATACCTACGGGGTCGCCCGGATGACCGCGCGGCAGGCTCTCGGCGTGCTCCAGTCCGAAGGGCTGACCGAAGCCCGTAAGGGCGCCGGGGTCTTCGTACGGGAGTTCCGGCGGATCCGGCGGCGCGGGATCCAGCGGCTGGCCGCCGAAGTCTGGGGTGGGGGACGGTCCATCTGGGCTGCCGACACGGAGGAGCGGGAACCCGTCGTCGAGTCGCTCGACGTCTCCGAGGAAGCCGCGCCCGGTGCCGTCGCCGGTGTGCTCGGCCTGGCGGACGGGGCGCCCGTGTGCGTGCGACGTCGCATGTTCCTGCTCGACGGGAAGCCGGTGATGCTCGCGAGCTCGTACCTCGATGCCGTCCTGGTGGCCGGTACGCCCATCACCGAGCCCGACACCGGGCCCGGTGGGATCTACGCCCGCCTCGCGGAGCTCGGCGTCGGGCCCGCCCGGTTCCGCGAGGAGGTCCGGTCGCGGATGCCGAGCCCGCACGAGGCCGCGCAGCTCGGGCTGGCCGCCGGGACGCCCGTCGTACTGGTGTGCCGTACCGCCTTCGCCTCCGACGGGCGGGTGGTCGAGGTCAACGAGATGGTCCTCGACGCCTCCGCCTACGTCCTGGAGTACGAGTTCGACGCTCCGTAAGCGTCTTCATCTGCGTCTTCTTCTGCGTCTTCATCAACGTCTCCGAGGCACCCCCGTCGGCCGCCGGCCGTCGCGACCCGGCTTCCGGCGGCTGTCCGCCGGACGGCAGTCCCCTGTTCGGATCAAGCCCCCGTGCCCGGCGCGGGCTCCGGTGCCATGGTTGCGGCGGGATGAAATCCGCCGGTCGGGGCGTTGGGGCTTCCGGTAGGACAGGCGAACGGGGAGGCACAACGTGGCGGCGGCAGAGACGGCGGCTGGGGAGAAACAGGGCTGGGCCAGGCGGCTGACTGCCTACACCTGGCGGTACAAGGTCAACGTGCTGCTCGCGCTCGGGTCCTCGCTGGCCGGCATGGCCGTCATGGCGCTCGTGCCGCTGGTCACCAAGGTGATCATCGATGACGTCATCGGGGACGGGACCAAGCCCATGGGGCCCTGGGCCGCGATGCTCGTAGGCGCGGCCCTGCTCGTGTACGCGTTCACCTACGTACGCAGGTACTACGGCGGGCGGCTCGCCCTCGACGTCCAGCACGACCTGCGCACCGACATGTACGACACCATCGCCCGCCTCGACGGGCGGCGGCAGGACGAACTGTCGACCGGGCAGGTGGTGGGGCGGGCCACCAGCGACCTCCAGCTCATCCAGGGCCTGCTCTTCATGCTCCCGATGACCATCGGGAACTTCCTGCTGTTCGGGATATCCCTGGGGATCATGCTGGCGCTCTCGCCGCTGCTGACCCTCGTCGCGCTGCTGATGGCCCCCGCCCTCTGGTTCATCGCCAAGCGCAGCCGCAAGAAGCTCTTCCCCGCCACCTGGTACGCGCAGGGCCAGGCCGCCGCCGTCGCGACCGTCGTCGACGGCGCCGTGACCGGCGTCCGCGTCGTCAAGGGCTTCGGGCAGGAAGAGCAGGAGACCTCCAAGCTGCGCGCCGCCGGACGGCGGCTGTTCGCCGGCCGGATGCGCACCATCCGGCTCAACTCCCGCTACACCCCCGCCCTCCAGGCCGTCCCGGCCCTCGGGCAGGTCGCCATACTGGCCCTCGGCGGCTGGATGGCCACCAAGGGGCAGGTCACCCTCGGCACCTTCGTCGCCTTCTCCACCTACCTCGCCCAGCTCGTCGGGCCGGTCCGGATGCTCGCCATGGTGCTCACCGTCGGCCAGCAGGCCCGCGCCGGCGTCGAGCGGGTCTTCGAGCTCATCGACACCGAGCCCGTGATCAGGGACGGGGACCGCGAGCTGCCCGCCGACGCGCCCGCCACCGTCGAGTTCGACGACGTCCGCTTCGGCTACGACCCCGAGCGGCCCGTCCTCGACGGCTTCTCGCTCTCCGTCGCGGAGGGGGAGACCGTCGCCCTGGTCGGGTCCTCCGGCAGCGGGAAGTCCACCGTCTCGCTCCTGATGCCGCGCTTCTACGACACCGACCACGGCACCGTCCGCGTCGGCGGCCACGACGTGCGCGAGCTGACGTACGACTCGCTGCGCGGCGCCATCGGGCTCGTACCCGAGGACTCCTTCCTCTTCTCCGACACCATCCGCTCCAACATCGCCTACGGGCACCCCGGCGCGACCGACGAACAGATCCGCGCCGCGGCCCGCGCGGCCCAGGCCGAAGGCTTCATCGAGGCCCTGCCCGCCGGGTTCGACACCAAGGTCGGCGAGCAGGGGCTCACCCTCTCCGGTGGCCAGCGCCAGCGCATCGCGCTCGCCCGGGCCATCCTCACCGACCCCCGGCTGCTCCTCCTCGACGACGCCACCTCCGCCGTGGACGCCCGCGTCGAGCACGAGATCCACGAGGCCCTGCGCGGCGTCATGGCCGGCCGGACCACCCTGCTGATCGCCCACCGCCGCTCCACGCTCGGGCTGGCCGACCGGATCGCCGTACTCGACCACGGGCGGCTCGCCGACATCGGGACGCACGAGGAGCTGGAGCGCCGCTCCCCCCTCTACCGCAGGCTGCTCACCGACCCCGACGCGCTCGGCGCCGGCTCGCCGCGGACTCCGGACGCCCCGGTGATGACCGAGTTCGAGCGCGACCTCGAAGACCGCCTCGAACGCGACATCGAGCTCGAAGCCGAGATCGACTCCGAGCCCGTCAACGCCAAGCGCCGCGTCGCGGCCGGGATCACCCCCGAGCTCTGGCGGCGCCGGGACGAGTCCGACAGCGCCGCCACCGCCCCGGCCGCCGGGAGCGGCGCGCCCGGAGCCGGGCACTCCATGGCCGGGGCCGTCGCCGGGATGCTCCCCCAGCTACCGCCGGGGGGACCCCCAGCGACCCCCGAACTGCTCGCCCAGGTGGCGGCCCTGCCGCCCGCCGACGACGAGCCCGACGTGGACGAGGACCGCGCCACGGCCCCCGAGGAGAGCTACGGCCTGCGCCGCCTGCTCCGCGGGTTCTGGGCGCCGCTCGCCATCAGCCTCGGCCTCGTCGCCGTCGACGCCGGCTCCGGTCTGCTCCTGCCGATCCTGATCCGGCACGGCATCGACCAGGGAGTGGAGAAGGCCGCCCTCGGCGCGGTGTGGGCCGCCGCGGTCCTCGCGCTCGGCGTCGTCCTCGCCCAGTGGGCCGCGCAGTTCGCCGAGACCCGGATGACGGGCCGTACCGGCGAGCGCGTGCTGTACGCGCTCCGCGTCAAGATCTTCGCCCAGCTGCAGCGCCTCGGCCTCGACTACTACGAGCGCGAGCTGACCGGCAAGATCATGACCCGGATGACCACGGACGTGGACGCCCTGTCCAGCTTCCTGCAGACCGGCCTCGTCACGGCCGTCGTCTCCGTCTTCACCTTCTTCGGCATCCTGGTCGCCCTCCTCGTCCTCGACGTCGAACTCGCCCTGATCGTCTTCGCGACCCTGCCGCTGCTCGTGATCGGGACCGTCGTCTTCCGCCGCAAGTCGGTCGCCGCGTACGAGCTCGCCCGCGACCGGGTCAGCCTGGTCAACGCCGACCTCCAGGAGTCCGTCGCCGGGCTCCGCATCGTCCAGGCCTTCCGGCGCGAGGGCTCGGGCGCCCGCCGCTTCGCGGAGCGCAGCGACTCGTACCGCGAGGCCCGGGTCCGCGGCCAGTGGCTGATATCCGTCTACTTCCCCTTCGTCCAGCTGCTGTCGTCGGGCGCCGCGGCGGCCGTGCTGATCGTCGGTGCGGGCAGGGTCGAGGCCGGGACCCTCACCACCGGCGCGCTGGTCGCGTACCTGCTCTACATCGACCTGTTCTTCGCCCCGGTCCAGCAGCTCTCCCAGGTCTTCGACGGCTACCAGCAGGCCACCGTCTCGCTCGGCCGCATCCAGGGGCTGCTGCGCGAGCCCACCACCACACCCCGGCCCGAGCGGCCCCGCGAGGTCCCGGAGCTGCGCGGGGAGATCGCCTTCGAGGGCGTCCGCTTCCAGTACGGCACCGCCGAGGAGCGGGGCGAGACGGCCGAGGCGCTGGCCGGAATCGACCTGCGCATCGCCGCCGGGCAGACCGTCGCCTTCGTCGGCGAGACCGGAGCCGGCAAGTCGACGCTGGTCAAGATGGTGGCCCGGTTCTACGATCCGACCTCGGGCCGGATCACCGCCGACGGCACCGATCTGCGGGAGCTCGACCTGACGGCGTACCGCCACCGTCTCGGTGTCGTCCCCCAGGAGTCCTACCTCTTCCCCGGGACCGTCCGCGACGCCATCGCCTACGGGCGGCCCCGGGCGAGCGACGCAGAGGTGGAGGCCGCAGCCCGCGCGGTCGGAGCCCACGACATGATCGCCACGCTGGACGGAGGCTACCTGCACACCGTCGCCGAGCGCGGACGCAATCTCTCCGCCGGGCAGCGCCAGCTGATAGCGCTGGCCCGGGCCGAACTCGTCGACCCGGACGTTCTGCTGCTCGACGAGGCCACCGCCGCCCTTGACCTGGCCACCGAAGCCCAGGTCAACCAGGCCACCGACCGGCTCGCCGGCAAGCGGACCACCCTGGTGGTGGCGCACCGGCTGACCACCGCCGCCCGCGCCGACCGGGTCGTGGTCATGGACCGCGGCCGGGTCGTGGAGGACGGCACGCACACCGAACTCCTGGCGCGCGGCGGCCGGTACGCCGAGCTGTGGCGCACCTTCGCCGGGGAGGACGAGCACGCTGCGGCCTGACGGTCGACGGGGGCGGCGCGCGCTGCGGCCTGACGGCCGGCGGGGTCAGAGCTCGCCGAAGAGCGGTTTGCCCGGGGCGTCCTCTTCCGGTCACCCGGCGCAAGCCGCTGCGGGGTCGTGAACTCCCGCCCTTCCGCCGGGGCGTTGGGGGTGTACCCGCACGGGTGAGGCGGTCGCGGATCCTTGCCGGCCGCAACCTTCCGGGGAGTTTGGGCGTCGTACGTGCGTACGTATGCGGCACGTACGGGCGAGCGGGGGACGGGATGTTGCGAGGGCGGAGAGGGTGCGGCCGATGGGCCGTGCCCCTCGGGGTGTTCACGGCGGCATTGTGGCTCTGCGCCGGCGGGCTGTTCGCGGCGTCGCCCGCGCGGGCGACGCCGCCCGCGCCGGCCGACCGGGCCGGCGGGGGCGCCGCGTACGCCGCCACCGGCAGCTGCGCGGGCCGGCTGGCCAGGACGCTGCCGATCGCGACGGGCGAGGTGCGCGTGTACAAGAGCCGCACCCAGGCGTGCGCGGTGGCCGTGGCCCGGGTCCCCGGTGAGCGGCGGGAGATGGCGGTGAGCATTCAGCCGCGCGGCGGGGCCCCGATCCGCGATATCGGGCGATTCACCCGTTATGCCGGGCCTGTCACCGTGGGTGCGATCGGCCGCTGTGTGTATGTAAAGGGGAGTGTGGGGGCCGGATCTGCCGATTCCGGCTGGATCCTGTGCTGAACGACCGGCCCAACTAGGTCTGTTCAGCAGCGCGTTCACCCCGCTAGGTTCACGGCGACCGAAGTGAACTCAAGGGGAGGGTGAATGCGCAAGACGCTCGGATGGCTGCTGTCACTCGTGGTGCTGATCGGCACCATGGGTGCGGTCGGCTCCACGGCGCAAGCGGCCACCGCCGCAGGGCCGGCGGCCGCCACGGACATCAAGGACCAGATCCTCGGCATTCCCGGGATGAGTCTGATCGAGGAGAAGCCGTACCCCGGCTACCGCTTCTTCGTACTGAACTACGAGCAGCCGGTCGACCACCGGCAGCCGTGGAAGGGCACCTTCAAACAGCGCCTGACCCTTCTGCACAAGGACGTCTCGCGGCCGACGGTGTTCTTCACCTCCGGCTACAACGTCAACACCAACCCGCGCCGCAGTGAGCCGACGACCATCGTCGACGGCAACCAGGTGTCGCTGGAGTATCGATTCTTCACGCCCTCCCGGCCCGACCCGGCCAACTGGGCGAACCTGGACATCTGGCAGGCCGCCAGCGACCAGCACCGCATCTTCACCGCCCTGAAGAAGATCTACACCAAGAACTGGCTGGCCACGGGCGGCAGCAAGGGCGGTATGACGGCGACGTACTTCGAGCGCTTCTACCCCCGCGACATGGACGGCGTCGTCGCGTACGTCGCGCCCAACGACGTCGTCAACAACGAGGACTCGGCCTACGACCGGTTCTTCGCGAAGGTCGGCACCAAGGAGTGCCGCGACAAGCTGAACGCGGTGCAGCGCGAGGCGCTCGTGCGCCGCGAGCCGCTGGAGGCCAAGTACGCGGCCGCCGCCGCCGAGAACGGCTGGACCTTCACCACCGTCGGCAACCTCGACAAGGCCTTCGAGGCCGTCGTGCTCGACTACGTGTGGGCCTTCTGGCAGTACAGCCTGCTCTCCGACTGCGCCGCCATCCCGGCCGCCGCGACCGCGAGCGACCAGGAGATCTGGGACACGGTCGACGCGATCTCCGGCTTCTCCGCCTACGCCGACCAGGGCCTGGAGACGTACACCCCGTACTACTACCAGGCGGGTACGCAGCTCGGCTCCCCGGACATCAAGCAGCCGCACCTGGCCGGCCTGAGCCGCTACGGCTACCAGCCGCCGCGCAACTTCGTGCCCCGCGACATCCCCATGACCTTCCAGCCGGCGGCCATGCGGGACGTGGACAACTGGGTCCGCAAGAACGCCAACCAGATGCTGTTCGTGTACGGGCAGAACGACCCGTGGGGCTCCGAGCCGTTCCACCTCGGCTACGGGGTGCGCGACAGCTACGTGATGATCGCGCCGGGTGCCAACCACGGTGCGAACGTCTCCAAGCTCCTGGACGAGGAGAGGGCCCTCGCGACCGCGAAGATCCTCCAGTGGGCGGGGGTGGCCCCGGCCGCCGCGCTCGCCGACGCGGGGAGGGCGGCGCCGCTGGCGGCGCCGGACGCGCAGCTCGACCAGCGTGACCTGGAGCGCGAGCCGCAGCTGCGGCCGTAACGCGCCTGCCGGGCCGCGGGCCGGCGTCTAGTACGTCAGCCCGTGGCCCAGCGGGTAGCGGCCCGGGACCGGCACCGGGAGGCGGCCGGCCGGCCGCAGTGCCCCGGTGAGCACCCGGGCCGCCGCCCGCATCTCCACGTCCGTCCAGGAGTACGTCGCCACCTCCGCCGCGCAGGCCGGCAGCCGCGCCGAGTCGTACGGGTTGCGGATCGCCACCGCGATGACCGGGACACCGGTGGCCAGCAGACCGGCCACCAGGGTGCGCTGCGGGTCGTCCCCCTCGGGGACGTTGTACGTGCACACCACCACCGCCGCGTGACCGGGCGCCGCGGCCGCCGCGCGGGCGGGCGGCAGGGCCTCGGCCCGGCAGCCCAGCGCGGTCAGCTCCCTGGCCAGGACGGTGGTGGGGGGACCCGTGGTGCCGCTGGGGGAGACCGGGTCCGACCCGGTGACCAGCAGCCGCGGCCCGGCCGACGCGTCCAGCGGCAGCAGCCCGGCCGGATTGGCCAGCAGCGTCGTCGTGGCCGCCGCGATCCGGTCGGCCGCCGCCAGGTGCTCCGGGACGCCGACCACGGCGTCCACCTCCCCGGACGGGGCGCCCGCCCCGCCGAACAGGCCCCGGCGCGCCTTCAGTCCGAGGATCCGCAGGACCGATTCGTCGATCCGTTCCTCCGTCAGCTCGCCCGTCTCCACGGCCGCCAGCACGCTGCGGTGGGCGAGGTCCAGGTCCGGCGGGTTCAGCAGCTGGTCGCAGCCCGCCTTCAGGGCCAGCACCGGCACCCGCTCGTCCCCGTACTTCTGGCGCACCCCCGCCATGTCGAGCGCGTCGGTGACCACCACCCCCCGGAAACCGAGGCGTTCGCGCAGGATCCCGGTCACGATCGGCCGGGAGAGGGTCGCCGGGTCCCCCGAGGGATCGAGGGCCGGGAAGACGATGTGCGCCGTCATGACCGCGTCCACGCCCGCCTCCACCGCGGCCCGGAAGGGCGGCTCGTCCAGCTCCTCCCAGAGGGCGCGGGTGTGCCGCATCACCGGCAGCCCGACATGGCTGTCGGTCTCCGTGTCCCCGTGGCCCGGGAAGTGCTTGGCGGTGGCCGCGACCCCGGCCCGCTGGTAGCCGTGGACCTGGGCGGCGACCAGCTCCGCCACCGCGTCCGGGTCGGCGCCGAAGGACCGTACGCCGATCACCGGATTCGCCGGGTTCACGTTCACGTCGGCCACCGGCGCGTAGTCCTGCCGGATGCCCATGGCCGCGAGCTCGGCCCCCGCGATGCGCGCGGCCCGGCGGGCACCGGCGGCGGAACCGGTCGCGCGGTGCTGCGCGCCGAGCGCCATCGCCCCCGGGAACAGCGTCGCGGGCCTGCCGATGCGGGCGACGGCGCCGTGCTCCTGGTCGGTCGAGAGCAGCAGCGGGATCCCGGGACCGGTGGCGAGCGCGGCCTCCTGGAGACCGGCCGACAGCGCGGCGATCTGGTGCGGGGTACGGGTGTTGTGCGCCCAGCCGAAGTAGATGATCCCGCCCAGGTGGTAGCGGGAGACCAGCTCGGCCGCGGTGCGCACCCCGAACAGCTCCTGGTTCTTCGCCGCGTCCGCCGGGTCGGGGTCGGTCGCCGAATGCCCGTACGCCCGGGAGACGAAGAGCTGCCCGACCTTCTCGGCGAGGCTCATCCGGTCCACCAGGCGGCGCAGCGCCGCCCCGCCCGCCCCGCCCGCGCCGTCGGGCGGGAGCGCGCCGGGGGCCCGGAGGGCGCCCGCGGCGCCGGCCGCGGCGGGGGAGGCCCCGGCGGCCGTGACGGCGGCCATGGCGGCCGCGGCGAGCAGGGTCCGGCGGGAAGCGTGGTACGGCACGCGCCGGACCCTACTGCCGGCCCGCGCCCCGCGGGCCCCGGACACTCGGGAGGTCCCCCGGATGACCCGCTACGGGGTCCAGCGCTCCTGAAGGGTCCGCACGGCCTCGGTGATCGCGGGGCGGCGGGCGGCCCCGGTCCGCCACAGCGCGTACAGCCGGCGTACGGGGCCGGGCTCCAGTGGCACGGCCACCGCGCCCGGCGGCAGCGCGCCGGTGCCCAGCCGGGGCACCACCGCCACCCCGAGCCCGGCCGCGACCAGGGCGACGATGGTGTGGTTCTCCTCCGCCACGTGCGCGATGTCGGGCTCGAAGCCGGCCGTGCGCAGGGTCCGCACCAGCCAGTCGTGGCAGACCCGGCCGGGCGGCTGGCAGACCCAGCGCTGGCCGCCGAGGTCGCCGCGGCGGACGACGGAGCGCTCGGTGAAGGGATGCCCGCCCGGCACGACCAGGTCGCAGAGGTCGTCCCCGATCACCGCCTGCTCGACCCCTTCGGGAGCCGGCAGCGGGGCGATGTCCCAGTCGTGGGCCACCGCCAGGTCGGTGACGCCCCGGGCCACCAGGTCCACCGACAGGTGCGGGTCCACCTCGGTGAGCCGGACGTCGAGGGCCGGATGGCGGCGGGCCAGATCGGCCAGCACCCCCGGCAGCAGCCCGCGCGCCGCGGAGGCGAACGCGGCCACCGTCAGCAGCCCGCTCGGCTGCCCGCGCCGCTCCTCCAGTGTGGTCTCGGCGCGCTCCACGATCGCCAGCAACTCCTGCGCCGTGTCGGCCAGATGGCGGGCCTCCTCGGTGAGGGCGATCCCCCGCCCGCGGCGCTCCAGCAGCGTGGTGCGGGTCTCCCGCTCCAGCTTGGAGATCTGCTGCGAGACCGCCGAGGGGGTGTAGCCGAGGGCGGCCGCGGCGCCGGCCACCGAGCCGTGGACGGAGACGGCGTGCAGGGCGCGCAGCCGGGACAGGTCGAGCATGGGCCAAGCGTAAGCAATGCTTCATCCATCCCGGAAGAGATCGGCGCTGGTGCTACACGATCGGGGCGCCGATGCTCGGAACATGCGTCCCGTACACACCGCACTCGCCGTACTCGTCGCCGCCGTCTGGGGGTTCAACTTCGTCGTCATCGAGATCGGACTCGGCCACTTCCCGCCGCTGCTCCTGTCCGCCCTGCGCTTCCTCGTCGCGGCGCTGCCCGCCGTGTTCTTCGTCGGCCGTCCCCAGGTCGCCTGGAAGTGGATCGCCGGGGTGGGCGTGGCCCTCGGCATCGCCAAGTTCGGCCTGCTCTTCACCGGGATGTCCGCCGGGATGCCGGCCGGGCTGTCCTCCCTCGTCCTGCAGGTGCAGGCCGTCTTCACCGCCGTCCTCGCCGCGGTCGTACTGCGCGAACGGCCCGGCCGGGTACGGGTGCTCGGCATGGGCGTGGCGCTCGCCGGGATCGCGGTGGCCGCCGCGGACGGGGGCACGTCCGGACCGGTGCTCGGCTTCACGCTGGTCGTCGCGGCCGCCGCCTGCTGGGGCGTCTCCAACGTCCTGACCCGCAGGGCCTCGCCACCCGACGCGCTGAACTTCATGGTGTGGGTGTGCACCGTCCCGGTGCTGCCGCTGTTCGCGCTCTCGCTGCTGCTGGAAGGGCCCGAGCGGGACCTGGCCGCGCTGCGCGCCCTGGACTGGTCCGGCGTCGCCGTCATCGGCTACGTGGCCTGGGTGTCCACCGTCTTCGGCTTCGGCGCCTGGGGCTACCTGCTGCGCCGCTACCCGGCCTCCTCGGTGGCGCCGTTCTCGCTGCTGGTCCCGGTGTTCGGCATGTCCTCGGCGGCCCTGGTGCTGGGGGAGTCCGTCTCGGGCCTGTGCTGCCTGGCGGCCGTACTCCTGGTCGGCGGGGTGGCCCTCACCTCGCTGGCCCCCGCGCGCGCCTCGAACCGTACGGGGGTCGGTTCGGGCGTCAGCGCGGGAAGCCCTCCTGCAGCGGCAGTCGCCACTCCTGCCCCGTGAGGGTGACCCCGTACGAGCGGTGCGGGCGTTCGGCGACCAGGGTGAAGCCGGCCCGCAGGCAGAGCGCGCGGGCTCCGGCCAGCACGTCGTCGGTCCCCAGGACGAGCTCGCGGTAGCCGGCCGAGCGGGCGAAGCCGACGACCGCGGCGACCAGCAGGGAGCCGACCCCGCGGCGGCGCTCCTTCGGATCGACGAGGAGCAGCCGCAGCCGGGCGGTGCCCGGCGCGCCGTCCTCGCGGACGCACATCACCGAGCCGACCGGACGCCCGTCCAGCTCGGCGATCCACACGCGTTCCAGGTACGGGTCGTGGTCCTCGGCGAACTCCGCGACGGTCCGGGCCACCAGGCCCTCGAAGCCGGTGTTCCAGCCGTGCTCGGCGGCGTACAGCGCGCCGTGGCGCTGCACGATCCACCCCAGGTCCCCCGGCCGCGGTTCCCGTAGCCGCACGCTCTCCGCCATGGGCCAACTCTAGGTCCTGTCGTCAAAGTGGCGTCGGTCAGGCCCGCGGCGTTCGGTGCCGTGCATCGCAAGGCGGAGGGGCGCCTGAGTACTGGACGTACTTGGGCGCCCCGACAACGCGGCGAGGTGCGGTGCCGAACGCCGCGGGCCAGGCGCCACTTTGACGACAGGACCTAGGGTCCGAGGCGGCCGCGGGCTCCCGGAACGGGCTACTTCCCGCCGCCGCCCGGGACCTCGCCGCCCAGCGGGCCGCCGAGGCCGCCGGGGTTGCCGCCGGGCGTGGGGAGGGGGATCCACTCATGCCCGAAACACCGCTTCTGTGCAGATTCGCGGGCACCTTGAGTAGGCGTTGGGTAACGGAAAGGCAAAGCTGTGGATCAGGGTGCAACCCTCCCGGGGAATCGCGAGTCGTATGGTGCGTCGGTACTTCCGGGAGGGGATCTGGGGGGATCGGGAAGTCCGACACGGGAGGGGTAACCGTGATGGGGGTCCGGCCGCGAGGCTGGACCCCTTTCTGGTGCCGTCCACAGGCCTGACGCGTTGTCGGCCCCGAACGGTAGCTTCGTGCCATGGCAACCAACGGGGCGGCGGTACAACTGGCGGTGGTCGAGGGGGTGCTCGAGCGCATCACCTACGCCAACGAGGAGAGCGGGTACACGGTCGCCCGCGTCGACACCGGCCGGGGAAGCGGTGACCTGCTCACCGTCGTCGGCTCGCTGCTCGGCGCCCAGCCCGGCGAATCGCTGCGCATGGAGGGCCGCTGGGGCTCACACCCGCAGTACGGCCGGCAGTTCACGGTGGAGAACTACTCCACACTCCTGCCCGCGACCATCCAGGGCATCCGCCGCTACCTGGGCTCCGGCCTGATCAAGGGCATCGGCCCCAAGATCGCCGACCGGATCGTGGAGCACTTCGGCCTCGACACCCTGGACGTCATCGAGGGCGAGCCCGAGCGGCTCATCGAGGTGCCCGGGCTCGGCCCCAAGCGGACCAAGCTGATCGGCGCCGCCTGGGAGGAGCAGAAGGCCATCAAGGAGGTCATGGTCTTCCTCCAGGGCGTGGGCGTCTCCACCTCCATCGCGGTGCGCATCTACAAGAAGTACGCCGACGCCTCCATCTCCGTGGTGAAGAACCAGCCCTACCGGCTCGCCGCCGACGTGTGGGGCATCGGTTTCCTCACGGCCGACCGCATCGCCCAGGCCGTCGGGATCCCGCACGACAGTCCCGAGCGGGTCAAGGCCGGGCTCCAGTACGCCCTGTCCCAGTCCACCGACCAGGGGCACTGTTTCCTGCCCGAGGACCGGCTCATCGCCGACGGGGTCAAGCTGCTCCAGGTGGACACCGGGCTGGTGATCGACTGCCTGGCCGAGCTCGCCGCCGACCCGGAAGGCGTCGTGCGCGAGCCCGTACCCGATCCCCAGGGCGGTCCGGATCCGCTGACCGCCGTGTACCTGGTGCCCTTCCACCGGGCCGAGCTCTCGCTGGTCGGGCAGGTGCGCCGGCTCCTGTACGCCGAGGACGACCGGATGCCCGGCTTCCAGGACGTGGACTGGGACAAGGCCCTGGGCTGGCTCGCCGGGCGGACCGGGGCCTCGCTCGCCCCCGAGCAGCGCGACGCGGTCAAGCTGGCGCTGACGCGTCGGGTCGCCGTACTCACCGGCGGGCCCGGCTGCGGGAAGTCCTTCACCGTGCGCTCGATCGTGGAGCTGGCCCGGGCGAAGAAGGCCAAGGTCGTGCTCGCGGCGCCCACGGGCCGGGCCGCGAAGCGGCTCTCGGAGCTCACCGGGGCCGAGGCCTCCACCGTGCACCGGCTGCTGGAGCTCAAGCCGGGCGGGGACGCCGCGTACGACCGGGAGCGCCCGCTGGACGCCGACCTGGTCGTCGTCGACGAGGCCTCGATGCTGGACCTGCTCCTGGCGAACAAGCTGGTCAAGGCCGTGGCGCCGGGTGCGCACCTGCTCCTCGTGGGGGACGTGGACCAGCTGCCCTCGGTCGGCGCGGGCGAGGTGCTGCGCGACCTGCTGGCCGAGGGCGGCCCCGTGCCCGCGGTCCGGCTGACCCGGATCTTCCGGCAGGCCCAGCAGTCGGGCGTCGTCACCAACGCCCACCGGATCAACACCGGGCTGCCGCCCCTCACGGACGGGCTGCCGGACTTCTTCCTCTTCCCCGAGGAGGACACCGAGGCGGCCGGGGTGCTCGCCGTGGACGTGGCGGCCCGCAGGATCCCGGCGAGGTTCGGACTCGACCCGCGCCGCGACATCCAGGTGCTCGCGCCCATGCACCGCGGCCCGGCGGGCGCCGGAAACCTCAACGGCCTGCTCCAGCAGGCCATCACGCCGGCCCGGCCGAACCTGCCGGAGAAGCGGTTGGGCGGCCGGGTGTTCCGGGTGGGCGACAAGGTCACCCAGATCCGCAACAACTACGAGAAGGGGGCCAACGGTGTCTTCAACGGCACGGTCGGCGTGGTCACCGCCCTCGACGTGGACGAACAGTGCCTGACGGTGCGGACGGACGAGGACGAGGAGATCGGCTACGAGTTCACGGAGCTCGACGAGCTGGCCCACGCGTACGCCGTCACGATCCACCGCTCCCAGGGGAGTGAATACCCCGCGGTCGTGATCCCGGTCACCACCGGCGCTTGGATGATGCTCCAGCGGAATCTTCTCTACACGGCGGTGACCAGGGCGAAGAAACTGGTCGTCCTCGTCGGGTCACGCAAGGCCCTCGGACAGGCTGTGCGTACGGTTTCCGCAGGCAGGAGGTACACGGCGGTCGCTCCCAGGCTGGCCGGCCGGATACCGGTGGGAAACATCACCTAAATGATCGATCATTTGGGGTTCCGGCAACCGGGGAGAGGGGGCAGGATGAGCAGGCTGAAGGCACTCAGTGCCGTCAAATGGACCAAACGCCGACCCCGAGTGCACTCTCCTGCGCCAAATGGGGGAAGGTAGAGGCAGTCAGGGCACCTCGAAGAAGAGGCACTACGTCGGTGAGGGATGACGTGAGCGACAACTCTGTAGTACTCCGGTACGCGGACGGTGAATACACCTACCCGGTGGTCGAGAGCACCGTCGGTGACCAGGGCTTCGACATCTCGAAGCTGCGGGCCCAGACCGGGCTCGTCACCTTGGACAGTGGCTACGGCAACACCGCGGCGTACAAGTCCGCGATTACCTACCTCGACGGTGAGCAGGGCATCCTGCGCTACCGCGGTTACCCGAT
Organism: Streptomyces sp. NPDC056224; assembly: GCF_042267665.1. NCBI lineage: Bacteria > Bacillati > Actinomycetota > Actinomycetes > Kitasatosporales > Streptomycetaceae > Streptomyces > Streptomyces sp. NPDC056224. Next base: position 50,714 of record NZ_JBHJTK010000017.1, read on the forward strand.
CGAGCAGCTGGCCGAGCGTTCGACCTTCATCGAGGTCGCGTACCTGCTGATCAACGGTGAGCTGCCGACCGTCGACCAGCTCGCGTCGTTCCGCAACGAGATCACCCAGCACACGCTGCTGCACGAGGACGTGAAGCGCTTCTACGACGGCTTCCCCCGTGACGCGCACCCGATGGCGATGCTGTCCTCCGTGGTCAGCGCGCTGTCGACCTTTTACCAGGACAGCCACAACCCGTTCGACGAGAAGCAGCGCCACCTCTCGACGATCCGGCTGCTGGCCAAGCTCCCGACGATCGCGGCGTACGCGTACAAGAAGTCGGTCGGCCACCCGGTGGTCTACCCGCGCAACGACCTCGGCTACGTCGAGAACTTCCTGCGCATGACCTTCTCCGTGCCGGCCCAGGAGTACGACCTGGACCCGGTCGTGGTCTCGGCGCTCGACAAGCTGCTGATCCTGCACGCGGACCACGAGCAGAACTGCTCGACCTCCACCGTGCGTCTGGTCGGCTCCTCGCAGGCGAACATGTTCGCCTCGATCTCCGCCGGCATCTCGGCCCTGTGGGGTCCGCTGCACGGTGGCGCCAACCAGTCCGTCCTGGAGATGCTCGAGGGCATCAAGAACGACGGCGGCGACGTCGACGCCTTCATCCGCAAGGTGAAGAACAAGGAGGACGGCGTCCGCCTGATGGGCTTCGGGCACCGCGTCTACAAGAGCTTCGACCCCCGGGCGAAGATCATCAAGGCGGCGGCGCACGACGTCCTCTCGTCGCTCGGCAAGAGCGACGAGCTGCTCGACATCGCGCTCAAGCTGGAAGAGCACGCGCTGGCCGACGAGTACTTCGTCTCGCGCAACCTCTACCCGAACGTGGACTTCTACACCGGCCTGATCTACCGGGCCATGGGCTTCCCGACCGAGATGTTCACCGTGCTCTTCGCGCTCGGCCGTCTTCCCGGCTGGATCGCCCAGTGGCACGAGATGATCAAGGAGCCGGGTTCCCGCATCGGCCGCCCGCGCCAGATCTACACCGGCGAGGTCCTGCGCGACTTCGTCCCGGTCGAGGCCCGCTGACCCGAGCCTTCCCGCGGCCGGCCTTCACGGCCGGCCGCACCGACGCTTGCGAAAAGCGCCCCGCCGCCGATCCCCCCACGGGTCGACGGTCGGGGCGCTTTCCTTTCCCCGGAACGGATTCCCCCCACGGGACCCGCGCCGGGGCGTCGGTGTCTGCCGGGACCCGTTTCGGGTCGGGAGGGCCGCTCAAAGCTTCCCGCGGGCACGCGTCCCGGCCGGCTGATGCCCCCGGACGTCCCCCAAGACCTCCGCGGAACGTCCCCCAAGACGTTCCTGGCATCGCCCCATTAGACCCGTCACGACCCCGAATGGTTACGTTGCGATCACTGTGATCTGCGTCTCGTGTGAAGAAGCTGTGTGCTCGATGCGAAGGCGATCCACTAGCGGAAGGACCTCAACCGGAGGCTGTTGGTCACCACGAACACGGATGAGAAGGCCATGGCGGCCCCCGCGATCATCGGGTTGAGCAGTCCGGCGGCTGCCAGCGGCAGGGCCGCCACGTTGTAGCCGAAGGCCCAGAACAGGTTGCCCTTGATGGTGGCCAGGGTCCGGCGGGACAGCCGGATCGCGTCCGCCGCCACCCGCAGGTCTCCCCGTACGAGGGTCAGGTCGGCCGCCTCGATGGCCGCGTCCGTGCCGGTGCCCATGGCCAGGCCCAGGTCGGCCTGGGCGAGCGCGGCCGCGTCGTTGACCCCGTCGCCGACCATCGCGACCGTACGGCCCTCGGCCTGGAGGCGGCGTACGACGTCCACCTTGTCCTGCGGGAGCACCTCGGCGATCACCTCGTCGATGCCGACCTCGCGGGCCACCGTCTCGGCGACGGCCTTGTTGTCGCCGGTCAGCAGGACCGGGGTGAGGCCCAGTGCCCGCAGCCGGGCGACGGCCTCGGCGCTGGTCTCCTTGACCGCGTCGGCCACGGTGAGCACTCCGCGCGCGGCGCCGTCCCAGGCCACCAGGACGGCGGTGCCGCCCTCCGCCTCGGCCGCCGACCTGGCCTCCGCGAGTCCGGCCGGCAGGGTGATCGACCAGTCCGCCAGCAACTGCTCGCGGCCCACCAGGACGGCGTGCCCGTCGACGACGCCCTGGACGCCGAGTCCGGCGACGTTCTCGAAGCTCTCGGGGACCGGCAGGGCGCCGGCCCGTTCGGCCGCCGCGACCGCGACGGCCCGGGCGATCGGGTGTTCCGAGGAGTGTTCCAGGGATCCGGCCAGGCGCAGGAGTTCGCGCTCGTCGGTGCCCTCGGCGGTGAGGACGCCGACGAGGGTCATCCGGCCGGTGGTGACGGTCCCGGTCTTGTCCAGCACGACGGTGTCCACGCGCCGGGTGGACTCCAGCACCTCGGGGCCCTTGATCAGGATGCCGAGCTGCGCGCCCCGGCCGGTGCCGACCATGAGCGCGGTCGGCGTGGCCAGGCCGAGGGCGCACGGGCAGGCGATGATCAATACGGCCACGGCGGCCGTGAACGCGGCGGCGGGGTTGTCGGTGATCAGCAGCCAGGTGACCCAGGTGCCGAGCGCGAGCAGCAGGACGACGGGCACGAAGACAGCGGAGACCCGGTCGGCGAGCCGCTGGACCTCGGCCTTGCCGTTCTGCGCCTGCTCGACCAGCGTGGCCATCCGGGCGAGCTGGGTGTCGGCGCCGATCCGGGTGGCCTCGACGACCAGGCGTCCGGCGGCGTTGACCGTGGCGCCGGTGACGGAGCCGCCGACCGTGACCTCGACGGGGACCGACTCGCCGGTCAGCATGGACGCGTCCACGGCGGAGGTCCCCTCGACGACCGTGCCGTCGGTGGCGATCTTCTCGCCGGGGCGGACGACGAACCGGTCGCCGACCGCGAGCGCGCCCACCGGGATGCGGACCTCCCGGCCCCCGCGCAGCACGGCGACGTCCTTGGCACCGAGTTCGAGCAGGGCCTTCAGCGCCGCGCCCGCCTTCCGCTTGGAGCGGGCCTCGAGGTAGCGGCCGAGCAGGATGAAGCTGACGACCCCGGCGGCGACCTCCAGGTAGATGGCGGAGGAGCCGTCGGTGCGGGAGATGGCGAAGTCGAATCCGTGCCGCATGCCCGGCATGCCGGCGTGGCCGAGGAACAGGGCCCACAGCGACCATGTGAAAGCGGCCAGCGTGCCGACCGAGACCAGGGTGTCCATGGTGGCGGCGCCGTGCCGGGCGTTGGTCCAGGCGGCCCTGTGGAAGGGCAGGGCGCCCCAGACGACGACGGGCGCGGCGAGGGTCAGCGAGAGCCACTGCCAGTTGTCGAACTGGAGGGCCGGGACCATGGAGAGCAGGACGACGGGGAGGGCGAGGGCGGCGGAGACCAGCAGGCGCTGGCGCAGAGCGGCCAGCTCGGGGTCCCGTACGGCCGGTGCGGCTCCGTCCGCGGCGCCGGGGTCCGGGTCCGGCTCCGGCGGCGGGGGCTCTTCGGCGGTGTAACCGGTCTTCTCGACGGTCGCGATGAGGTCGGCGACCCGTACGTCGGCCGCGTACGAGACCTTCGCCTTCTCGGTGGCGTAGTTCACCGTGGCGGTGACCCCGTCCATCCGGTTCAGCTTCTTCTCGATGCGGGCCGCGCAGGAGGCGCAGGTCATCCCGCCGATCGTGAGCTCGACCGCCGTTATGGGTCCGTCGTGCACTGTGCTGGTCATCTTCCGGCTCCAGGGGAGGGCCGGGGCGCACGGAATCCAGTATGAGCTGGCCGGCACGCCCCGGCGGGGTACTGCCGAAGGGGGAGGCGCTCAGGCCTGGCCGGCGAGCTCGTAGCCCGCCTCGTCCACGGCGGCGCGTACGGCCTGCTCGGCCAGCGGGGCGGCGGAGGTCACGGTGACCTCTCCGGTCGCGGCGACGGCCTTGACCGAGCTGACGCCCGGCAGGGCGGAGAGTTCGGCGGTCACCGCGCCCTCGCAGTGCCCGCAGGTCATGCCGGTCACCCGGTAGACGGTGGTGGTCTGGGTGTCCGTCTCGGCGGTCATGTCGTTCTCCTCTTCGAGGGGGTGTGCGGTCGCCGGGGAACGGCGAGTCGCTCCACCGTCCTCCCGACACTCCGAGACTCTATACCCCTAGGGGGTATGGATGCGAGTATTCGCGCCCGCTCTTTCCGGGTGGCCGGACCGGGCGAACCGTCTGTGATGGGGTGATACGGGGCCGCCTGGGAGCCCTCGCGGTCAGTGGGAGTGGGTGACGGTGACCATCGGCTCCAGGTAGCGCAGCAGGACGTTCTTCAGCTCCGCGACGTACGCGGCGCGCTCCGCACCCTCGTGGGCCAGGATCAGGTCCAGGGACGACTTGAAGATGCCCAGGATCATGTTCGCCGTGCGGGTGAGTTCGGCGGGCGGGGCCTCGGGGCAGAAGGTGCGCAGGACCCCTTCGACGCGGGTGAGCAGGCCGGAGTGCAGTTCCTCGTGCTCCTGCGCGATGCCCGGGATGCCGGAGCCGTGCATGAGCGCCCAGAAGGCCGGGTTCTCGCAGTTGAAGGCGATGACCGGATCCAGGACGGCGTCCAGCAGCTCGGGCAGGGGGCGGTCCAGGTTCTCGGGCAGGAAGGCCTGTCCGTGCATCTCGTGCGCGCGCTGGAGCAGGTGGCCGCCGAGCTCGACCGCGATGGCCTCCTTGTTCGGGAAGAACTGGTAGAGCGTGCCCGGTGACACGCCGGCCTCGCGGGCGATGGCGTTGGTGCTGGCCGCGGCGTACCCGGTGCGGCAGAACACTCCGGCGGCGGCCGACAGCAGCTGGGAGATCCGGCGCTCGCCACGGGCCTGGCGGCGGCGTGGGGCGGTGTCTTTTTCCCCGCTTTCGGTGGTCTTGCCCTTGGAAGTTCCCGGCATGTCCAATCCCTTGCTTCCCGTGGGTGATTGACAAACACGAGTGGTCGCTCGCATTCTGAGTAAACGCGAGCGACTGCTCGTGTTTGCCAGTCTATTCGGCCTGGCAATCACGGTGAAGGGGACACCGAGCCATGTCCGAAGTCAAGAAACCGCCGTCGTCCGGGGAGAGCGGCCGGTGGACCCGGTTCGTCACGGCCCGGCCGCGGCTCTCGCTGCTGCTCGCCCTGGTGGTCACGGCCCTGGCCGTGTTCGCGGGCGGCGGCGTCGCCGACCGGATGGGCAGTGGCGGCTGGGAGGACCCGGACGCCCAGTCCACCTACGCCGCCGCGGCCCTGGAACGCGAGTTCCCGGCCTCCCAGCCCAATCTGCTGCTGCTCGTGGACGCCGGCGCGGGAACCGGCGGGGTGGACGACCCCGCCGTCGCCGCCGAGGCGGAGCGGCTGACCGCACAGCTCGCCGCCGAGCAGGGGGTCGCCGGCGTCGGCTCGTACTGGCGCACCGGGCTGCCCGCGCTGCGCTCACAGGACGGCAAGCAGGCCCTGATCGCGGCCAGAGTGCTGGGCGACCAGAAGACCACCACCGAGGTGCTGGAGCGGATCGCGCCGCGCTACCGGGGTGAACACGGGCCGGTGCGGGTCTCCCTCGGCGGGCCCGCGGCGGTCCAGCGCGAGGTGACCGCGACCATCCAGGAGGATTTGCTGCGCGCGGAACTGATCGCGCTGCCGGTCACCCTCGTCCTGCTCATCCTCGTCTTCGGCAGCGCCGTCGCGGCCCTGCTGCCGCTCGGCGTCGGCATCGTGGCCATCCTCGGCACCAACGCGGTGCTGCGCGGCCTGACCGAGGTCACCGAGGTCTCCGTATTCGCCCAGAACCTGACCACGGCGCTCGGTCTCGGACTCGCCATCGACTACGCCCTGTTCATCGTCCGACGGTTCCGCGAGGAGCTCGCCGGCGGACGGGATCCGGTGGCCGCCGTCGGGGCCACCCTGCGCACCGCCGGGCGCACCGTGCTGTTCTCCGCGCTGACCGTCGCGGTCTCCCTCTCGGCGATGGGGTTGTTCCCGATGTACTTCCTGCGCTCCTTCGCCTACGCGGGAGTGGCGGTGGTCCTGCTCGCGGCGGCGGCCGCGCTCATCCTGCTGCCGGCGGCCCTGGTGCTGCTGGGCGAGCGGGTCAACTCCCTGGACCTGCGCCGGTTGTGGCGTCGGGGCCGGACGGCCGGGGCGACGGCCGGCGCCACGGCGGAACAGGGGCGGGGCTGGGGACGGGCGGCCGCGCTGGTGATGCGCCGCGCCCCGGTGTTCGCGGTGGCCACCACGGCGGGGCTGCTGCTCCTCGGACTTCCCTTCCTCGGCGTGAAGTTCGGCACCGTGGACGACCGGCAGCTCCCGAAGACCGCCGAGTCGCACGTGGTCCAGCAGCAGATCCGGGACGCCTTTCCGGGCAGCCCCGGCGGCGGGCTCACCGTGCTCGCCGAGGGGGCGGCCGGGAAGGCCGAGCTCGACGCCTACCGGGACCGCCTGGCCGCCCTGCCCGGCGTGATCCGGGTCGACGGGCCGGTGAGCACCGGGGCCGGGGCGCGGTACGCGTACTTCTCGGTGACCGCCGAGGGCGAGACGGCGGGCCCGCAGGCCCAGGATCTGGTCGGCGACGTGCGGCAGGTCGATGCCGGCTTCCGGACCTCGGTGAGCGGACAGGCGGCGCGGCTCGTCGATGCCCAGAAGGCCATCGCGGATGCTCTGCCCGCCGCGCTGGCCCTGGTGGTGCTCGCCACGCTGCTGCTGGTGTTCCTGCTCACCGGGAGCCTGCTGATACCGGTCCAGGCGGTGCTCCTCAACGCGCTGAGCCTGACCGCGATGTTCGGGGCGGTGGTGTGGGTCTTCCAGGAGGGACATCTCTCCCGGCTGCTCTCCTTCACCTCCACCGGGGACATAGAGACCACCCTGCCGGTGCTGATGTTCTGCATCGCCTTCGGCCTCTCCATGGACTACGGGGTGTTCCTCATATCCCGGATCAAGGAGGAGCACGACCGGACCGGCGACCACGAAGGGGCCGTGCGCACCGGACTGGCCCGCACCGGCGGGCTGATCACAGCGGCGGCCGTGATCCTGGCCGTGGTGATGGTGGCCATCGGTACCTCGCGGGTGACCAACACCAAGATGCTGGGGCTCGGGATCGCGCTCGCGGTGCTGATGGACGCCATGGTCGTGCGCAGCCTCCTGGTCCCGGCGGTCATGAAGCTGACCGGGAAGGCCACCTGGTGGGCGCCGGGCCCGCTGCGCAGGCTGCACGAGAGGTTCGGACTGAGCGAGGGGGAGTCGTCGCCGCCGGCGGACGTGCCCGCCGAGCCGGAGCGGGTGCCCGCAGGGGCCGCCTAGCGGGGCCTGGGGGACCGGGACCCGGGGAGGCTCCGTCCCCGGGTGAGCGGTGCGGGGTGAGCGGTGGGAGGTGCGGGGCTCACGGGATCCGGGGTACGGGTCAGTCGTCGCGGCGGCCCCGGTTGCCGGGGCGGCGGGCCACCCAGACGCGGATCGTGTCGGCGTGCCAATAGGGCTTGCCGCTCTCCACGTGATCGGGTGGGGGGAGCAGTCCGTGCTTGCGGTAGGAGCGCACGGTGTCCGGCTGGACCCGGATGTGGGCGGCGATCTCCTTGTACGACCACAGCTGTCGGTCGCTCATTGCACGACACCTCCTTGTCCACGCCGCCGGGCCGGCCGGAAGGCCGTCGGGGGAGCCGGGGCGTGGGCAGTGACGATCACTCGGGTTGTGCCCGGGCAACGACGCGGGGTGGGGGCAGGGGAGGGGCTGTAGACCGCCTGTGACGGAAAGCCCGCGTAATGCGGATATGTGTGACACAAAGACGACCTCTGTGACAGATGCGGCACAGAGGTCGCCGGGCAGGAACACGGACGGAGGGGGCAGCGGGAGACCGGGGTCAGCGGTAGAGGGTGGGCCGTTCCACCAGCTCCACGAGGGTCCGTGCGCCGGTGCGCGCGGCTGCGAGCCCCGCCTCCGAGACGGCGGCCGCCGCGTAGCCGTCCCACGCGTCCGGTCCGGCCACCGTGCCCCGCGCGGCCGCGGCCACCCAGCCGCGCAGCTGCCGGTCGTAGGCATCCGCGAAGCGCACCGTGAAGTCCTGGTCGATCTCGCCGCCCCACCGGCCCGCCGCCTGCACCACCATCGCGTGACCGTCGCCGATCCGGGCGCTCCCGGACTCGCCGACCGCCTCGCACTGCACCTGGTAGCCGAAGCCGCAGTTGACGAAGATCTCCACGTCGACGACGGCCCCGCCGGACGTCTCCAGCAGCACCAGCCGGGGATCGCGCAGCCCCTCGGGAGCCGCCGAGGACGGAGTGGGGGAGAGCACGGTGACCGCCGTGATCTCCTGCCCCAGCAGCCAGCGGGCCGCGTCCACCTCGTGCACCACGGAGTCGCTGATCAGCATGTCGCTGGTGAAGAAGGACGGCGAGGCGGCGTTACGGTGCCGGCAGTGCAAGAAGAGCGGCCGCCCGATCCCGCCCGCGTCCAGCAGCTCCTTCAGCCGCCCGTACTCAGCGTCGTACCGGCGCATGAACCCCACCTGCACCAGGCGTCGCCCCAACCGCCGCTCGGCCTCCATGATGCGCACCGCCCCCGCCGGGTCCGGGGTGAGCGGCTTCTCGCACAGCACGGGCAGCCCCCGTTCCAGGGCCAGCCCGATGGCCTCCTCGTGGGCGGGCCCCGGGGAGGCGATCAGTACGGCCTCCACCCCGGGCGCCGCTATCGCGGCCGCCGGGTCGGTGTGCGCGCCCGCGCCGTCCAGGGCGCCCGCGACCTCCTTGACCCGGTCACCGTCCGGGTCGGCCACGGCCACCACCCGGGCCCCGCCGACGGTCCGGCCGATCCTGCGGACGTGGTCGGCGCCCATCTTCCCCGTGCCGATGACGGCGATACCGAGCGTGCTCATGTCGTGTTCCTCCCGGGATGGGTCAGCGGGCGCCACAGGAGCGCAGGTAGGCACGGGTGCGGCGGGCGATCGGCAGCGGCCGGTCGGGCTCGCAGGGGTACATGTCCTGTTCCACGATGGCGAACAGGTCCACGCCGAGCCGCTGGGCCGCCGCCAGCACCGGTTCCAGCGCCGGCACCCCCGACGGCGGTTCGCACATCACCCCGCGGCCCACCGCCGGACCGAAGGGCAGCTGCTCCGCGACGACTGCGGCGAGGATCCGCGGGTCCACCTGCTTGAGGTGGAGGTAGCCGATCCGCTCGCCGAAGGTCTCGATCGCCCGGACGCTGTCGCCCCCGCAGTACGCGTAGTGCCCGGTGTCCAGGCACAGCGAGACCAGGCCCGGGTCGGTGGCGTCGAGGAAGCGCGCCACGTTCGAAGGGGTGTCGATGTGCGTGTCGGCGTGCGGGTGCACCACGATCCGCAGCCCGTACCGGTCCTGGACCTCCCGGCCCAGCCGCTCGGTCTGGGCGGCCAGTTCACGCCATTGACCGGGGGTCAGGACGCGGTCCTCCAGCACCTCGCCGGTCTTGTCGTCCCGCCAGAAGGAGGGGATGACCACGAGGTGGGCCGCGCCCACGGCCCGGGTGAGCGCCGCGATCCGCGACACGTGCTCCCAGGTGTCCTCCCATACGGCGGGCCCGTGATGGAGTCCGGTGAAGACCGTTCCGGCCGAAACCCGCAGCCCGCGCTTGGCCGTCTCCTCGGCGAGTCGCGCGGGATCGGTGGGCAGATAGCCGTAGGGGCCGAGCTCGATCCACTCGTACCCGGCGTCGGCGACCTCGTCGAGGAACCGCTCCCAGGGCGTCTGGCGGGGGTCGTCGGGAAACCAGACGCCCCAGGAGTCCGGAGCCGAACCGACGCGGATACGGGTCAACGCGTGCGGGGAGGACGTCATAGCGGCCACCTTAGGGTGCGAGGCTCGAAGGGACGGTGAGGACGAGTGGGAGGACTGGATGTGACCGGCGACCCGATCAGGTTCGACCTGATCACGATGGGGCGGATCGGGGTGGATCTCTACCCGCTGACGCCCGGCGTACCACTGGCCGAGGCCGAGACCTTCGGCAAGTTCCTGGGCGGCTCCCCGGCCAACGTGGCCGTCGCCGCCGCCCGGCTGGGGCGACGCGTGGCGGTGATCACCCGTACCGGCGCGGATCCCTTCGGCGCGTATCTGCGCGCCGAGCTGCGGGGGTTCGGCGTGGACGACCGGTGGGCGGCGGAGGTCGCCGGGCTCCCCACCCCGATCACCTTCTGCGAGATCTTCCCGCCCGACCGCTTCCCGCTGTACTTCTACCGGCTGCCCAAGGCCCCCGACCTGGAGATCGCGACGGAGGAGCTGGACCTGGAGGCGGTACGCGAGGCCCGGGTGTTCTGGATGACGGGCACCGGCCTGAGCGAGGAGCCGAGCCGCGCCGCCACCCTGGCGGCGCTGGACGCCCGCGCGAAGTCCGGGACCACGGTCTTCGACCTGGACTGGCGGCCGGTGCTGTGGCGCGAGAAACCCGGGCCGTACTACGAGCGGGCGCTGGCCGGCGCGACGGTGGCCGTCGGCAACACCGAGGAGTGCGCGATCGCCACCGGTGAGTCCGAGCCGTACGCGGCGGCGCGGGCGCTGCTCGCGGCCGGGGTGGAACTGGCGGTGGTCAAGCGGGGCCCGCAGGGCGTGCTGGCGGTGCACCGCGACGGGACGGTGGCCGAGGTCCCGCCGGTGCCGGTGGAGGTGGTCAACGGGCTCGGCGCGGGAGACGCGTTCGGGGGCGCTCTGTGCCACGGGCTGCTCGCCGGATGGGAGCTGGAGCGGACCATGCGTTTCGCGAACGCGGCCGGGGCGATCGTGGCTTCGCGGCTGGCGTGCTCGGCCGCGATGCCGTTCCCCGACGAGGTCGAGGAGGTGCTGGGCCGTGCCGGTCGTGTCTGAGTGGAGGATGGACTGGACGAGGCTGGTCGTCCTCGACCTCGCGCCGGGGGAGGTGTACGCGCACGCGTGCGGGGACTCGGAGTGGATCGTCCTCCCCTTGGCGGGCGGGTGCGAGGTCCGCTGCCGGGACTTTGCGCCGCACACCCCGGCGAGCCCGGAAGGCGCGGCGGGCCAAGGCGGTGGGGCCGGGCCGGGCGGCGGGGCGCGGCCGGAGTCGCCGCCGCGCGGCAGCCGGCCCGCCGGGGCGCCCCCCGGAGGGGACGCGCGGAGCGCCGTACCGGCCCCGCCGGGCGGGATCGAGCCGGCCTCGTCGGGCGGGATCGAGCCGGCCTCGTCGGGCGGGATCGAGTCGGCCCCGCGGGGCGAGCGGCACCGGCCGGATCCCGCCCCGCCGGCGTCGGGGGCGCGGGGTCCGGGGCGGAACCCCGCCAGCGGACCGGAGGTGTTCGAACTGCGAGGGCGCGCCGGGGTGTTCGACGCCGTCACCGACTTCGCCTACCTGCCCCGCGACGGGCACGCGGAGGTCGTATCGGCCCGAGGGGGCCGGTTCGCTCTCGCCGGGGCCCGGTGCGACAACCGGCTGCCCGCCCGGTACGGGCCGGCCGAGGCCGTGCCCGTCGAACTGCGCGGCGCCGGGCAGTGCTCCCGCCAGGTCAACAACTTCGCCGCCGCGGGCCCCGCCGGGTTCGGGTGCGACCGGCTCATCGCCGTCGAGGTCCTCACCCCCGGAGGCAACTGGTCCTCGTACCCGCCCCACAAACACGACGAGCACCATCCCGGCGAGGAGTCCCGGCTGGAGGAGATCTACTACTTCGAGATCGCCCCGCACGGGGACACCCCCGGGCTCGGCTACCAGCGCGTCACCCCCTCCCCGGCCGGGAAGACCGACATCCTCACCGAGGTGCGCACCGGGGACGCGGTGCTCATCCCCGACGGCTGGCACGGCCCGTCCATCGCCACCCCCGGCCACGACATGTACTACCTCAACGTGATGGCCGGTCCGGGCGCGACCAGGGAGTGGCTGATCCGCGACCACCCCGGGCACGGCTGGATCCGGTCCACCTGGGACGGCCAGGACATCGACCCCCGGCTGCCCTTTCCCAAGGCGGAGGCACCCCGATGAAACTCACCGTCGCCCAGGCCCTCGTCGCCTTCCTCGCCCGGCAGTACACCGAGCGCGACGGACAGCGCCGCCGGCTGATCGCCGCCACCTGGGGGATCTTCGGACACGGGAACGTCGCCGGGCTGGGGCAGGCCCTCCTGGAGACCGGCCAGGACGCCATGCCCTTCCTCCAGGGCCGCAACGAACAGGCCATGGTGCATGCGGCCGTCGGGTACGCCCGGCAGAGCGGACGGCTCTCCGCGCACGCCGTCACCACCTCCATCGGGCCCGGCGCCACCAACCTCGTCACCGGCGCCGCCCTCGCCACGGTCAACCGGATCCCGGTGCTCCTGCTGCCCGGCGACACCTTCGCCACCCGCCCCGCCGACCCCGTGCTCCAGCAGCTGGAGGTCCCCCACGCCGGGGACGTCTCCGTCAACGACACCCTTCGGCCCGTCTCCCGCCACTTCGACCGGATCACCCGCCCCGAAGCCCTGATCCCGGCCGCCCTCCAGGCGATGCGGGTGCTCACCGACCCCGTGCAGACCGGCGCCGTCACCCTCGCGCTGCCGCAGGACGTGCAGGCGGAGGCGTACGACTGGCCCGAGGAGTTCTTCGCCGAGCGCGTCTGGGGCGTGCGACGGCCCCGGCCCGACCGCCACGAGCTCGCCGCGGCCGCCGAGGCGGTACGGGCCTCCGCGCGGCCGCTGATCGTCGCGGGCGGCGGGATCCGGCACAGCGCGGCCCAGGCGGCCCTCGCCGCCCTCGCCGAGGCCACCGGGATCCCGGTGGCGGTCACCCAGGCGGGCAAGGGCGTCCTCCCGTACGATCACCCCGCCGACATGGGCGGGATCGGGCACACGGGGACCGACGCCGCCGACGCCCTGGCCCGGGAGGCCGATCTCGTCATCGCCGCCGGGACCCGGCTGACCGACTTCACCACCGCCTCCGCGACCCTCTTCCGGCATCCGCGTGTCCGGTTCATCGGCCTCAACCTCGATCCGTACGACGCCCACAAACTCGCCGCCCGGCCCCTGGTCGCCGACGCCCGCGAAGGCCTCGACGAGCTGCGGCTCGCGCTGTCCGGCCACCGGGTGGATCCCGCCTACCGGACGGCCTACCGCCAGGGGCGGGGCCGCTGGGAGGCCCGCGTCGACCGGGCCTACGCCGTGCCCGCCGCCGACGAGGACCTGCCGCCCACCCAGGTGCAGGTGCTCGGCCTGCTCGACGCCCTCGCCGACGGCACCGACATCCTGATCAACGCGGCCGGCTCGCTCCCCGGCGACCTGCACAAGCTGTGGCGGGCCCGGTCGGCGGACCAGTACCACGTGGAGTACGGGTACTCCTGCATGGGCTACGAGATCCCGGCCGCGATCGGGGTCGCCCTCGCCGCGCCCGGCCGCCCGGTGTGGGCGCTGGTCGGCGACGGCACGTACCTGATGAACCCGACCGAGATCGTCACGGCCGTACAGGAGGGCGTCCCACTCAAGCTGGTGATCCTCGACAACCACGGCTACGCGTCGATCGGAGGCCTCTCCGGGGCCGTCGGCGCCGAGGGTTTCGCCACGGCGTACCGCTTCCGGGCACCGGACGCCTCGTACACGGGCGAGCCCCTCCCGGTGGACCTCGCGGCCAACGCGGCCTCCCTGGGGATGTCCGTGATCCGCGCCCGAACCGTACGTGACCTGCGGGAAGCCCTCGCCGAGGCTCGCTCGGCAACATGTCCCACATGTGTCTACGTACAGACCCGAACGCCCGACACTGTGTCGGGCCCGCCCCCCGCACAGGCGTGGTGGGATGTTCCTGTGGCCGAGACCGCGACCCGCAAGGCGGCGGCGCAGGCCCGTGAAGAGTACGACCGGCAAGCCGCGCAGCGACGTCGCCATCTGTGAAGGAGCAAAGGCATGAAGACCGTCAACCACTGGATCGGTGGCAAGACCGTCGAGGGCGCGTCGGGCAACTACGGCCCGGTCACCGACCCGGCCACCGGCGAGGTCACCACGCAGGTCGCGCTCGCCTCGGCCGCCGAGGTCGACGCGGCCGTGCAGGTGGCCAAGGAGGCGTATCTGACCTGGGGCCAGTCTTCGCTGGCCGCCCGCACCAAGGTGCTGTTCGCCTACCGCGCCCTGCTGGACGCCAACCGCGACGCCATCGCCGAGCTGATCACCGCCGAGCACGGCAAGGTCCACTCGGACGCGCTGGGCGAGGTGGCACGCGGCCTGGAGATCGTCGAGCTGGCCTGCGGGATCACCACCCAGCTCAAGGGCGAGCTGTCGACCTCGGTCTCCAGCCGCGTCGACGTCGCCTCCATCCGCCAGCCGCTGGGCGTGGTCGCGGGCATCACCCCGTTCAACTTCCCGGCGATGGTGCCGATGTGGATGTTCCCGCTGGCCGTGGCCTGCGGAAACACCTTCATCCTCAAGCCGAGCGAGAAGGACCCCTCCGCCGCCAACAAGCTCGCCGAGCTGATGAGCGAGGCGGGCCTGCCGGCGGGCGTGCTGAACGTCGTGCACGGTGACAAGGTGGCCGTGGACGCGCTCCTGGCGCACCCCGACATCGCGGCCGTCTCCTTCGTCGGCTCGACCCCGATCGCCCGGCACATCCACACCACCGCCTCCGCCAACGGCAAGCGCGTACAGGCGCTCGGCGGCGCCAAGAACCACATGCTGGTGCTCCCGGACGCCGACCTGGACGCGGCCGCCGACGCGGCGGTCTCCGCCGCCTACGGCTCGGCGGGCGAGCGCTGCATGGCGATCTCCGCCGTCGTGGCCGTCGGCTCCATCGCCGACACCCTCGTCGACAAGATCCGCGAGCGCGCCGAGAAGATCAAGATCGGCCCCGGCAACGACCCGACCTCCGAGATGGGCCCGCTGATCACCGCCGCCCACCGCGACAAGGTCGCCTCGTACGTGAAGGGCGCGGCCGACCAGGGCGCCGACGTGGTCCTGGACGGCACCGGCTACACCGTCGAGGGCAACGAGAACGGCCACTGGATCGGCCTGTCCCTGCTCGACAACGTGCGGACCGACTCCGACGCCTACCGCGACGAGATCTTCGGCCCGGTGCTGTGCGTCCTGCGCACGGAGACCTACGAGGAGGGCGTGGCCCTCATCAACGCCTCGCCGTTCGGCAACGGGACCGCGATCTTCACCCGCGACGGCGGCGCGGCCCGCCGCTTCCAGATGGAGATCGAGGCGGGCATGGTCGGCGTCAACGTGCCGATCCCGGTCCCGGTGGGCTACCACTCCTTCGGTGGCTGGAAGGACTCGCTCTTCGGCGACCACCACATCTACGGCAACGACGGCATCCACTTCTACACGCGCGGCAAGGTCGTCACGACCCGCTGGCCGGACCCCGCGGACGCCCCCGCGGGCGTGGACCTGGGCTTCCCCCGCAACCACTGACCGCCCTCAGCTGACCGCACACGGGCCCATAGGGTCCGCTCGCCCCCCGCACCCTCACGGCGGGGGGCGAGTCCCTTTCCCGGCCCCCTCGGCACAGCGGCGACCAGACGTCGGCGCTGCCTCCCCCGTCGTACGGTGCCTCCCCCGTCGTACGGTGCCGGTCCGACGCCGTCACCCGGGGACCCTCTGCCGGTCAGCGTGAGCGGGCCAAGTCCGGTGCGGAAGCGGCGTGTTCCGGGACGACGCTGCGCCGGCGCCGCACCACCCGGAAGGCGATGCCGGCGCCCGCGAGCACCAGGACCGCGCCCACCGCCGGCCACGGGACGGCGACGAAGTCCGTCCCGGACTCCGAGGCGAGATCGGGATGGGCGCTCGCCCCGGCGGCCACCGTGACGGTCACCCAGTCCGACTGCGGCGCGTCCGGCCACGGTTCGGTCAGCTCGACCCGCTGGCCCGGCAGCAGCACCAGCTTCAGCTCGCGCGCCGGCCGGTTCAGCACCCGACGCCCGAACAGCCCCTCGGCGAAGACGCCCACCTTCGGCTCGACGACCACGTTGCCCCGGTTGACCAGGGCGTACGAGATGGTGGCGCGGGCGTCGCGGACCCAGGGCAGCAGCGGGGCCGACCGGCTGACCTTCACGTCCTCCACGCTCAGCCCCGGGGTCAGCGGCCCCGGCACCCTGAAGTACAGCCGGGCGCCCACCGAGCGCTTCACCCCCACCTGGACCCTGCCCTCCTGCTGCACGCCCTCCACGGCGGTGTTCAGGGCGACGATCCCGCCGACGTGGTCGCCGGGCGTCGCGTCCGCGGGGACCCTGATGCTGAACGGGACGTCCTTGCGGCCCTTGGGCGGCACGGTCACCGTGGTCGCGGTCTCCGGAGGCAGCGCGATCCACGCGCCGACGTCCTTGGGCCTGGTCTCCGCCGGCAGCAGGGCGAAGGCGCCGCCCACCGGGGTGTTCACGGCGTCGGTGGCGAAGATCTGGAACGTCAGCTCCCTGTCGGAGGAGTTCAGGATCGTCGCGCTGTCCTGGACGGTGGTCCCGGCCGCGCCCTGGTGGAAGAAGTACGCGCGGTCGGTCATCGCCGCACCCGCCGGGGGCGTGGGGAAGACGCCCCAGGTGCCGTTGTCCGCCGCCGTCGCGGTGGCGGCGGGGAGCAGGCCCGCGCCCAGCAGCAAGAGGCCGATGAGCAGACCGTACAGAGAGGTGCGGGTGCGCATGGGCGGTTCTCCCGTCGGCACGGAAAGGGGGAAGGGGTGGTGCGGCGCCGGAGCACCGCACCACCCCGGGGGCCCGGGAGCCCGGGGGCCTGGGGGCCGGTCAGGCGATCGAGAAGGTCACGACCGTCTGGTAGGTGTCGGCGAACATGAACGGCGGGAGCTGGATCATCCCGGCGCCGCCGACGGCGAACTCACCACCAGTCAGCTCGTCCCCGCCCGCGGCCTGGGAGGCCACCTTCATCGGGGTCTCGGAGATCGCGCCGGGCGTGCCCGCGGTGCAGGTGCTCGGGCTGTCCGGGTTGGTCACGGTGCAGGACGGCTGGATGCCGATCTGCGCCTTCGCCATCGAGTGGCCGGTCGCCTGGTTCAGGAACGGCGTACGGGTCGCCGTCACGTCCCAGCCGAGCGAACCGCCGCGGAAGTCCTGGACGGTCGCGGCGTTGAAGACGCCGACCACCGACTGGGCCTTGCCGTTGATGGTCACCGCACCGAAGCTGACGGCCGGCTGTCCGTCCTTCGGGCCGAGGGCCAGAGGCCCGGGCAGGACCTCGACGTCGACCGGATTCCTGACGCCCGCCTGCTGCTCCAGGAACACGAAGGCCTTGTACGGGGTGACGGATCCGTCGATCTTGATCGCGTCGGCCTTCTTGGTGACCGTGATGTCGCAGGTGGCGGCGCCGGACGCGGCCGCCGTGCCGGTACCGGTGTCACCGGTCGCCACGCCCGCGAGCAGGGCGGAACAGGTGACGGGGCCGGCCGGGAAGTTGGCGCCGGTGACGACGACGGCGGTGCCCGCCGGGCCGCTGTTGGGCGTCAGCCTGGTGGTGACGGGGTCCTTGGGCAGGGCTTCGACGGCGACCGAGCCGAGGGAGGCGCTGGGGCGCGGCGCCGGGGTACAGGTGGTGGTGAAGACCGAACCGGAGAGGTCCGCGTCGGTCACCGCCAGGTCGAGTGCGACGTCGACCGTGGTGCCCTCGGTGCCGTCGGGGATCTTGATGGTTCCGGAGAACGCCTTGGGGTCCAGCGGCTGCCCGGCCACGACGGTGACGGTCTCGGGCGGACTGGTCACCACTTGCGTGGTCGTCCCCACCTTGAGGGTGATCTTGGAGGTGTTCACCGTGGTGACGGAGAAGCCGGGGACCAGCGGGCTCGCACCCGGGTCGATCGTGATCGGGACGACGTCGCCGGCCTTGGCGCCGTCGGGCAGCGTGATCGTGTAGTTCTGGTTGCCCGAACCGTCCGGCTGCGGCGCCGGGGCGTCGCAGTTCTCGAACACCGCGGTGGTCTTGGTCGCGGCCTCGGCGGAGCCTGCCAGGCCCACCACACCGCCCGTCAGGGCCAGGGAAAGGGCTCCCGCCCCGGCCAGCACTCTTCGTCTGAGCGTTTGGGTACTCACTGGGTCGCGACTCCTTCGTCATGACGAACCCCTCCCCCCACCCGCTGTGTGGGGGAGGCCGAGCCGGTGCGGTGGCCGACATTGACGCGTCGCGGTGATGAGAAGTCAATGACTTGTTTTCGCCCGAAGCACACAGAAATTGATGTGCCATCAGAGCGGGGCTGATGGCACATCGGATACCGACTGGTCGGTGACCGCCGCTAGCGGTCGGTCGGGGTGTGCAGCAGGAGGTTCGGGGTCCCGGCCGGGAGCGCGGTGATCCGGTCCCGCACGGCGCTGCGTACCAGTGCCTCGGACACCTGCGCCGGGGTCTTCGCCGTGCCGTCGGCGAGGACGAGCGCCGCGACTCCGGCCACGTGCGGGGCCGCCATCGAGGTGCCGGAGGCCCGTGCGGTGGCGGTGGCGGAGCCCTTCCAGGCCGAGGTGACGGACACGCCGGGAGCCGAGAGGTCCACGCAGCGGCCGTGGTTGGAGAACGGCGCGCGCCGGTCCGCGGCGTCGGTCGCGCCGACCGTGACGGCCTGCGGGACGCGGGCCGGGGATCCGGCACAGGCGTCCTCGCCGTCGTTGCCGGCGGCCACGGTGAAGGTGATCCCGGCGGCGACGGCCCGCGTGACCGCTGCGTCGAGGGCGTAGCTGGGGGTGCCGCCCATGCTCAGGTTCGCCACCGCCGGGGTGGAGGGGGACCTGGCGGCGTTCTTCACCATCCACTCGATCCCGCCGACCATGGCCGACAGGCGTCCGCCGCCGGAGCAGTCGGCCACCTTCACCGCGACGAGGGAGACCCCCTTCGCGACGCCGTACGTCCGGCCGCCCACGGTCGCCGCGACGTGTGTCCCGTGACCGTTGCAGTCGCGGGAGGTTTCGAGGAACACCCCGTTGTAGCCGGTGCGGGCGCGGCCGCCGAACTCCTGGTGGGCGGCGTTGATCCCGGTGTCCAGGAGGTAGACGGTGACGCCCTCGGCCCTGGTCGGGTACGAGTACGAGCCGTCGAGCGGGAGTTCGCGCTGGTCGATCCGGTCCAGCGGCCAGGGCGCCTGCGGCTGGGTGTCGGTGATGCGGAACTCCGCGTCCGGCTCTACAGAGGCCACCCGGGGGTCGGCGGCCAGGGCGGCCGCCCGGGCGGCGGTGGTACGGACGGCGAAGCCGCTCAGGACGGTGTCGTAGACGGCGACGACCTGGTCACCGGCCTGAGCCGCCTCGTCGGCCAGCGCGCGGGCCGGGGTCCGGGAGACGGTGTCTTTCAGGACGACGACGTACGGGGCGGCGGTGTCGGTGGTGTCGGCGGTGTCGGAGGGCGGCGGCAGGGCGGTGGCCGTCGTGGCCGCCGCGAGGAGGGCGGCGGCGGCCGGGAGGAGGGCGGCAAATGCGATCATGTGGCCGATGCTCGGCGACGGGCGGCGCAGGCGCGCGGAGGGTGCGCCGACTGGGCGCACGACACGCCGCCGCGGGAGCTACCTCGCCTACGGGGGTCGGCCGCGCAGGGCGAGGACGCCCTCGTGGCGGACTCCGGCGGAGGCGTACGTGGCCGGGGCCGCCCCGTCGTCCGTGTCGGCCCCCACCCGCATGCCGTAACGGCCGTGCGGCCGGGCCTCGTCGGCGAGCGCCAGGTCGAAGGGGCAGGGCGAGTGGTCAGGGCGAGGGGTCAGGGCGCGGCCGATCCTGCGGCGCCGACGGCCCTCGTCCGCGAAGAGCTCGTACAGGCACATCTCCGTGCCCTTCGCAGCGGTGGCTCATCCCATGCCGGAGCCACCGAGCTGGCCCGCGGGAGCCGGAGACCCTGACGCACCACCACAGCACCGCACCGCCGCACCACGACAGCACCGCACCCCGGCACCGTCGGACCCGAGATGACGGCCCACCACGACTCCCCGCCGCCGCCCGACCGCCCCTGCCCACGGCCGCGTCAGTGCGGGAACGGAGGCCGGACCCGGCCCCGGCCCCGACCGCCGTGGCGGTCAGGCGCGTCAGGCCAGCACGGCCACGGCCACGGCCGCCGCGTAGCCCGCGGGGGCCGGGAGGTCCCGTAGCGTCCAGCCCGGTACGGGGGCCGGGGCCGGGGCGGAGCCTACGTACGGTTCGGTCAGGCCGAGGGCCAGGCCCGTGCCTTCGGCCTTGAGGCAGGCCTCCTTGCGGCTCCAGACACGGGCGAGGGCGGGCCGGCGGGCGGCCTCCGGCAGGGCGGTCAGCTCGGCGACCTCGTCCGGGTGCAGCATGGGCAGCACGTCGGCCACCGCGTTCTCGCCCGGCGTCTCCTCCACGTCGACGCCGACCGGCACCCCGGCGAAGGCGAGGTAGGCCATGTCGCCGCTGTGCGAGAGGGAGAAGTGGACCGCGCCGCCGGCCACGGCGGGCCGCCCGTGCGGGCCGCCGCAGCACGGACAGTCCTCCCGCACCAGGACGACCTGCTCCGGAGCCTGCCCCAGGTAGCTGCCGAGCAGCACGCGCAGCGCCAGGTGCGAGGCGAGGTACCGCTGCCGGTCCTCGGGCCTCAACAGCTTCCCGGCGCGGTCCTGTTCGCCCGCGTCCAGCAGCGCCGCGGCCTCGGCCACCCGGTGTCCGCCGACCGACTCCAGCGAGGTGTCCAGGGACCACACCACGACGGCCGCGCCCTCGGGGGGCGTGCCGGTCCGCGGTGCGTCGCCGCCGAGCTGGTTCATGTACTCGATCACCTGACCGAGGGTAGACGAGCCGGGACGAGCCGGGATGAGCCGGGACGCGCCCGTCGGGGGCTGGCTATCCTCGGCCCGGAGGTACCGGAAGGTACCTGGAGCGCCGGGAAGTACCGGGAAGCACCTGCAAGTCCCTGCACATACGGGGAAGTACACGGGGGAGCACATCGTGCGAAGCGCTGCCGTCACCGCGAACGGCGACCGGATCCGCTGGGTCGAGCTGCCGGGGGAGGAACCGGCCCGCGTGTACGTGCACGGGCTCGGGGCCGGATCGCCCGCCTACTTCGCGGCGAGCGCCGTCCATCCGCTGCTGGCGGGGCGTCGTTCGCTGCTGGTCGACCTGCTGGGCCACGGGTACAGCGACCGGCCCGAGGACTTCTCCTACACCCTCGAGGCGCACGCCGACGCGCTGGCGGCCGCCCTCACCGAGGCCGGGGCGGAAGGCGCCGAACTGATCGCGCACAGCATGGGCGGCTCCGTCGCCATCGTGCTCGCCGACCGGCATCCCCGCCTGGTGTCCCGGCTGGTGCTCGTCGACGCCAACCTGGATCCGCTGCCCCGCGTACCGGGTGCGTCCGGGAGCAGCGGGATCGCCTCCTACACCGAGGAGGAGTTCCTGGCGGGCGGGTGGGCCGAGGTGCGCGACCGCGTCGGGGCGCACTGGTGGTCCACGATGCGGCTGGCCGGGCGGACCGCACTGCACCGCAGCGCCGTCCACCTGGCCGCGGGCACCGAGCCCACGATGCGCGAACTCCTGCTGGGGCTGCAGATTCCGCGCGGCTTCCTGCTGCCCGAGGCGGACGGTCCGCTCCCTGGAGCCGACGCGCTCCGGGCGGCGGGTGTCGCCGTACTGGCCGTCCCCGACTGCGGGCACAACATCATGCTGGACAACCCGGACGGCTTCGCCGGGGCGGCCGCCCGGATTCTGGCGCGGGACGGGGACGGGGACGGGGACGGGGCCCGGGACGGTGACGGGGCCGGTGACCTCGCCCTCTGACGAACGAGCCGAGTGCCGCTCGGCGGTGACGGGTTGCCGCCCCTGACCGCGCGCCCTCCGCGGCCGGGGGCCGACTCACCCGCCCGGTCATGGCAGAGGCGGCAGGCGGTACGGAGCGGCCCCGTCCCTCGTTGAGAAGGCGGCGCAGGGCGACGAGGCGCGGTCCGTGGCCGCACGGGGAGTCCGGGCGCCGTCCGCTGCCCGCTCCAGGAGGAACGTCATGCGCCGCCGCCTCACCCCCGTCCCCGCCTTTGCCGCTGCCGCCATGGCCGCTGTCCTCGCCGTCGCCACCCCGGCGTCGGCCGTCCCCGCGGACAAGCCCCGGGTGCTCAGCACCTGGACGCAGACCAGCGCGGCGAGCTACGAGGCCTGGGCGGCGGCGCGCGGGAACCGGGCCGGCTGGTCCGCGTACGGATTCGACTGGTCGACCGACTACTGCACCAGCTCCCCTGAAAACCCCTTCGGCTTCCCCTTCCGGATGGCCTGCGCGCGCCACGACTTCGGCTACCGCAACCACCGGGCGGCGGGTCTGTTTCCGGCCGCCAAGTCCCGGCTGGACGAGGCCTTCCACGCAGACCTGAAGCGGGTCTGTGCGCACTACTCGGGCAGCCGCAGAGGCTCCTGCGACAGCACGGCGTGGACGTACTACCAGGCGGTCCGGATCCTCGGGATCTCCTAGCCCCCACGCGCCCGGCACGGCCCGAGCACCCCGCAGGCCGGATCGTGTGGAGGGCCGATCCGGCAGCCGGCAGACGCGGTTGAGCACGGGCGTGTCCGGTCCGGGAGCCGAGACGACCCGAGTGGACGGCCGGTACGGGTGATCCGGCGGTGGCCTCGCCGAATGCGCCCGTACGTGCACGGTTACGCCGGCTACCGGGCGGTGGCGAACTCGCCCTGCCGGGTTCGGCTGACGAACGCGGGGGGCGGGCCACCGGATCGCAGACCCGCCCTCCGCGATGTGCGCGCGGCGCGTCCAGTGCCCAACGCCCCGCGTATCCACCGGAGGAACGCGGTCCGGTATGGCCAACGGTGGTCATGCCTTCCCCGTCGCGCCGCGGCTCCCCCTGTTTCGGAGAGCCTGCTGGTTGCGGCGATCTCCGATGGTCTTTGGAAGTCTGCGAACTGTGCGCGGTCGCTCGTCGCGCTTTAACGGCAGGTCCACAAACTGCACGGCGATACCGGCATAAGGGGTGGCCGAGGAAAGCAGCCTCAGCGATCGGGAGCCCAACATTTCCAAGATGCCCGGTCGTAGAAACTATCTAGCCCTGCCACGGCATCCCGCCTGGAATACTGCCACACGCAAAGGCGATCCATGTCAATACTCACCATTCGACCACCAGGGTAAACGCATCGCCAATCGTATGCATTTCCGCCGAGGGCGGTGAAAGTCGGAGCACCAAGCGACTGACAATAGCCCGACAAATTAGGCTTCCCCAAAAATGCGCCGCGAGTAGATGGCGACTGACTGCCCTTACGGTGGACAACCTCAAGATCCCAGGATCCAGTATTATCGACGAAGCTGTTATACTCGTCATTAATCCCAAGATAGAGTTTTCCGTCAGCCCGTACGGAGAATTCCTTTCCTTTGGTGACCTCGAAGATGGGGCCCTCTCCGATTCGCGCAATGAGGGCATAGCAGTGCAGTCCTGGCGCGGTCCACTGGCCTCCAAAGGTTTTCTGGTCTGCAACGCAGGATTCTTTTCGGAACGGGGTCCTGTCCTCACCTCTGTACGCAACGCGGATCGTCCCGCCGATATATGCGACACGGAACATCCCTTCATGGAGAATGATCCCGGTGTCAGTCCAGGGATCGCCGCCTGTAACGGTCACCCCTGTTCTCGATTCGGAGACTCCTCCGCAGGAGAGCTTGAATACTCCACTCAAATACAGGATCAGGAGCAGGATGGCGATGGCCGTGAATGGAACTAGTGTCCACCACAGGGTGGCCTTCCATCTTTCCCGAGTCGAATGATGACGCTCCGAATAGTAGACGCCACCCCCTACCGCCACTAGAGATAGAATGACAGGGATAATTACGCTGCCGATAAGTGTATTGCTACTGCAATCCATTATGTGAGCCCCGATTGATTCGACCCAGTCATCGAATTCAGATGTGTGATCGCGTCGTTGAACCGGCCGGTGATCTGCCCCTGCTCCGCGATCCGCAGTTCTCTGTTGCGCCGGCTCCAGTCCCCGTTGCCCTGCCTCGAGAGCGGCTGCGGCGGCAAGCCCAGGCAGAATGGAGCCAATGATCAATGAAGGGGAGGTGCCCGAGCGGCCATGGTGGTCCTCACCAGCCTTCAGACTCCTTCCCCGCCTCCGGAGCCGTGATCGATCTTCCGTCACCTCTCTATGGCACCTGAAGAGGCGTGATCCTGGGCTTCAGGCGCGCCCTGTGTCGGCTTGCCTCGGCCTCGGACGGCCCAGAGGTGACCCCAGGGGCCTTGCGCCGGCCGACAAACTCGGTCAGGCATTGGGCCTGACAGCAAATGTGGTCGAGTGGCCCCTGATCATGCTCGACCCCAAGCCGGGCAGGACACCGGCCAAAGCGCTCCGCGACCTCTGGGCTACCTTGAGGCCGTGAACAAAGACGTAAGCGAGTGTCATCGGCCGATGAGCTTGTATGCCTGCGACGCGTCGAACGAAGGCCCACGCAGCGGCCAAGAAAGATTGGCTCAGCTTCCTTCCTGACCCGCCAGAAGCCGCATCGTCGCAGCAAGCCGTCAACGCGGTGGCCCGCCACTTCCGCGTCACCCACTTCCATGGGTGGGTGCATCGGACACGACTGATGGAAGTGCCCCGGAGGGGCGCGTGCCTTACTCGTGCCCGATGCGCTGGGGCGGGGTCGGTCCCGGCAGGAGGCATGGAAGCGGCCCCCGACCGTTCATGGCGGTTTCTAGGGGCCGTTCACGTGCGGTGTGTGCGGGATTTGAACCCACGGTGACTCGCGCCACGGGTTTTGAGATCGTCGCAATCTGTGATCGAAGATGCCCCACTGCTACTCGCTCGTAAAGGGCATGGTGTCAGCACGGGAATTACTTCATGCACGTAACCCCGAATGGTAGATCCAGTGGATCTGTGTTGACCGCAAATGCACCGCCTCCGTATTCGAATTCGCATGCTTCATCCCACGACAAAGATCCACCATTCGTGATAGGCGTTGTCCTGTTTCCTGGTCCCTTACATTTCCAGTCCTTGACCCTCTCGACGTCTTGGGGGTAGCTCGCCCGCTCGAACCCCTTGGACTGGCAGTAGCCGGTGAGCTCTACTCCACCAACCTCGTGCGGCTCACTTGGCGGTGACGTCTGCATCTGAACCCAAAGGCCAAGCACTGAGATACTCGTACCCAAGGCTAGGCCAATTTTCTCAAGAGTGATCGGCCCCCGGTGCGTAATCATAGTGACGACACAGGCAATGATCAGCACTGCCCCCCCCGGTCATAAGCAATATCGCAAGGATTTTGCTTAGCATTGAGGATCTGCCGTTCCTGTCGAAGAAGGCGGCGGGTCAATCGGGTCCGGCTTACCCACGTCTACGTTACCGAGCGCTCGGCAGCTAGCCACTCGGACTGCCCCTGCCCGTAGCGCTCACCCAGAACACGTAGCTGACGACGTCACCCATTTGCCTGGCTCGTGCTCGGCCAAAGCCGCTTGACCCTGGTGGGCCGAGTGCAGCAGCGGATGCAGCAACCATGGTCATCGCCCACGTTCGGAGGCGTCGCTCAGCAACCCCGCAGCGGCCGGAATGACCGTCGCCGAGCGATCCGGCTAGAGCTACGGACCAGATGGCGGGGCCGTGCCCTTCTCGTGCCCGTTCCGCGGGAACCGCGGGGAATAGTGGCGCCAGAAGACAACACTCATATGGAAACCGGCACATGCCCTGACCTGTACTTCAAGAGACTTTCACTCGGTCGAACCTCGCGAGCTGGCCAAAGGCTGGTCATGAGCCGTGATCAGGGACAGTTCGGGGGGGCCGGTGCCGTCGGCGGGTGCCAGGAAGACGGAGACTCCCCGTCCTGGCCGCCGTGGCTGCTAGGCGGTCTTCGGCGCAGTGGCATTGAGGTGCGTTCGGGCCGCCAGGATGAAGCTGCTGAGAGCTGTGTCCATCTTTGCCTGCACCGAGCTCAGCAGATCTCCGACACTGCACTCCTGTTTACCGGCGTGCCGGACGATGGCCTCCACCTCGCCCTCAGCGAGGATCCCCTCCTCCACGTAGGGCAGCAGCAGGGACTTGGCGCGCAATAATTCTGTACGGCATCGGGCGCCGATCCCCTCGATCGCGTCTGCAGTCGACAGGATGTTGGGGCTGCACATCAGGTGCATGCGGTCCTGCAGGAACGGCTCCCCAGTGATGGCCCGCAGTCGGTCTAGAGACCCGATGGCCGGGAAGTCCCTGAGAGTATCGTCGAAGTGCATCGCCACTTGTTCATTGCACGGTAGACATGCCCGCCGACTTCCAGACGTTCTTGAAAAACGAAGGATTCGCGCGCGAACTCTATGGCCCTCACCAACACCACTTCAGGCCCTTCCAACTCCACTGCAAAGGCTGTTTGGATCTGATGAAGAGGCTCACTCAGGTCCTGAGCGCTACGGTCACGATCCCCCTCAGAGGTGCGTGTGTACTCGGCACGACGCACGAAGTCTCTGGCTACGGCCAAGAAGCCGACGCATGCAGTCCTCTGAGCAGCTCGATTCTGCTGTTCTAGGGCGGCTGCATACTGCCTGGTAGCCGTCGTCTGGGCCGCCCGAAAGGTCGCGTCTGCCTGAGCGTGACTGTCCTTGGCCTGGATGCGTGCGGCAGAGAGGGTGCCTGCGATGCCTAGTGCAACGCCAGCCAGGGTGGCTATCGCGGTGATCAGTTCCGGGGACATGCCCGGCATCATCCCCCGAGCCATGAAGGGCGCGCTGCCCTTCGGCCGGACTGGCAGGGAGTACCGGCGAGACGCCCCGGGCAGCCTCCGGACGTTTGCCCCGTGCCCCAATATCAACGGGAAGAGAGATAGGTAATGGCCGACTCCCCCGAGCTGGCTCCCGACTACGCTGGCTGGTGCCGACCGATGAACGGGGAGAGTGCTCTGAGGATGGGACCGAAGTGCTCCTGCGGTCGCCAGTGCCCAGCACGTTCGACCCCGTGGTCGTGCGCACGGCGCTGCGGGAGTTCGCTTTCAACGCCCGCCGACGGGGTGACACACCTCCTGAGATTGACTCCATCCTGAGGTGGGTCGAGCGCAACTGCCTGACCATGGCGGCCTGGGAAGACCCGTCGCGGGTGGACGCGGTTTTGCGCGCGGTGTCGAGTCGGCTCGACGGCTCCGTGACAGCGGCCAGCACCATCAAGCGCAGTCGGCGGGTGCTTGACCGCATGCTGGA
The DNA here is from genome assembly GCF_042267665.1 of Streptomyces sp. NPDC056224. Taxonomy (NCBI): domain Bacteria; kingdom Bacillati; phylum Actinomycetota; class Actinomycetes; order Kitasatosporales; family Streptomycetaceae; genus Streptomyces; species Streptomyces sp. NPDC056224. The sequence goes on from NZ_JBHJTK010000017.1 coordinate 77,666, forward strand.
GCATGCGGTCAAGCAGAACGTACTGCGAACCAAGCCCTTACCTAAGGGGCGAGGGACGACACCGAAGACGTCTCTCGCCGTTGATAAGCGATCTCTGATCAATCGCTCGCAGGCGGCCGGTCTGCTGGGCTGGGTACGCCGACGGCCCCGCGGTGGGGCGCGCCTACATGCTTTCTTCGCCACGATGTATTGGGCCGGGCCGAGGCCGGAAGAAGTGGTCGCCATGTACGTCATGGATGCCCGGCTCCCCCCGGCGGACGCCGGCGACCAAATGGGGTGAGCTGCTCATCCACACTGCTCAACCCGAAGTGGGGAAGCACTGGACGAACGATGGTGCCATCCACGAGGAGAGGGGCCTGAAGGGGCGAGCCAAGGACGACATGCGGACGGTTCCGTGCCGCCCTGCCCTGACGAAGGTCCTGAGGGAACACACCGAGCGCGAGGGGTTGAAGCCGGGCGATCTGGTCTTTCCGGGTGAGAAGGGGGAGATGCTCGCGGGGTCCGTCATCCGGCGTGCATGGCGCTCTGCTCGCCAGGAGACCCTCACCCCCGAGGAGTTCGCGTCCCCCTGGGTAAGCGCGTGTACGACCTGCGGAACACCTGCCTGACGAACTGGCTCAACGATGGCGTTCCGCTGGCGCAGGTAGCTGAGTGGGCGGGCAACAGTGTTCCGGTGCTCCTGGCGGTGTACGCCCGATGCATCGTGGGCCATCTGAAGGACCTGAAGCAGCGCATTGAGGCTGGAGGAGACCTCCCCGAGGTCTGAGCCTCGCGCCCGGGAACGCCACCGCGTATCCACCGTGGCAACCCGTGGAAAGCGGGAATCAGCCGGATAGAGCCGGACTGCCGTTCGAGCTTACCGGGCGGCTGTCCGGCTCTTACCTCGCTGCTACGAACGTCTCGATAAACTGCCCTGACCTGCACGAAAGCCCTCCGCGAGGGAGGGCTGAAGGTGGTGCGGAAAGAGTGCCCCCGGCAGGACTCGAACCTGCGGCCAAGTGCTTAGAAGGCACCTGCTCTATCCACTGAGCTACGGGGGCCGGAAGGTGGCCGTGGTGGGCCTGGAGCCCCTGGTGGGGGTGGGACTGCGGTCCGTGCCGGGTCAAGGATAGGGCTCCGGTCGCCTTGTCCCGGTTGCTTCACCCGCGTGCCACGATGTGGAGGTTCGGTGAAGCGGTCCCGATAATCGCAGGCAGGTGCGATTCTCGCATCGCTTTTGCGCCGCGGCGCCCCTGGTGTTGTGCACTCGTTATGCCTGCGCCCCACTCGTCCGCCGTGTCCAGGATGTCCCGCTGGAGTAGCGCTCGGCGCGCAGAGGACGTATAAGCTTCAAAAATGGTCCTAAATTGGGCATTCTTCGCATGTGGTGACCTTGGATGTTCGGCCTCAGCTGCTCGATGCCCTGTCCGCCCTGCGCGACCGGGTCGCGTCCGTGCGTCTGCCGCTGCCCCTGCCCGGCGCTCCGCGCGCCCGCCAGACCAGAGCCGAGCTGCTCGCACAGCTCGATGACTACCTCGTACCCCGGCTGAAGGCGCCCGAGGCGCCGATGCTCGCCGTCGTCGGCGGGTCCACCGGGGCCGGAAAGTCCACCCTCGTCAACTCGCTCGTCGGACGGCAGGTCAGCGAGGCGGGGGTACTGCGTCCCACCACGCGTACGCCCGTGCTCGTCTGCCATCCGGATGATCATCACTGGTTCGCCGGGATGCGGGTACTGCCCGACCTCATGCGGGTCTGGGTGCCGCACGGCGAGGAGGAGCCGCCCCCCGCCGCCAAGACCCGGCCCCGGGAGCGCGGTCACCCGCACGGCCACCGTCCCCCGAACAACCACGGTCACGCCACCCGCGAGATGCGGATCGAGACCGTCTCCACCCTCCCGCGCGGACTCGCCATCCTCGACGCCCCCGACATCGACTCCCTCGTGGTCGAGAACCGGACACTCGCCGCCGAACTCATCTGCGCCGCCGACGTCTGGGTGATGGTCACCACCGCCTCGCGGTACGCCGACGCCGTCCCCTGGCACCTGCTGCGCACCGCCAAGCAGTACAAGGCCACCCTCGTCACCGTCCTCGACCGGGTGCCGCACCAGGTGCTCGCCGAGGTCTCCCGGCAGTACGGGGCCCTGCTCACCCGGGCCGGGCTGGGCGACGTACCGCGCTTCACCGTGCCCGAACTCCCGGAATCGGCCGGCGGCGGCGGACTGCTCCCGGGCAGCGCCGTCGCGCCGCTCGCCGCCTGGCTCGCCCACCACGCCCAGGACCCAGCCGCCCGGCAGTACGCCGTCGGGCGGACCGCGCTCGGCGCGCTCGACTCCCTCGGCCGCCGGATGCCCGAACTCGCCTCCGCCGTCGCCGCCCAGTACGCCGCCGCCGTACGGCTGACCTCCGCCGTGGAACAGGCGTACAAGAGGGAGGGCAAGCGCGTCCGCAACCGACTCGACCAGGGGGCGGTGCTGGCCGGCGACGCGCTGACCCGGTGGCGCGGCTACCCCCTCGACACGACCGCCGACGAACTTCTCGATTCGCTCGCCGAATCCCTCACCGCACTGCTCCAGTGCGCCGTCGCCGCCGCCGACGAGCGGATCGCCGAGTCCTGGCGGCGCGAACCCGCCGCGGGCGCCGTGCCCCTGCCCACGCCCGACAAGGAGGCGGGGGAACGTATCGGCCTGGCCGTACGGCGCTGGCGGCGCGTGCTGGAGGAACTCGCCGAGGAGGAGGTCGCGCAGCTCGACCGGCAGCCCGCCCCCGACCCCGACGCCGTCGCGGCGCTGCTCGTCGCAGCCCTCCTCGGCGGCAAGCGGGCCAGGCCCGCGGGGGAGAAACTCGCCGAACGGATCGGCGCCCAGGCCGCCCTGCGGCTGCGCGACCGGGGCGCGGAGCTGGTCGGCGACCACCTCGACCAAGTGCTGCGCGCCGAACGCGACCGCCGGCTCGCCCCGCTGGAGGCGCTCGAAGTGACCCCGGAACCACAGGCCGAGCTGATTGCCGCGCTGTCCGTACTGCAGAAGGAGAGGTGACGAGGTGACCGCCCTGACCGACCGCACCGACGACCGCTGGGACGACGGACTCATCGCGCGCTCGCGCCCCAAGGCCGTCGAGGCCGCCGCGGCCGACGGCGAAGACAGCGAAGGCAGGGAGGGCAGGGAGGGCAGCGAGGGCGACGAAGGCGACGAGGCCCTCGTCCGGGCCGTCTCCGGCGCCGGCAGCGACGGCGGCAAGGCCACCGCACCGCCGCTCAGCCCCGAGGGGCGGGCCCTGCGCCTGCGCCTGGACGCGCTGCGCCAGCTGGTCGGACTGTCCCGGACCCGGCTCGACGGCAAAACTCTCGCCGAGGCGGGCCGGGTGCTGGACGAAGCGGCGGCGCGGCGCGGGCTGTCACCGCAGCACACGGTCGTCGCGATCGCCGGAGCCACCGGAAGCGGCAAGTCCACACTCTTCAATTCACTCGCGGGGGTGCAGATCTCCGAGACCGGCCTGCGCCGGCCGACCACCGCCGCCCCCATCGCGTGCAGCTGGTCGGACGGGGCCGCCGGACTGCTGGACCGGCTGGAGATCCCGGGCCGGCTGCGGCGCCGGCCCCGCGAGACCTCGGAGGCGGAGGCGCTGCGCGGGATGGTCCTCGTCGACCTGCCCGACCTGGACTCGGCCGTCGGCGCGCACCGCGACCACGTGGACCGCGTACTGGCGCTGGTCGACGCGGTGGTGTGGGTGGTGGACCCGGAGAAGTACGCGGACGCGGTGCTGCACGAGCGGTACCTGCGGCCGCTGGCCGGGCACGCGGAGGTGACCTTCGTCGTGCTCAACCAGGTGGACCGGCTGCCCGGAGAGTCCGCCGACCTCGTACTGGACGACCTGCGCAGGCTCCTCGACGAGGACGGGATCGCGCTCGGCGAGCACGGGGAGCCGGGAGCCACGGTGCTCGGACTTTCCGCCCTGACGGGTGAAGGCGTCGGGGAACTGCGCGAACTCCTCGGACAGTTCACGCAGGAGAAGGGCGCCGCGACCCGGCGGATCTCCGCCGACGTCGACCGCGCGGCCGTGCGCCTGCGGCCGCTCTACGTGGCAGCCGGGCACTCCGGGCCGGAGATCGGGGAGGCGGCGCGCGCCGAGTTCGAGGACCGGCTCGCCGAGGCCGTCGGGGCCTATGCGGCCGGGCTGGCGGCCGAGCGGGCCTGGCGGCGCAATGCCGGAAAGGCGTGCGGAACGCCGTGGCTGCGGCTGTGGCGGTGGTACGAGAGCCGGCGCGCACCGCGCACGCTGGCGGGCCTGGCCGCCCTCGCGGTGATCGGCGGGCGGGGCACGCCGGTCGCCGAGGCGCCCGTCGAGGAAGAGGTGACCGCGCGCCAGAAGGTGGAGCAGGCCGTGCGGGCGGTCGCCGACGAGGCGGTCACCGGCCTGCCCGAGCCTTGGGCGCAGGCGGTACGGGAGACGGCCGTGCGCGGTGCCGAACGGCTCCCGGAGGCGCTGGACGAGCTGGCGGTGACCCTCGGGGCGGCCGTCGCGGTGCCGAGCGTCAAGCCGCCGCGGCCCACGTGGTGGCCGGCGGCGGTACTGGGGCAGGCGGCGATGACGCTCCTGCAGATCTTCGGCGGGCTGTGGCTGGCGGGGCAGATCATCGGGGTCCTGGAGCCGCGGCTGCTGCCGCCGGTGCTGCTGATGGTGGCGGGCATCATCGGCGGACCGCTGGTGGAATGGGCCTGCTCGATCGCGGCCCGCGGCCCGGCGCGCAGGTACGGGCAGGACGCGGAGCAGAGGCTGCGGCAGGCTGCCGCCGGGTGCGGGCGGGCCCGGGTTCTGGAGCCGGTGGCGGCGGAGCTGCTGCGCTACCGGGAGGTGCGGGAGCAGTACGCCGCTGTCGCCGCAGGGGGGACGAGGTTGTCCACAACCCGCCAGTAGTCCACAGGCCGGAGCGGGAACGGGCGGGCGGCCCCAGCATGGTGCGTACCTCGTGCGGATGGTCCGTACGGGTGCGAATCACGGGGGAGGGCGGCCGGGATGAACGACACCCAGGTGACGCTCGTGGGGTACGTGGCGACCCAGATCGACTACAAGGAAACGGTCAACGGCCCGTCGGCGAGGTTCCGTTTCGCCGTGACGCCGAGGTACTACGACCGGCGCAAGGAGGCCTGGACCGACGGGTTCACCAGCTTCTACACGGTGCGGGCGCGGCGCACCCTCGCGGTGAACCTGGCCGGTTCCGTGGCGGTCGGCGAGCCGCTCGTGGTGCACGGCCGGCTGAGGGTGCGGGAGGACCCGCCCGACGGGGAGGGTCACCGGTGGGTATCGGCGGAAATCGACGCCACGGCCGTCGGGCACGACCTCAACCGGGGGACGGCCGCGTTCCGCCGCGTCGTCAAGACCGATACGCCGCTGATGGACACTCAGAAGGCGGCGGTGGTCTGAGTGTTCGAGGCGGATAGGATTCCCCGGTACTCACGGGCACCTGGGTCTTTGGCCCGAAGGGGAAGACTGTGTCGATTGCCGTTCCCGCATCCTCCGTTCCTGCTTCCGTTCCAGTTCCGGCTCGCTCCTCCGGCCGTCCTCCCGGTCGTTCCGCCGCTCTTTCATCCGCTCCTTCTTCTGCTGCTGCCTCCGTTCCCGAGGCCGCTCCCGAACCCGTTTCCGCTCCCGAACCCGTTCCCGGTGTCGTTCCGGTACGGGGCTCCGCGCGCCGTCCGCTGGCGGTGGCCCTGCTGGCCGCGGCCCTCGCCGCCGCGCCCGGCGCCCAGGCGGCCGCCGACTCCGAACCGGCGGCTTCCCGGGTGCCGGAGGGTGCGAGCGCCGTGCTGGACGGGCTGAAGACCTACGGGCAGGCGGTCCTCCGTTCCGGTGACGGCTCGGTCCGGCAGATCCCGGCCGGCCTCTACGAGATGCGGGTCGACGGCGGCGGGATGCTCCAGACGTACGGGGTCGGCGTCGCGGGCAACGCGCAGCCCCAGGCGCGGTACACCGAAAGCGGCTGGGCCGGCAGTCCGCTGGCCGGGAACAGGGAGGCGGGCCGGATCCGCTGGGTCCTGGAGCACTCCTATCCGCAGCTGAACGATCTGGCCGGGCTCGCCAAGGTGGCGGGGGCCGGGGCGCTCACCGCGGAGAGCGCGGCGGCCGGGACCCAGGTGGCGATCTGGCGGCTGGCGGACGGGGTGCAGGTGGAGGCCGCGGACCCGGCGGCGGAGAAGCTGGCCGACTACCTGCAGCGGCAGGCCGGACAGCTGCCGGAGCCGCCCGCCTCGCTGCGGCTCGACCCGGGCGGTGTGACCGGGGCGGTGGGCACCCGGCTCGGCCCGGTGACCGTGCGGACCGGGGCGCGGAGCGTGTCGGTCATCCCCGACGCGGCGGCCGTCGCGATGGGGGTGCGGGTGGTGGACGCCGAGGGGCGGCCGCTGGACTCCGTCGGCAACGGCAGCCGGCTGTACTTCGAGGTACCCGCGGGCACCCCGGACGGGACGGCCTCGGTCACCGTCCAGGGCGCGACCAAGGTGCCGGTCGGGCGGGTGTTCACCAGCGGGGTGCCCGCCCAGGCGCAGATCGTGGCGGGCTCCAGCGAATCCGCGGCCGCCGCCACGGCCACGGCGGTCTGGCCCGAGCCCCCGGTGGTCGGGACGGCCGCCACGGCCGCCGGGAACGCGGTCACGCCCACCGGGCAGCAGGGCAACCAGTCCGCCGCCGTCCAGGCCACACCGGACTCCCCGGACGAGGAGCGGCTGGCCACCAGCGGCAGCTCGGCGGCCACCCCGGTCATCGCCTCCCTGGCGGTGGGCCTGGTGGTCCTCGGCGGTCTGGTGGTCCTCCTGCTCCGCAAGCGCCCGCTGGACGAGGGGGAGGACGGCCGGTCCTGATTTCGGATCCCCGCCCCGGGGTAGGGGCAGGCAATGGTGGATCAAGAGCTGACCTGGCAGGGCGCGTTCGCACGGTGGGACCGCCGACTGTTCGACATGGTGGCCCGGCGGCACTGGCCGGGGGCCGACCGGGTGCTGCCGCGGCTGGGGCGGGCCGCGAACCACGGGGTGCTGTGGGGCGGGGCCGCCGCCGCGCTCGCCGTCTTCGGATCGGCCCGGGCCCGCAAGGCCGCCGTGCGCGGGGCCGCCTCGCTGGCACTGGCCTCCGCGACCATCAACACCGTCGGCAAATGGTCCGTACGCCGCCCGCGGCCGCTCCTGCACGGCGTACCCGCGGTGCGGCAGCTGGCCACGCAGCCGCAGACCACCTCCTTTCCCTCCGGGCACTCCGCGTCGGCCTTCGCCTTCACCGCGGGACTGGCGCTGGCGTCCCCGGGCTGGGGTGCCGCGCTGGCCCCGGTGGCCGCTGCCGTGGCCTTCTCCCGCGTGTACACCGGCGTGCACTACCCCTCCGACGTGCTCGCGGGGGCCGCGCTGGGCGTGACGGCGGGCTTCGTCGTGGACCGGCTCGCGCGGGACGCCCAGGAGGCCAGGATCGTGCCGGGCGACGAGCGGACCGCCACCGGCGTGCCCGCGCTGCCCGACGGGGAGGGACTCGTCGTGGTGGTCAACACCGGCTCGGGGACGGCCGGGACCGCCGGACTCGACGTACTGCGCACCCGGCTCCCCAAGGCCGAGGTGGTCGAGTGCGAGGGTTCGGACCTGGCCGCCCGGCTGGACGAGGCGGCCTCCCGGGCCACCGTCCTCGGAGTCTGCGGCGGTGACGGCACGGTCAACGCGGCCGCCACCGCCGCACTGCGCGCCGGGCTGCCGCTGGCGGTGTTCCCCGGGGGCACCCTCAACCACTTCGCGCTGGACCTCGGCCTCGGCGGACCCGAGGACACCTGCCGCGCGGTGGCCTCCGGCCACGCCGTCCACATCGGCGTGGGCCGCTTCACCCCCGGACCGGAGGGCCGGCCGGGGTATTTCCTGAACAACTTCAGCATCGGCGCCTACCCGGAGCTGCTACGCCACCGGCTGCGCTGGGGCCCGCGCATCGGCGGCGCCCCCGCCGCGCTGCTGGCGGCCTGGAAGGTGCTGCGCGCCGAGCGCCCCGTGCGGCTGCGGCTGGCCGGGCGGTCCCGGAGCGTATGGCTGCTCTTCGCGGGCAACGGCACCTACCACGGGACCGGTCCCACCCCCAGGCGCCGCGACAGCCTCGGCGAGGGCCTGCTCGACGTCCGGCTCGTCTACGGCGGCGGCCGCCCCGGCCCCCGCCTGCTGGCCGCCGCCTTCGCGGGCCCGCTGTCCCGTTCCCCCGTCCACACCGCGACCCGGCTGCGGAGCCTGCGGATCGGGGACATCCCGGCGGGCACCCCCCTCGCCTACGACGGCGAGTACGCCGAGACCCACGAGGCCCTCGTCCTCGACGAGCTCCCCGACGCCCTCACCGTCTACCGGCCGCGGACGTGACCGGTAGCGGCCGGGGCGGCCGCGACCGTCACCTCCCCCGCGGTCGCCGCCCAGGTCAGGCGGCCGGGACCATACGGGTTTCCCCCGAGGTATGGACGGCTGGCAAGATGGGGTGTATCTGCCCACCCATCGATCTGCCGGACGGTTTCTCTTGGCTGAGTTCATCTACACCATGCGCAAGACGCGCAAGGCGCACGGCGACAAGGTGATTCTTGATGACGTCACCTTGAACTTCCTGCCCGGCGCGAAGATCGGTGTGGTCGGCCCGAACGGCGCCGGTAAGTCCACCGTTCTGAAGATCATGGCGGGCCTGGAGCAGCCGTCCAACGGCGACGCCTTCCTGTCGCCCGGCTTCACCGTCGGCATCCTCATGCAGGAGCCCAAGCTCGACGAGTCGAAGACCGTCCTGGAGAACGTCCAGGACGGCGCCGCCGAGATCATGGGCAAGCTCAAGCGCTTCAACGAGGTCGCCGAGGAAATGGCGACCGACTACACCGATGCGCTCATGGACGAGATGGGCAAGCTCCAGGAAGTCCTGGACCACGCCAACGCCTGGGACCTCGACGCCCAGCTGGAGCAGGCCATGGACGCCCTGGGCTGCCCGCCCGGCGACTGGCCCGTCACCAACCTCTCCGGTGGCGAGAAGCGCCGCGTGGCGCTGTGCAAGCTGCTGATCGAGGCCCCGGACCTGCTCCTCCTCGACGAGCCCACCAACCACCTCGACGCCGAGTCGGTGAACTGGCTGGAGCAGCACCTCTCGCAGTACAAGGGCGCCGTCGTGGCCGTGACCCACGACCGGTACTTCCTGAACAACGTCGCCGAGTGGATCCTCGAACTCGACCGCGGCCGTGCCCACCCCTACGAGGGCAACTACTCCACCTACCTGGAGAAGAAGGCCACCCGCCTCAAGGTCGAGGGCCGCAAGGACGAGAAGCGCCAGAAGCGCCTCAAGGAAGAGCTGGAGTGGGTCCGCTCCAACGCCAAGGGCCGCCAGACCAAGTCCAAGGCCCGTCTCGCCCGCTACGAGGAGATGGCGGCCGAGGCGGACAAGATGCGCAAGCTCGACTTCGAGGAGATCCAGATCCCGCCGGGCCCGCGTCTGGGCTCGATCGTGGTCGAGGTCAACAACCTCTCCAAGGCGTTCGGCGACAAGGTCCTCATCGACGACCTGTCGTTCACGCTGCCGCGCAACGGCATCGTGGGCATCATCGGCCCGAACGGCGCCGGCAAGACCACGCTCTTCAAGATGATCCAGGGCCTGGAGGCGCCGGACTCCGGCTCCGTCAAGATCGGCGAGACCGTCAAGATCTCGTACGTCGACCAGAGCCGCGCCAACATCGACCCCAAGAAGACCCTCTGGGCGGTCGTGTCGGACGAGCTGGACTACATCAACGTGGGCCAGGTCGAGATGCCGTCCCGCGCGTACGTCAGCGCCTTCGGCTTCAAGGGCCCGGACCAGCAGAAGCCGGCCGGCGTCCTGTCCGGTGGTGAGCGCAACCGCCTCAACCTGGCGCTGACGCTCAAGGAGGGCGGCAACCTGCTGCTCCTCGACGAGCCCACCAACGACCTCGACGTCGAGACCCTGTCCTCGCTCGAGAACGCGCTGCTGGAGTTCCCCGGCGCGGCCGTGGTCATCTCCCACGACCGCTGGTTCCTCGACCGGGTCGCCACGCACATCCTGGCGTACGAGGGCGAGTCCAAGTGGTACTGGTTCGAGGGCAACTTCGAGTCGTACGAGAAGAACAAGGTCGAGCGTCTCGGTGCGGACGCGACCCGTCCGCACCGTGCCACCTACAAGAAGCTCACCCGAGGCTGAGGTCCGCACCATGGCCAGACACCACTACCGGTGCCCCCTGCGCTGGTCGGACATGGACTCCTTCGGACACGTGAACAACGTGGTCTTCCTCCGCTACCTGGAGGAGGCGAGGATCGACTTCATGTTCCGGCTGGCGCCGGGGGAGGGCAGCGAGTCCTTCACGGGCGGGTCCGTCGTGGCCCGGCACGAGATCGACTACAAGCTGCCCCTCGTGCACCGGCACGAGCCGGTGCTCATCGAGTCCTGGGTGACCCGGATAGGCGCCGCGTCCCTGACCATCGGCTACGAGGTCAAGGACGAGGCGACCGAGGACGCGCCCGAGAAGATCTACGTGCGCGCCTCGACCGTGGTCGTGCCCTACAACCTCGCCGAGGGGCGGCCCCGCCGCATCACGGCCGAGGAGAAGCACTTCCTCGAGAAGTACCTCGACGAGCCGGACGGCCCGGAAGGACGCCTCGCGGCATGAACGAACGGCTGCACTTCGCCGACTCCGGGGAGGCGGCGGACCTCGCCGCCTTCCTGGGCCGGCTGGTGCACTACGACCGCGCCGCCGTCGTCCGCCTGCAGGGCGGCGGCGGCGCGCTCGCCGTCTTCGGACGGCCGCCGTCCTTCGAGGTCCTGGCCATCCGCACGGTGCGGCTCGCCGCGCCGGTGGAGACGCCGCTCGACCTGACGGTCTCCGCCGGTGAACTCCTGGAATCCGTGGACGAGGCGTCGGCCGCGGCCACGGTGCCGCGGCCGGTCACCGGGCCGCCGTGGACCGGGGTGCTCCCGCCGCGCGGCGGCTGGCGGCAGCTGTCCGGGCTGCCCGGGGCCGAGGAGATGGGGGCGGCCGTCGCCGGCGCCGTCGCCGAGTTCCGCGCCCGCGACGAGGCCCTGCCCGCACAGCACCGGACCCGGTCCGAGCGCGACCGCATCGGCCGCGAGATCTGGTCCCGGACGCTGGGCGACACCGAGCTCCCGCTGCGCGTCGTGCACGCCGCCCAGTCCCTGGGCTTCCTGCGGCCGGTACGGTCCACCGTGCCCGCCGCCACCCCGCGTACGGCCGCGAACCCGCGTCCGGCGACCGCCCCCGACCCGGTGGCCCTGCTCGCCGCCGGGAGCTGGCTGCGGCTGCGCACCCCGTACGGTTCCGTCGCCATGCGCCGCCCCGGCCTGGGCGGCGGCCTCGGCGCCCTCCAGGTCCGCCCGGTCCGGACCTCGGGCTGAACAGCCAAGGGCTGGCCCGTAGTCCCCGGCGGGCCCACGACGTCGGCCACGGCACGTCGCCGCGTTGTCGGAACGCCCGAATACGCCCAGATGCGGGGGCGCCCCTCCGCCTTGCGACGCACCGCATCTGACGCCGTGCCCTGACCCACCGGGCACTACGAGACAGCCTCAGCCCGCCGTGTTGATCATCGATGCGGCGGCGTAGGTGAGGTACTTCCACAGCTGCGCCTCGTGCTCCGGCGCCAGGCCCAGCTCGTCCAGCGCGACCCGCATGTGGCCCAGCCAGGCGTCGTGCGCCTCCGCGTCCACCTGGAACGGGGCGTGCCGCATCCGCAGGCGCGGATGGCCGCGGTGCTCGCTGTAGGTGGTCGGGCCGCCCCAGTACTGCATCAGGAAGAGCGTGAACCGCTCCTCGGCCGGGCCCAGGTCCTCCTCCGGGTACATCGGACGCAGCAGCGGGTCCTCCGCGACCCCCTGGTAGAAGCGCCGGACGAGGCGGCGGAAGGTCTCCTCGCCGCCCACCTGCTCGTAAAAGGTCTGCTCCTGAAGCGTGCCCCGCGGAATCTCGTTCACCCGACCATCGTCTCAGACGCCCGGACGGAGGACCGGGGTCCTAGGACCCCGGGCACCGCGCCCGTGCGGACTCCGCGAGGTCGCACCCGAGCGCGGCCCGCAGGACAGTTGAGTCATGGGCGCACACACCACACGCACCACCCGCGCACGGGACCTGCGCGAGACCGCGCACGCCGCCCAGGTCCGCGAGCTGACGGCGGCCGGGGTGCTGGACGACCCGGCCTGGCGGGCTGCGTTCGCCGCCGTTCCCCGGCACGTCTTCGTCCCCTACTTCTGGACCGGCCGCGGCGCCGGCCACGAGCGGCTGTGGGCCGAGGACCCCGATCCCGAGCGCCGGGCCCGCTGGCTGCGCGGCGTCTACGAGGACACCCCGCTCGCGACCCGGCTGCGCGACGGCCAGCTGGTCTCCTCCAGCAGCCAGCCCTCGCTGATGGCGAAGATGCTCCATGCCCTGGACGTGCGCGACGGCGACGACGTGCTGGAGATCGGCGCGGGCACCGGCTACAACGCCGCCCTGCTGTGCCACCGGCTCGGCGATGACCACGTCACCACCGTGGACCTGGAGGAGGAGATCACCGAGTCCGCGCGGACCCACCTGGCCGAGCTCGGATACCACCCGGTGGTGGTCACGGGCGACGGGGCGCGCGGCTGCCCCGCCCGGGCCCCGTTCGACCGGATCATGGTGACCTGCGCGCTGCCGCTCGTCCCGCACGCCTGGCCGTCCCAGTGCCGGACCGGGGCGCGGATCCTGGCCCCGCTGTCGACCGGGCTGATCGCGCTCACGGTCGGGGACGCCGACTTCGCCGAGGGCCGCTTCCTGCACAATCCGGCGTACTTCCTGCCGCTGCGCGGGGCCACGGCGGCGCCGCAGCCGCCGGCCGGGGTGCCGTACGGGCTCCCGTACGAGCTGGTGGAGAACGACCGTTTCCAGTTCATGCTCGTGCTGACTGCGGGCGCCTTGCACCCCCGCGAGGCCCTGGACCTGTGGCGGCGCGAGGACCGCCCGGGCCGGGAGCGCTTCGGGGTCACCGTCACCGCCGAGGGCCAGTGGTCGTGGCTCGACGATCCCCAGGGGCCCTACACATGGCCCCTGGGGGAGGGGTGAATCAGCCCCGGCGGATGGTGATCGTGGTCCAGGCGCCCACATGAACGCGGTCGCCGTCGGCGAGCGGGACCGGGACGTAGGGCTGGATCGGCTCCTCGCCCCCGTTGATGGTGGTGCCGTTGGTGGAGTTCTGGTCCACCACCGCCCAGCTGAGGTCGGGCTGCTGGACGAGGACCGCGTGCTGGTGGGAGACGCCCGGGTCCTCCGGGGGCACCGACAGGTCGATGTCCGGGGACTCGCCCGTGGAGGCACGGCGGCGGCCGATGGTGATCTGGCCGCCGGCGAGCGGCAGGTGCTGCTCCGGGGAGTACGCGGGCAGGTTGAGCCCGGCCGCCTCGGGGCCGCTGCGCTGCATCATCGCCATGAAGTACGAGCGGTCGGGGCCGATCGTCACGGCCCACGAGCCGCCCTGGGGCGAGTAGGACTGCTGCTGTGGCGGAGGCTGCTGCTGGTACTGCTGCGGCTGCGGGGGCTGGTGCTGCGCGGGCTGGTGCTGCTGGTACTCCTGCTGGTACTCCCGCTGCTGCGGCGGCGCCGGGGGCTGCTGCTGGTACTGAGGCTGCGCGGGCTGCTGGTACTCGTGCTGCGGCTCGTGAGCGGGAGGCGGCAGCAGCCAGTCGTCCTCGCGCTGGAGCGGCTCGGCCGGCCGGTTGACCCGGGACGGCCGCGAGCCCTGGTACTCGAAGTGGTCCTGGGAGTACGCCCCGGGCGTCGGCACCGGCGGCGGAGGCGTGGACGGCGCCGCGGACGGGGGTGCGGACGGTGGCGTGGCGCCGCTCCCCTGGGGCCCCGGGTCCGGGGTGAGAGGGGTGTACGACGTCGCCGTGCGCGTCAGGAAGTTGTACCGGCACTCCTCGCAGAACGGGGCCATGGCCTCGCGCGGGGTCCGGCACTGGGGGCAGAGCTCCGCCTGGGCGGTCGGCTCACCGGCGGTCGGGGGGAAGCCGTAGCCGTAGGAGGGAGCCGGAGGGGGACCCTCCGAAGCAGCCATGCGGTGGCCGCAGACCTCGCACCAGTCGTCGGAGGCGGACTGGTGCCCGTTCGGGCAGGTCGGCATGGCGGCGCTTCCCCCTTCTTCTCCCTGCGTCATCGCGTCAGGTCTTCTCAGGTCTTCTTCACTCGGACGGTCTGCGTCGAACGCGTTTCGAGAGTCATCTCGTCGGCGTCCGCAACCTTCGCTTTCAGGCGCACAGTACCCGCCGCCGCATCCACGACATCCACCACCTTCGCGAGGAGTTTCGCAGTGTCGGCGTTTCCGGACGCGCTCGCAAGCTGCACGGCCCGGCCGAGTTTGGCCGTGGCCCCGCCCACATCGCCCAGTTTGCGGGCCTCCAGTCCCTGCTGGATGGCCTGCGCGAGCTCCGCCTGCCCGGTGTAGTGGGCGACCTGCGGGTTGATCGCGGTGGAGGCGGCCAGATCGTCCGTCCACACCGCGCGCACCAGCCCCTGCGCGAGGACGAGCGGTCCCTGATCCGGCGTGCCCTGCGTGCCCTGCGTGCCCGGCAGGACGAGCGTGGCGCGGGCGGCGAGCATCTCCTGGCCCACGGAGGCACTCGGGACGCGGACGCACACGTGGTAGTCGCGTGACTCGTCGCCCCAGGAGCCGGTCGGGTAGTCGCCGGCGCGCGGGCCCGCCCCGGTGCGGCGGCCGGTCAGGTCCTGGACGGCGGGCGCGACCTGCTTGACGTACTGGATCTCCGCCCCGACCGGGGTCCACAGGCGCAGCGCGACGTCCGCGACCTCCTTGCCCATGACGTTCTCCATCATGCGCGTGAAGTCCTCGGCGAGGTGGGCGGGATCGGCCACGATGTCGGCGGAGCCGAGCAGCGCGCCCGCGATACCGGTGACCTCCTTGACCTCCCAGTCGGTGCCCACCCCGCGGGCGTCGCAGGTGAAGCGGCCCGCGCACGCGTCGAGGGTGGCGCGCAGCACGGCCGGGTCCTCGTGCTCGTTGCGGCCGTCGGTGAGCAGGACGCCGTGCCGTATGGCGGCGGGCGACTGGCGCAGCAGGCCGTCGGCCAGGCGCAGCCAGGTGCCGATCGCGGTGCCGCCGCCGGAGCTGAGCCCGCGCAGCGCCTCCTTGGCCTGGGCGCGGGTGACCGGGTCGGCGACGGCGAGGCGGCCCTGGCCCGGGTAGACCTCCTTGGCCACGTGCGTACCGGCGATCACGGCGAAGGAGGTGCCGTCGCGCAGGGTGTCGACGGCCGCGGCCGTGGCCTCGCGGGCGCCGCGCATCTTCTCCGGCGGGTAGTCCATCGAGCCCGAACAGTCGACCATGATCACGACGGCCGCCGTGCCCCGGGCGGCCGTCGCGCGGGTGGCGGTGGCACCGCCGGTGGAGGTGACCGTGACGATGGCGTGGACGTCCCGCCCGCCCTGCGGGAGGAACTCGTTCTGGTACACCTCCACGCTGAAGCGCGGGGCGCTGGGCTTGGCGAAGTTCGCCATCGGTGGGACTCCTAGGGGCTGGCTCGGGCAGGCGGGTCAGGCCTGGGGGCGCACTTCCGGTTCCGCTCGTGTCCCCGGGCCCGGTTCCGGTTCCGCGCCCGGTTCCGGTTCCGGCCCGCTCTGCGCGGAGGGCTCGGCGGCGAACGGCACCACGGCCACGGTGACGTTGTCGTGTCCGCCGCCGTCGAGGGCGTGCCCGACCAGGACCTGCGCGCTGTGCAGGGGTCTGACGGCAGCGTCCGCGGGCAGCACCTGGGCCATCTCCCGGGCGGACTCCGCGTAGTTCCACAGGCCGTCGGTGCAGACGACGACCACGCCGGGGTGGTCCGGCTTGAAGATGGCGGTGTGCGGTTCGAGTTCGTACGCGTCGGCGCCGAGCCAGCCGGTGATGGCGTGGGCGCGGACGTCGGCGTAGGCCTCGGCCTCGCCCATCAGCCCGGCCGCGACCATCTGGGCGGCCCAGGAGTCGTCCTCGGTGAGCCGGCGGGGCAGGGCGGCACGGTCGTCGGGGACCCAGTACGCGCGGCTGTCACCCACCCAGCCGATGGTCAGCAGGCCGCCGCTGACGACGGCGCCGACCAGGGTGCAGGCGGGGGCGTTCTGCGCGCCGGGGCTCTGCGGTGCCAG
The DNA here is from genome assembly GCF_042267665.1 of Streptomyces sp. NPDC056224. Lineage (NCBI taxonomy): Bacteria > Bacillati > Actinomycetota > Actinomycetes > Kitasatosporales > Streptomycetaceae > Streptomyces > Streptomyces sp. NPDC056224. Next base: position 93,788 of record NZ_JBHJTK010000017.1, read on the forward strand.
CGCGTTGACCGCGGCGGCCGCGGCCAGGATCGCGTCGTGCATGGCCTCCTGGGGGTGGGCGCCGCGCGGGAGCGCGTCGAGGAGGGCCTCGTTGGCGGCGGCGGCCGCGGCGGCCGACGCCTCGTCGGGGCGGCTCGCGGAGGAGACGCCGTCGCAGACGATGGCCACGGTGGCGGCGGAACCGTCGGGCAGGGCGGTGGCGGCGACCGCGAACGAGTCCTCGTTGCGGTGGTGGCGCAGCCCGCGGTCGCTGACGGCGGCGACGCTCCCGAGCTCTTCCTCGAGGTGGTCACGCTCCCGCGGCTGGGCGTGCCCGCAGTGTTCGCAGTACCCGTCGGTGTCCACGTAGCCCGAGCGGCAGGCGACGCAGGTCTTGCCCCCGTCCGCCTGCGCCGGCGGGGTGCCGTACGGGGTTTCGTGCTCGGGCCCGGCGTCCCGCGGGTTCTCCTCCGGGGGCGTGCCGGCGCCGCCGGGTGTGTCGTACCGGGCCTGCGGACCGTCCGGCGCGGCGCCGTGCGCGTGCTCGGCCGAGCTCCACGGGGTGCCCTGCGACGGCGTGCCGGCGGGGTGCGGGCCCTCGCCCGCCCCCCACGGCGTCCCCTCGGGGGGCGTGCCGGCGCCGCCGGGCAGGTCGTACCGCCCGGCCGGGGCGGCGGCCGGCACCGCGGGCACGGGCGCGGCCGGGCGCGGCTCGGGCTCGGGCTCCGGCGCGGGGGCGGTCCAGTCGGCCGGGCCGTCGACCAGGGTCGGCGCGGCCGCGGCCACGCTGCCCCACCCGGGCGCGGGCCCGGGAGCCGGCCCGGCGGCGGCAACGGGTGGCGCCGTCGGCAGGGGGATCGTCGGATGGTCCGCGGACGCGGCCGGGGGAGGGGCGGTGACGGCGTAACCGCAGACGCCGCAGAAGCGGTCACCCTCCTCCAGCGGTTCCGCGCAGCTGGGGCAGCCCGACAGCCGATGCATCGACATCAATCACACCCACGTCCGGGGACGGAAACGGTTTGCCCGCTCCACCAGTTCGATCCTTTCCTCGCCCCGCTGCGCCAGCCGTGCGAGTACGCGGTACGAGCGCTCCAGTCCGAAGCGCAGGCCCCGTTCGTCCAGTTGACTGCCGAGCAGCGAAGTACTTCCGGGGTCGCGGCCCCGGCCACCCGACAGTACCCAGTCGAGGGCCGAGCCCAGAACTTCCGTCGTGAGCCGCTCGTGGCGCTCCGGGTCCAGCCCGAACCGCCGCAGCGCCTCCACCTGGGAGGCGGCGGCCGTCAGATCGCCCAACAGGGGCTCCTGCGGGGACCGGTCGCGCAGACGTGCGCGTACGGCCGCCACCCGCGCGGCGGTGTAGTGGATGGAGGCCTCCGGTACGGACTCCAGCGTGCGCACGGCTCCGGCCCGGTCACCGGCGGCCAACTGGACCCGGGCCAGCCCGAAGGCCGCGCTCACGAATCCGGGGTCGGTGATCCAGACGAGGCGGTAGTACTCGGCGGCGTTGTCCAGCTGGCCCAGGACCTCCGCGCACAGCCCGAGGGCCAGCTTCGGCGCGGGCTCGCCCGGGAAGGCGTCGTAGATCGCGTCGAAGGACAGGGCCGCGATCTCGTCCTCCCCGGTGGCCAGCGAGGCGATCCCGCGGGCCCACACCACCCGCCAGTCGTCCGGATGCCGGGCCTCCAGCTCGGCCAGGGCGCGGCCGGCCGCGGCCGGTTCGCCCAGTTCCAGCCGCGCCCGCAGCTCCCGCAGCCGCAGCTCGGCCGAATCGGCGGGCGCCGAGGCGAGGGCGCCCAGGAGGTCGCCGGGGGCGGTCGCCAGCAGGCCGGCGAGGAAACCGGCATTGGGGTCGGCCGCGTCCACGAGCGGTACGGGCAGCGCCAGCGCGGTGTCGCGTGCGTCGAGCATCGTCGCTCTCGCGGGCGGCGGCGGGGACACGGGCGCGGTCCCCGGTGCCCCGGCCGGAGCGGTCGGCCGGGAACGCGCGGACGGATCGGGCGGATTCGGCGCCGTCCCCGGTGACCCGGGCGCCGACCGCGGACCGGGCACGGGCGCACCCGCCACGTGCGTGGCCGTGGTCCCCAGCGGGGGCGGAGCCGCTGCGCCGGGCGGGGTCCCGCCCAGGGGCGGGTGCGGCCACGGGCCGGGTGCGCCGGCCGCCGCGAGCGGGGCAGCGCCTGCCGACGGCCCGGTCGCGGGAGCCGCCGCGGCGAGGGCGACGGCGGGGGCGACGGCCGGGGCACGGCCGGAGCCGAACAGCCTGCTCCGCCGGGAGGTGACGACCCGCTCGCCCAGCCGGGAGACCGCGGCCCCCGGCGCGTCGGTGAACAGCCGGGTGTCCGCAACGCGCAGCTCCGGGCCGAAGAGCGTGGACAACTGCGGCCGTGGCCGGCCCGTCTGGAGGGCGACCACCTCCCGCAGCACGCCCGTCAGCTGGTCGGCCATCTCCTGCGCGGACGAGAACCGCCGCCCCGGATCCGGGTCGGTGGCCCGTACGAGCAGCCGGTAGAAGGACTCGTACCGCCCGAACACCTCGATGTGCTCCGGGTCCGGGAGCGAGTCCACGAACACGTTGGTGTAGCCCTGGAAGTCGAAGGTCAGGACGGCCAGCGTGCGCGCCACCGTGTACAGGTCGGAGGCGACCGAGGGGCCCAGCTCCGCGACCTCCGGGGCCTGGTAGCCCACCGTGCCGTAGATGGCCGACTCCTGATCGTCCATCCGCCGCACCGCGCCCATGTCGATCAGCTTCAGCTGGTCCTGCTGCTGGATCGCGTTGTCGACCTTGAAGTCGCAGTACAGAAGGTTTCTGCTGTGCAGGTGACCGAGGGCCTCCAGGGCCTCGATGCCGTACGCGCACGCCTGCTCCACCGGCAGCGGGTCACGCCGGCCGTCCGGCCGGCGCCGCTCGTTCGCGATCTCCTTCAGCGATTTGCCGCCCACGTACTCCATGACGATGTACCCGTCCAGCGAACCGGTGCGCTGGTCCAGGTGCTCCACGAAGTTGTAGATCCGCACGATGTTGGAGTGCTCGATCTCGGCGAGGAAGCGCCGCTCGGAGATCGCGGCCTCCATCGCGTCCTGGTCCCCCGTGTCCAGCAGGCCCTTGAGCACCACCCACCGGTCCGAGACCGCCCGGTCCACCGCGAGGTACACCCAGCCGAGTCCGCCGTGCGCGAGGCAGCCGGCCACCTCGTACTGGCCGTGCACCACATCGCCCGCGCGCAGCTTGGGCACGAAGGAGTACGGGTGCCCGCACTTGGTGCAGAACCCCTCCGTACGGCCCGGCCGCTCGCCCCGGGCCCGCCCGACCGGGGCGCCGCAGTCCGAGCGCGAGCAGAACCGCTTGCGCTCCGGCACCTCCGGGTTCGCCAGGACCGCCGCCGACGGATCCGGACGGGGTACTTCCGGTACGTTGACCAGCCCGGCCCCGAGCCGCCCGCGCCCCGAGGACGAGGGCGCCGAGCCCGAACTGCGCACCGACACCGACCGGGTGGAAGCGCCGCCCGACAGCGAGCGCGAGAGCCGCCCCGAGACCGAGCGGCGGGACGACGACGAGCGCGACGAGCGGGCCGAGGCCGAGGACCGTGCCGAACCGTGCGAGCCCTGAGAACCGTGCGAGCCCTGAGACCCCTGAGACCCGTGTGAACCGAACGACCCCCGGGACCCCCGGGACCCCGCGGACCCCAGGGAGCCGCGCGCCGCGCTCGTCATCCCCGTCGGCGGCGACACGAGCTCCTCCGCCCCCGCCGCGACGGAGCCGACGGGCGCCAGCCCGCAGGTGTCGCAGTACAGTTCGCCGCCGCCCATGTCCTCGTACGTCCCCGGGCAGCCCGGGCGAACGCACGCCGTTCCGATCAGGCTCATGCGCCGTCCTTTCCGGGAGCCCCCGTGCCCTGCAACGCCTCGGCCGCCGACTGCTGGTAGCGCAGCACGGCCTGTTCGGCGGCCCGCAGGTCGCAGGGCGCGCTCCACAGCATCCGCCGGGCCGTGTCGTACCGCTCCATCAGCAGCGGGTCCTCCGACAGCCCGTGCCGGGCCACCTTCGCCTTGTACGCGTCGAGCCGGCCGCGCAGTTCGGCCCGTACCGCCAGCGGCGCCGTCACCGCCGTCAACGATTCACGGGCCCTGCGGAGTTCCTCCTCGGCCCGCTCCTCCAGCGACTCCAGCAGCGGCGAGAGCCGGTGCCAGCGGGACCGGCGCCGGTGCTCGGCCGCCGCCGCGAGCTGCTCCTGCAGAGCCGTCGGCGGGCCGCTCACCGCGGGCACCTCCGACGCGGCGATCTTCGCCAGCACCTCGCCGCGCGCGGTCCGCGCCTCCGCGAGCGTCCGGTCGGCCCGCGAGAGCACGTCCCGCAGGCTGATCAGCCGCTGCTCGGCGTCCTGCCGGACGTCCAGCACCGCCTCGACCTCCCGGCGCACGTCCTCCAGCGCGAGCGCGGCCCGGTCGTAGCGGCCGGTGTCGGGGCGGCCGCCGCCGGGCGCGGAACTGCCCGCCGCCGGCACCCAGAACGCCAGCGGGTCCGCGATGACCTGCGCGCGCAGCTCCGCCAGCTCGGCGGTGATGGCCTCCAGGTCGTCGCCGGAAGGGTGTTCACCCGGGCGCACCCCCACCGAGTGGGCCAGCGAGCGGGTGCGGTGGAGCTCGGCGGCGAGCAGGTCGATCCGCGCGGGCAGCGCCGACCACACCGCGTCGGCAGCGACCACCACGTCCAGCGAGCCCGCGTACAGCTCGTTCATCCGGGCCACCAGCTCGGCGAGCGAGAGCCGCTCCGCCAGCGCGACGCCCTCCTCGGCGGCGCCGGCGATCAGCACGCCGGGCCCGCGCAGCCGCTCGGTCAGCTCGACCAGGTCCTCGCGGTTCGGCCAGCGGCGCCGCTCCCGGACCTCCCGGGCGGCGCTCAGGGCCCCGCTGTAGGCGTCGAAGTACCGCCACAGCCGGGTGATGTCCGCGTCGGCCGCCGCCCACCGCTCCTTGGTGATCCCGGTCAGCCCGGCGCCTTCCAGCAGCCGGCGCCCCGCGTGGTCCTGGAGGGCCAGCAAGGAGGTCTCGACGGCCTCGTGCTCCGCGCCCAGCCGGGCCAGCGCGCGGTCGACGCCGTCCCGGTCCATCACTGCCGACCACGCCTCCAACGACTGTGCCTCCGCTTCCGCCTCCGTGTCCGGCCGGGTGCCCGGCCGGGTGTCCGGCCCGGTGTCCCGCTCCGCGCCCGGTCCTCTGCCCGCCACCGGCCTCAGCCGTCCCGGTACTTGGGCGCGGGCGGTCCGGTCACACCGGGCAGTACGGGCGCCAGGTGCTTGAGGTAGGACCTCATCCACGGGCTGTCATTGCCGCCCGCACGGTAGCCCTCCAGCACCTTGTTGACCCGGCGGACCAGGTCGGAGGCGTCCTTGTTCATCGCCACGCCGTAGAACTCACGGGTGAAGGGCGAGCCGACCAGCCGCACCGAGGGGTCCTGCGCGGCCTGGCCGGCCGCGAGGGCGTTGTCCGTGATGATGCCGTCCACCTCGCCCAGCTGGAGGCGGACCAGGCAGTCCAGCTGGTTGGGCACGGTGACCGGCACCGAGCCGTACGGCTGCGACTTCAGCGCGGCCTCCGCCGTGGAGCCGGAGGCGAAGCAGATCCGCTTGTCCTTCAGGGACGGGTCGTACCCGGTGATCGGCGAACCCTTGGGGGCCAGCACCTGCTGCCCGGCCTCGAAGTAGGCCGTCGAGAAGGCGACGTCCTCCAGCCGCTTGCAGTTGATGGTCATGGTTCGCACGACGATGTCGACGCGGCCCTCCTGGAGCGCCGGTACGCGCTGACTGGTGGGGATGGCCCGGTAGATCACCGCGTTCGGGTCGCCCAGGATGTCCTGCGCGATGGCCTTCACCAGGTCGATGTCGAAGCCGTCGAGGCCGCCGCCCTCCCTGGCCTGGTTGCGGTAGCCCCAGCGGAAGCTGTTCTGGTCCACGCCCGCGACGAGCTTGCCCGCCGCCTTGATCCGGGCGATCGCCGCGCCGTCCAGACCGGACGGGCGCAAGCTGGCCTCCGGGTCCGGGCAGGTGTCGGTGAGCACCCAGGGCGCGGCCGGCGCCACCGCGACCGAGGCGGGTTCGCGGAACGCCGGCGGGCGGCCGGCGTCCGGTGTCGCCCGGGCCATCGGCAGCAGCACGGCCCCCGCCGTCACGGCGCAGGCGGCGGCCATCGCGGTCACCCCGCCCCAGCCCCGCAGCCGGCCCGCCAGCCGCCGCATCCCGGACACCCGGGGCGCCCGCGGCGCGCCGGACGTCTCGCCCCCGCCGTTCCCGTGTCCGCCGCCGGCCCGCACCGCTCGTATCCGCATCGCTCTCACCTGTACTCCGAAAGCCTGCGCCCGATACCGAGCAGCGCCGCCGCCGCGCCGAGGACCGCGAGGGCCGCGGTGCCGGTCGGCAGACCGCCCAGCGCGCCGAGCCCATCCCGGGCCGCACCGGTGAACTCCTGCTGCTCGTGGGCGACCGCCTGCTCCAGGGAGGCGTCCACGACGTCGAAGGCGGCCCCGCTGCTGTCCTTGTGGTCCTTGTCGCCGACGACCTGGGGCAGGGCGGCCTCGTAGTCCCCCTTCAAGTCCGCCTCCCGAGCCGCCGTGTGCCGCTGCTTCCACTGCTCCACGCCGTCCGCGGCGCGGGTCACCGGCGCCCGGCCCGCCTCGTCGTCGGCCAGCCGCAGCGCGGTCGCCAGCCCGGCGTCCAGCGCCTTCATGTTGGCGGTGAAGTCCACGTCGTACTTGTCGGACTTCTTGTCCTCGGCCAGGACGGCGCCCCGCGCGATCAGCGTCAGATTCTCGCCCGCCCGCGCCTGGAGGGAGGCGATCCGCGCGTCGTTGAGCACCTTCAGGGACTCCTGCCCCTGCGCGCGGGCCTCACTCAGCGAGGACCGCGCCACCGTGTGCCCCACGGCCAGCCACAGCAGCACCACCACGGACGCGGCCGTCGCCGCCAGCAGACCGTGGTTGAAGACCCTGTTCGTACGCCGGTAGTTGCGCCGCTGCGCCCACGCCAGGGCTGCGAGCGCGACCAGGCCCGCGGCGAGCGAGGCCAGCGGCCAGGACCGGGCGTCGTCGTAGTCCGTGTAGAGCCGGCCCGTCTCGGCCTCGTACAGCCGCTGCGCGGCCGGCAGCAGCTGGGTGGTCATCTGCTCGTTGGCGTAGCGGAGATAGGCGCCGCCCAGTGGCAGGCCCTGCCGGTTGGCGGCCCTGGCCTGCTCGATCAGGCCGGTGTAGCGCGGCAGCTGCTCGCTCAGCAGGGTGATCTGGGCGCGCCCGTCCTGGCTGCCCCCGGTGTTGGCGGCCGCACTCACCAGCAGCCTGGAGGCGTTGGCGATGTCCTTCTCGTACCGCTGGCGGACCTCGCGCTCGTCCGTGGCGCCCAGCAGGAAGCCGCTGGAGGAGGCGGTGTCGGCGTCCGCGAGGGAGCGGTAGATGCTCGCCGCGTCCGCGCTCAGCGGCTGGCTGTGGCCCACGACGTCGTCGGCGGCGGCGGACCGGCCGGAGATCTCCCAGACGGCGACCGCGCCGAAGAGCAGGACCAGGGCGGCCAGCGCGGCGCCGATGATCCTCAGCCGGCCGGGTTCGGTCGTCGCCGCGACGCGCAGCCGCTCCACGCCCTCGGCCCAGGCGGTGCCCCGCCCCGGCGGGGCGCCCGGCGGCATCGCCTGCGGCCCGGCGGGCGGCACGGCGAGACCGCCCCCCGGCGCGGGCGCGCGTGATGTGATGGCCACCGTGACCTCCCCCTCGGTCCTGCCCCTGCTCGTCCTGTCCGTGCTCCGCAGCAGTATGGACGTAGCGACGGCCGACCACAGCACCCGGTGCCGGATCCCGGGTGGTCCGCCCCCGCCCTCCCTTCACCGTCTATACGCCCGTACGACCGCCACGGTTCCAGACAGGACGCCCCCCGGGGCGGGTTCACCCGAAATGGGCACGGAGTTTTCCGTGGGCGGACGGCGGGGCCCCGAGGGCGTCCAGCCCGAGCAGTCCGGCGCCCAGTACCGGAGGGGCCGTCACGACCGAGACCCTCGCGCGCGGGGCCCGTTCGGAGAGCCCCTGCGCGATCCGGTCGTCCAGCTGCGGGTGCCGGGCGGCCAGCACACCGCCGCCCAGTACGACCGGCACCTCCTGCTCCAGCAGGCCCAGGCGGCCCAGCGCCACCGCCGCCATGGCCACGATCTCGTCCGCCTGCCGGTGCACCAGCGACAGCGCCACCGGGTCCCCGGCGGCCGCCACCGCGAACAGCAGCGGGGTCAGCTCGTGCCGGCGCGTGCCCGGGATGCGGCCCAGGTGCAGCTCCTCGACCAGTGCGTACACCGTGTCGTGGCCGAAGTGCGCGGGCAGCGCCCGGGCCAGCTCCGTCGCCTCGCCCCGCCCGTCCTCGGCGCGGGACGCGAACCACAGGGCCTCCTCGGCCAGCCCGCCCCCGCCGCCCCAGTCGCCGGAGATCCGGCCGACCGCGGGGAAGCGTGCCGTCCGCCCGTCGGGGGTCATCCCGACGCAGTTGATGCCCGCCCCGCACACCACCGCGACGCCGCACGGCTCGGCGTCCACGGGCAGTCCGGCGCGCAGCAGCGCGAAGGTGTCGTTGTGCACCGCCGTCGCCCGGCCCCAGTTCCGGCCGCGGATCTCCCGGGCCAGCTCCCGCTCCTCCACCGGGAAATCGGCGTTGGCCAGACAGGCCGACACGTGCAGGGCGCCCGGTCCGCGATCCGCGCCGATCCGCAGCCCGGCCGCGGCGATCGCCTCGGCCAGCACGTCGACGGCCGCGGGCACCCCCGTCCGGAACGGCTGGAAGCCCCCGGCCTGCCCGGAGCGCAGCACCGAGCCGTCCGGACCGAGGAGCGCCACGTCCGTCTTGCTGTTGCCCGCGTCGATCGCCAGCACGGAAGGGAGGGCGGGCGGGGCGGGGAGGGCGGGGAGCACGGGGAGGGTCACGCCCATGCCAGGTGCTCCTTGTTGTGCGCGAGGAGCCGGTCCGTCAGCCCCTCGGCACGGTCGAACTGGCCGACCAGCGGGTGCGCCAGCAGCGCCCGGAAGACCCGGTCGCGGCCGCCGCGCAGCGCCGCGTCCAGCGCGAGGTCCTCGTAGGCCGTCACGTGCGAGATCAGCCCCGCGTACAGCGGGTCCGGCCGCGGCACGGCCAGCGGCACCGGACCGGAGCCGTCGACCCGTGCCTGCACCTCGACGACCGCGTCGTCCGGCAGGAACGGCAGCGTCCCGTTGTTGCGCGTGTTGACCACCTGGACGGCCGGTGCGCCGTCGCCCAGCAGCGAGGCCGCCAGGTCCACGGCCGCCTCGGAGTAGAAGGCGCCGCCCCGCTTGGCCAGCAGCGCCGGCTTCTCGTCCAGCGCCGGGTCCCCGTACAGGGCGAGCAGTTCCCGCTCCATCGCGGCGACTTCGGCGGCCCGCGAGGGCTTGGTCGCCAGCTCGCGCACGACCTCGTCGTGCGCGTAGAAGTACCGCAGGTAGTACGACGGCACGACGCCCAGCCGGTCCAGGACGGCGCGCGGCAGACGGAGGTCGGCGGCGACGGCCCCGCCGTGGTCGGCGAGCAGCCGTGGCAGCAGGTCCTCGCCGCCGGGGCCGCCCCTGCGCACGCCCAGCTCCCAGGTGAGGTGGTTGAGCCCCACGTGGTCCAGGTGGATGTCGGCCGGTGCCAGGTCCAGCAGGGCCGCGAACTTCCGCTGGAGGGCAATGGCGACGTTGCACAGGCCGACCGCCTTGTGGCCGGCCTGGAGCAGGGCCCGGGTGACGATGCCGACGGGGTTGGTGAAGTCGATGATCCAGGCGTCGGGGTTGGCCCGGCGGACCCGCTCGGCGATGCCGAGGACCACCGGGACGGTGCGCAGCGCCTTGGCGAGCCCGCCCGCGCCGGTGGTCTCCTGCCCGACGCAGCCGCACTCCAGCGGCCAGGTCTCGTCCCGGAGCCGGGCGGCCTGCCCGCCGACGCGCAGCTGGAGCAGGACGGCGTCGGCGCCGTCGACGCCCGCGTCGAGGTCGGAGGTGGTGGTGATCAGGCCGGGGTGCCCCTGCCGGGCGAAGATCCGCCGGGCCAGGCCGCCGATCAGCTCCAGCCGCTCGGCGGCGGGGTCGATCAGTACCAGTTCGCCGATCGGCAGGGTGTCGCGCAGCCGCGCGAAGCCGTCGATCAGCTCGGGGGTGTAGGTGGAACCGCCACCCACCACTGCGAGTTTCATCGTCGCTAGCCTTTCACTCCGGTCAGGGTGACTCCCTCGACGAACGCCTTCTGGGCGAGGAAGAACAGGAAGATCACGGGCGCCATGACCAGCACGGTCGCGGCCATGGTCAGGTTCCAGTTGGTGTGGTGCGCCCCCTTGAAGGACTCCAGTCCGTAACTGAGGGTCCAGGCGGCCGGGTTGTCGGAGGCGTAGATCTGCGGGCCGAAGTAGTCGTTCCAGGCGGAGAAGAACTGGAACAGCGCGGCCGCGGCGATCGCGGGCTTCGCCATCGGCAGCACGACCCGCAGCAGGGTGCGCACCTCGCCGCAGCCGTCGACACGGGCCGCGTCGAGGTACTCGCCGGGGATGGTCAGCAGGAACTGGCGGAGCAGGAAGATCGTGAAGGCGTCGCCGAACGCCATCGGGATGATCAGCGGCCACAGGGTGCCCGACAGGTCGAGCTGCTTGGCCCAGAAGAGGTACATGGGGATGACCACCACCTGCGGCGGCAGCATCATCATCGCGATGACCAGCAGCAGGGAGAGCCGCCGGCCGCGGAAGCGGAACGTGGCGAGCGCGTAGGCGACGGGCAGGGAGGAGGCCACGGTCAACAGGGTGCCGAGTCCGGCGTACAGAAGGGTGTTGCGCCACCAGGTGAGGAAGCCCGGCGTGTTCCACACCTGGGCGTAGTTGTCCCACTCCCAGGTGTCCGGCCACAGGTCGCTGGTCAGCGCCTGCCGGTCGCCCATCAGGGAGGTGAGCAGCAGGAACACGAACGGGAGGACGAAGAACAGGGCGGCCGCCACGCCGAGGGAGTGCACGGCGATCCAGTGCAGTACGGGCTTGTCGACGCGCGTGCTCATTCGCCCGCTCCGATCAGTCCGCCACGGCGCCGCATCAGGAGCGCGGTGAAGGCCATGGAGAGGGCGAACAGGACCAGTGCGACGACGCACGCGGTGCCGTAGTCGAAGCGCTGGAAGCCGAGGTTGTAGACGAGCTGGGGCAGGGTCAGGGTCGACTTGTCGGGGTAGCCGGGCTCCAACTGCTGGCCCGAGCCGCCGATCACGCCGGCCGCCACCTTTCCCGCCACCAGCGGCTGGGTGTAGTACTGCATGGCCTGGATGACGCCGGTGACCACCGCGAACAGGATGATCGGCGAGATGTTCGGCAGGGTGATGTGCCGGAACCGCGCCCATGCCCCGGCCCCGTCCAGCTCGGCGGCCTCGTACTGCTCCTTCGGTACGTCGAGCAGCGCGGCCATGAAGATGACCATCAGGTCCCCCACCCCCCACAGTGCGAGGGCGGTCAGCGCGGGCTTGGACCAGTCGGCGTCGGTGAACCAGCCGGGCGTGGGCAGCCCGGCCGCGTCCAGCAGGCTGTTGACGGGGCCGGTGCCCGGGTTGAGCAGGAAGACGAAGGCCAGGGTCGCGGCGACCGGCGGGGCCAGGTAGGGCAGGTAGAAGAGGGTCCGGAAGATCCCGGCGCCCGTCTTGATCTTCGTGATGAGCAGGCCGGTGCCGAGGCCGAAGACGACCCGGCAGCCGACCATCACCACGACGAGCCACAGGGTGTTGCGCATCGCCGGCCAGAACAGCGGGTAGTCGGTGAAGACGTAGGCCCAGTTGTCCAGGCCGTTGACGGCGGGCTGCCGGAAGCCGTCGTACTTGGTGAAGGAGAAGTACACGGTGGACAGCAGCGGGTAGGCGAAGAAGACCGCGAACCCGATCAGCCAGGGGGACATGAAGGCCGCCGTCCGCAGGGCGGACCGCCGGTGCTTCGTCCGCAGCGCGCGGGTGGTCGTCGAGGGCATCGGGGCTACTCGGCCTTCGCGATGTCCGTGTCGATCTGCCGGTCGGTCCTGGCGAGACCGGCCGGGATGTCGGTGACATCGCCCTTCTCGACCCCGTAGGCGAAGTCCTGGAAGGTCAGCTGGTAGGTGCCGCCGTCGGCCTGGGCCGGGGTGGTGCTGGACTTCGGGTGCCGGGCTATGTCGAGGAAGGTCTTGAACTCCGGGGACACCTGGAGGTTCGGGGACTCCAGGGCCGCCAGGGTGGACGGCACGTTGTGGATGGCGTTGGCGAAGGCCACCACCGCCTCGGTGTCGGTCGTCATGTACTTCACCAGCTCCCAGGCGGCGTTCTGCTTCTTGCTGCCCGCGGCGATGCCCATGATCGTGCCGGAGAGGTAGCCCTTGCCGTAGTCGGCGGCCTGGTCGTCGGGGACGGGCAGCGGCGCGGTGCCGATCTCGAAGGGGACGCCGGCCTCCTTCGCCATCGAGGCCCGCCATTCGCCGTCGATCTGCATGGCCACCTGGCCGGTGTGGAAGGGGTGTTCGGCGCTCCACTCGTCACCGAAGGTGTTGCGGAACCTCTCCAGCTTCTCGTAGCCGCCGAGCTTGTCGACCAGGTCCTTCTGCGCGGTCAGCATCTTCGCGAAGGCCGGGTCCTTGGCCAGGTTGGACGTGCCGTCGGCGCTGAAGTAGGAGGGGCTCCACTGCGCGGCCAGCCGCATGGGGGCGGTCTCGTAGCCGTGGTAGGTGGGCATCAGGCCGACCTGCTCGTACGATTCTCCCTTGGGTTTGGTCAGCTTCTGCGCGACCTCGGTGAACTGGCTCCACGTCCTGGGCGGCTCGGTGATTCCGGCGGCCGCGAAGGCGGTCTTGTTGTAGACGAGGCCGTACGCGTCGTGCAGCAGCGGCAGCGTGCACTGGTTTCCGTTGAACTGGGTGTACTCCAGCAGGGTCTTGGGGAAGACCTTCGCCTTGTCCACGCCGGACTTCTTGAGGAAGGGGTTCAGGTCGGCGAAGGCGCGGGAGTTGCAGAACTTGCCGACGCTGTCGGTGGTGAAGGAGGCGACCGCGTCGGGGGCCTTGTCCCCGCCCGCGCGCAGCGCCTGGTTGATCTTGTCGTCCGTCATGTTGCCCGTGACCTGGACCTTGATGTTCGGGTGCGCCTTCTCGAACCGGGCGATGTTCTCCTCGATCGCCTTGGTCTCGCTCGGCGCGGACCAGCCGTGCCAGAAGTTGAGGGTGACGTCCTTGGCCGGGTCGTCGTCGGCCCCGGTGCCGCTCTGGCCCGTACAGGCGGTGGCGAGGACGGATATCGCTGCGATGACGGTCGCGGTGGTGGTCAGGCGTCCGGTTCTGGGCATGGCGGGGCTCGCTCTCTGAGGGAGGAACTTCCTGTGGGGTGCCAGTGAGGGGGTGTGGGCCTGCGGGGGGTGTGTCCGGGGGTGCGGGAGGACCGGTTCAGCGGGAGGGGGTTCAGCGGGAGGTGTCGAACACCTCGTCGCGGGTGGCGGCCAGCGCGCTCTCCAGCGCACCGCGCAGCACCGGCCGCTCCGGCACCTCGCCGGAGACCAGGCGGGGCCGGGAGGGGGCCAGTTCGGCGAGCTCGGCCTCCAGCAGGCCGCGCAGCGGGTCGCCGCCGGCGGCGATCACCGCCCCGGACAGCACCACGATCTCCGGGTCCAGCACGGCGACGAGCGAGGCGAGACCGGTGGCGAGCAGGGTGGCGTACGCCTTGAGGAAGCGCAGGTGGGCCCCTTCGGGCGTGGCCGCGGCCTGCCCGAGCAGGGCGACGGCGGCGGCCACCTCCGTGCTGTGCGAGCCCTCGGAGGCGGGGAGCGGCGGGGCCTCGACGCCGAGTTCCGCGGCGAGCCCGGGTACCACCTGTGCGCCGGCCAGCTCCTGGTAGCCCCCGGTGTTGGCCCGGGTCACCTGGCGGACCAGTGGGTGGCCCGGTACGGGCAGGAAGCCCACCTCGCCCGCGCCGCCGGTCCAGCCGCGGTGCAGCCGGCCGCCGAGCACCAGGGCGGCGCCGAGGCCCTCCTCGTTCCACAGCAGGACGAAGTCCTCGTGGCCGCGCGCCGCGCCGAGGCGCTGCTCGGCTACGGCGGCGAGGTTGACGTCGTTCTCGTACCCGACCGGCATCGGCAGGGCGGCCGCCAGGTCGTCGAGGAGGGTGGGGGAGTGCCAGCCGGGGAGGTGGCTGGCGTAGCGCAGCCGGCCGGTCTGCGGGTCGAAGGCGCCCGGGGTGGCGATGACCGCCCGGTGCAGGTCGGACAGGTGCAGCCCGGCGGCCTTGACGGCTCCGCCGAGGGCTTCGACGACCTGCTCGACGGCGTGCGCGCCCTCGGTGTAGGGGACCTCGTGCGTGCCGGTCACCGTGCCGGTCAGGTCGGCGACGGCCGCCAGTACGCGGTCCGGTGTGACGTCGAGCCCGCCGACGTACGCGGCCCGGGGGTTGACCGCGTAGAGCTGGGCGCTGGGCCCGGGGCGGCCGCCGTCGGTGCCGGTGGCAACGACGAGCCCGGCGGTCTCCAAGCGGGCCAGGAGCTGGGAGGCGGTGGGCTTGGACAGCCCGGTCAGGTGCCCGATCCTGGTGCGGGACAGCGGGCCGTGCGTCAGCAGCAGCTCAAGCGCGGCCCGGTCGTTCATGGCGCGCAAGAGGCTGGGCGTTCCGGGCGTGGCGGCGGGCATGGTGCGCTCTCTCCCTCACCGAGGTCAACTGTTAAGTAAGTTTCCTATCGCTGTTCAGGCCGTGTCAATGCCGCTGCCCCGCGGGCTGTGTCATCGACACGAACGACCTGCGGGGCAGCGGGGGGCGCCCGGGGGGTTATTTGGTGATCCGCGGGCCGCCCTGCGGCGGGATCGGGGCGGTGGCCAGCGACTGCGGGGAAGCCGGGTTCGCCAGCGCGGACGGCGCGGCGACGGCGGCCGACGGGTCCGCCGCCTCCTCGTCCTCCTCCGCGGCCGGCAGACCGCCGATGATCCGGATGCCCGCCGCGTCGAAGGCCTCCTTGATCCGCCAGCGCAGCTCCCGCTCCACCGCGAACTGCTGGCCCGGCATCGTCTTCGCCGACACCTTCACCGTCATCGAGGCGAGCAGCACCTCGTCCAGGCCCAGCAGCTCCACCGGACCCCACAGGCGCTCGTCCCAGGGGGACTCCTTCACCAGGGCGTCGGCGACCTCCCGGACCACCTCGCGGATCCGGGCCAGGCTCTCCGACGGCTTGACCTGCACGGCCACGCCCGCGGTCGCCCAGCCCTGGCTGAGGTTGCCGATCCGCTTGATCTCGCCGTTGCGCACGTACCAGATCTCGCCGTTGTCCCCGCGCAGCTTGGTCACGCGCAGGCCGACCTCGATCACCTCGCCCGAGGCCACGCCCGCGTCGATCTTGTCACCGACGCCGTACTGGTCCTCCATGATCATGAACACGCCGGACAGGAAGTCCGTCACCAGGTTCCGGGCACCGAAACCGATCGCCACGCCGGCCACACCGGCACTCGCCAGCAGCGGGGCCAGGTCGATCTTCAGCGCGGCCAGCACCATCAGCGCGGCCGTGCCGAGGATCAGGAACGAGGCGACCGAACGGAGCACCGAACCGATCGCCTCCGAACGCTGGCGGCGTCGCTCGGCGTTGACCAGCAGCCCGCCGAGCGCGGTGCCCTCGACCGCCTCGGCGCTGGTGTTCATCCGGTTGATGAGCTTGGTCAGCGCCTTGCGGACCACCGAGCGCAGCGCCGCCGCTATCACGACGATCAGGAGGATGCGCAGGCCGATGCTCAGCCAGGTGGCCCAGTTCTCCTCGATGAAGCTCGCGGCTTCCGTGACGCTCTCGTGCGTCTCCTTGAGCGTCTTGGTCGCGTCCGGGGTGTCTGTTGCCAGGGGCAGCAGGGCGGCAGGCCAGGGCACGGCGGAAACCTCCAGGTGTAGCGGTCCGCCCGCGGGACTCGGGGTGTACCCCCGGACGGGATCCGGGGAAGTGCGGGCAGACCAACCACACTAACGGGGCATTCCCGTCCCCGTATTTGCTTAGGGGGTCGGTGTTCGAGGGAGAGACCAGACTCACGTGGGGAGGACGTGGGTGTGGTTGAAAACACCTCGGACCCGTTACGGGCTCGTGGTGGCGCTTCGACCAGCCGTAAGGAGAGACTGGAGAGCAGATCGTCCCGGCGCGAGCCACGCGCCGCCGGCGTACAAGGAGGCAGTCCGTGCCGCACGTCCTGGTCCTCAATGCGTCGTACGAGCCCCTCGGCGTCGTACCGCTCCGCCGCGCGCTCGTCCTCGTCCTGGAGAACAAAGCGGTCTCCCTGGAGGAATCCGGCGCCTATCTGCACAGCGCGACCAGAGCCGTCCCCGCGCCCAGCGTGGTCCGGCTCAAGCGCTTCGTGCGGGTCCCCTACCGGGGGCCCGTTCCGCTCACCCGGCGCGCCCTGTTCGCCCGGGACGGCGGCCGCTGCATGTACTGCGGCGCCGTCGCCACCAGCGTCGACCACGTCATCCCGCGCAGCCGGGGCGGCCAGCACGCGTGGGACAACGTCGTCGCCGCGTGCCGCCGCTGCAACCACGTCAAGGCCGACCGGCACCTGCTGGAACTCGGCTGGCGCCTGCGCCACCAGCCTGCGCCCCCCTCCGGCCTGGCCTGGCGCATCATCGGGACGGGTCACCGGGATCCCCGCTGGATGCCGTACCTCCAGCCGTACGGGGCCGAGGACGCCCTGGACCGCATCGGCGTCGCGGCGTCCTGACCCCGCGTCCTGGGGCCCCGCCCCAGGACGCCGGCCCGCGGGGCTACGGGGTGACCGCGTAGGCCTCCGCCGACCAGAGGGAGCAGCCGTAGCGCGTCGCGCGGGTGTCGCACGTGACCCGCAGGAAGCGGGTCCCCGGGGCGTCCAGGCGGAGGGACTCGCGGCCGCCCGCCGAGGCCGACACGGTGGCGGCCGTCCGCCAGGTCAGCCCGTCCGCCGAGGTCTCCACCCGGTAGGACGAGGGATGGGCCTCCTGCCAGTGCAGGTCCAGGCGGCCGATCCTGGCCGGGACCGGGAGTTCCGCCCGCCACCACGCGCCGTCCACCGGCGGCGAGGACCAGCGCGTGGCCGTGGATCCGTCCACGGCCGCCGAGGCCGGGAACGCGGGCGTCTCGTTCCCCGAGGAACCCGCCCGCGCGGTGCGCAGCAGGTCCGGCCCGCCGGTGCGGAGCACCGCCCGTACCGTCAAGGTGCGTGACTCCCCGTCGAAGACCACCGGCACCTGGTAGGTGCCCGGCGGCACGTCCCGGGCGACCGCGACCTCGAACGGGATCGTCACCCGGCCGCCGCGCGGCGCCACGGCGCCCTGCGGCAGCCGGACCTCGATGCCCTGCGGCGGGCGGGCGGACAGCGGTCCGCGGACCTCGCCCGGTCCCAGTGCGGTCAGCTCCGCCGAGACCGGCCGCGCGGCCCCGCCGATCTCGGCGTCGACCGCACCTCCGTCCGCCAGTTCGAACCCGGCCCGGGGTCCGTCCCCGAGCCAGGGGACCACCCGGTGCACGGTGGGCGCGGTCCCGGCCCAGGACAGCCGTACCGCGTCGGCGCGCAGCCCCGCCGTGTCCACCTGGGTCCAGCCCGACGCGGCGGCCTCGCCGACCTTGCGCCAGCCCTCGCCCGGTACGTGGGCCTCCACCGCCGCGCCCCGGATCCCGGCCGGGAGCGGGTCGGTCGTCACCGTCACCGCCGCCACCGGGCGCTGCCCGTCCAGCCGTACCGTCCAGGCGCCCGCGTCCTTCGTCACCTCGCCCGTCCGGCGGCCGGCCCCGGTCCACGCGTCAGCCTCCGCCGTGACCTTCGCCAGGAAGGGCTCCAGGACGGCCTTGTCCACCGTGGCCGGGCCCGCCTCGGCCAGTGCCTGCCGGGCGCGCGCCAGCGCCTGCGCGGCCTGCCAGGCCGCCGCGCCGTCGCCGCGGGCCTGGGCCCGCAGGACGTCGACCGCCAGCTCGCCCGCCGCCCCGTAGCGCGAGAGCCGCTCCAGCCAGGGCCCCGCCTCGTCCGAAAGGGCCGGGAGCCGATCGGGGGCCTCGCGCAGGACCGTGAACGCCTTGCGCAGCTCGGTCCCGGCCGCCGGGTCGCCCGCGGCGCGCGCCTTCCAGAACTGCTCGACCAGCGGCCGCAGGTATGCGGACTCCTCCAACTTCAGACCCGACGAGGCCGTGTTCCCGGCCAGCGCCGCGACCGCCTCGCGCGTGCGCGGGTCGGGGCCGGACAGTTCGCGCACCGCCGCCGCCCAGGACTCGCCGGGCCGGTAGCCGCGCGCGTTCCAGGCGAAGTCCGCCGCCGTGAAGACCGGGATGCGGGACAGCGTGCCCTGCGGCATGGCATTGGCCAGCAGCGCCGCCGAGCCGCCCGCGACCGCCGGATCGCGTCCCGCGTACGGTCCGAGGAAGATCCGGCCCGGATCCCAGTCGTTCACCGGGTAGTTGTCCATGGTGACCAGCGGGTGGCCCAGCGCCGAGCGCGCCCCGGCCAGTTCCCTGCCGGTGATCGTGCGCGGCACCACGCCCACGCCCGTCCAGGCCACCTCCACGCGCGGGTCCAGCGCTTTCGCCAGAGCCGTCCGGTAGGTGGTGGCGCCCTCCTGGTAGAACTCCGTCGGCAGCAGCGACAGCGGGGCCGCCCCCGGATGCCGCGCGGCCAGGTGCGCCGCCAGCTCGGCCGCGACCTCCGCATGGGCCTTCGCGGCCGCGGCCGGGCCCTTCCCGAACCGCTCCCGGTCCGCCCTGCAGCCCCACTCGGTGTAGCTGATGTCCTGGAACTGCACCTGGAAGGCCCGGAAGCCCAGCTCCCACATCGCGTCCAGCTTGCGCGCGAGCGCCGCCCGGTCGCCCACCGACGACAGGCACATCGACTGGCCCGGCGTCACCGCCCAGCCCAGGACGACCTGGTTGGCGCGGGCCCGTTCGGCCAGGGCCCGGAACTCCGCCTGCCGCTCCGCGGGGTACTCCTGGCGCCAGGCCGTCGTCCGGTACGCGTCGTCACCGGGCGCGAGCAGCAGTCGGTTCAGCTTGGTGCGGCCCATGAAGTCCAGCTGGGCCAGCCGCTGCTCCTGCGTCCAGGGCTGCCCGTAGAACGCCTCGGCGATCCCGCGCACGGGCGCCGTCGGCCAGTCCCGCACCAGCACGCCGGGCGCCTTCCCGGATCCCGCGGCGAGCAGCTGACGCAGCGTCTGCGCCGCGTGGAACAGCCCGTCCGCCCCGACGCCGGCCAGCGCGACCGTGTCCCGGCCGCCGGGCCGTCCCACCGCCAGCCGGTAGCCCCCGTCCGGCAGATCGCGGGCTTCGGCCGCGCCCAGCGCCCGCAGTGCCTCCTGCGCGTCCGGGCCCTGGATGCGCACGACGGTGCCCCGCTCGGGCAGCGGCGCCCCGGGAGCCCGCTCGTGCAGGGTCCGCACGCCCGCCGCACGCAGGGCGTCCCGGACCACCTGGACCGCGTACGGATCGGCGTCGGCCGGGGCCACCAGCACGGCCTCCGCGCCCAGCGGCACCTCGCGGGCCGGGTCGGCGGCCATCGACTGCGGCCGGGGCCACACGGCCGGGCCCTCGGCCGCCGTGCGCGGGGTGTCGGCTCCCGGGTCGAGGAGGGGTCCGGGGACGCCGGCGGCCGCGGCTTCCCTGGCCGCTCCGGCGGAGCCGCCCGGTACGGACGGTACGCCCGGTGCGGACGGCGCCGAGAGGGCCCCCGGAGGCGCGGCCGACACGGCCCCGCCCAGCAGTGTGCCGAGCACCGCGACGGCGGCCGTCGCCCGTTTACTGCCCCTGAGCTGCACAGAGTCTCCTCGTCGCGAGACGTCCCCCACCCGTACGAATGAGCCCGAGCCCACCACCCGTGCGGCTCATGTGTCAATCCGGGAAGTCAATTTGTTGATTCGGCCACAGCGGGCGGACCGCGGCGGCGAGGGATGGCCGGTCGGCCGTCGGGTATCTCGTTTGGGTGAACGGGGCTGCAAGGCGCCACCTCGGCTAGGAGCGGTGAACGCCGCAGCTGTAGAACCTTCTGACCCACCATCACGCACGAAGGAGTGCCCGTAGATGGACGACCTGGCCCGGCTCGCGGCCCTGCACGGCATCGCCACCGCCTACCAGCCCGCCGCGGACGTCACCGTCCAGGTGCCGCGGGCCACGGTCGCCACCGTGCTCGGGCTGCTCGGCATGGCCACCGACACCCCCGAGGACGTCCGCCGGCACCTCGCAGACGCCCAGCGGGAGGCCGGGACCCGGCTGCTCCCGCCCGTGCTGGTGTGCTGGGCGGGCGAACCGCCGCCGTCCGCGCTGGCCGCCCTGCCGCCCGGGACCCGGATCCGCCTGGAGCCGGAGGAGGCCCCGGAGGAAGCCGCCGAGGAAGCACCGGGGGGAGCCGCCGAGGAATCCCGGGACGATGCACCGGACGGCGCGGGGCACGAGGTGCTGGGCGGGGCGCGGGACGCGGCACGGGGTGAGGCGCCGCACCCGGCCGCCGAGTGGCGGACCGGCTCCGGGGAGCCACTGCCCGACGGGCTGCCCCTGGGCGTCCACCGGATCACCGTCACCCTGCCCGACGGCCGCACCGCCGAAGCCACCCTGATCGCGGCCCCGGACCGGGCCCCCGCCGCGCCCGAGCGCGCCCACGGGCTGCTCGTCCAGCTCTACTCCCTCCTGTCGGAGCGCTCCTGGGGCATGGGCGACCTGGGCGACCTCGCCGACCTCGCCCGGTGGGCGGGACGCACCCACGGCGCCGGCTTCATCCAGGTCAACCCGCTGCACGCGGCCGTGCCCGGCACCCCCACCGACCCGTCCCCCTACCGGCCCTCCTCCCGCCGCTTCCCCGACCCGGTCCACCTGCGCGTCGAGGACGTGCCCGAGTACGCCCGCTGCCCCGACCGCGCGGCCCTCGCCGAACTCGCCGCCCGGGGCGGGGAGCTGCGCCGCGAAGTGCTGGAGAAGGGCGCGCTGATCGACCGGGACGCCGTCTGGGCGCTCAAGAGGGCAGCCCTGGAGCTGCTGTACGCCGTTGCGCGCACGCCCGAACGGGAAGCCTCCTACCGGGAGTTCCGCGCCGGGCAGGGCGCGCCGCTGGACAGGCACGCCGCCTGGTGCGCGGCGGCGGCCGGCGAGGACCCCGCCCAGCGGCTCGACTTCCACCGCTGGCTGGTCTGGCTGACCGACACTCAGCTCGCCGCCGCACAGCGGGCCGCCCGGGAGGCCGGGATGGCCGTCGGCATCGTGCACGACCTGGCCGTCGGGGTGCACCCCGACGGCTCGGACGCCCGTACCGGCACCTTCCACGCCCGGGACATCTCCGTCGGCGCCCCGCCGGACGCCTTCAACGCGCGCGGCCAGGACTGGGGGCTGCCGCCGTGGCGCCCGGACCGGCTGGCGGCCACCGGTTTCGCACCCTTCCGGGCCCTGCTGCGCGGGGTGTTCCGGTACGCGGGCGCCCTGCGGATCGACCATGTCATGGGCCTGTTCCGGCTCTGGTGGATCCCGCAGGGCAGCGCGCCCGCCGAGGGCACGTACGTCGGCTACGACGGCGAGGCCATGCTGGCGATCCTGGTGCTGGAGGCCCATCGTGCCGGGGCCCTGGTCATCGGCGAGGACCTGGGCACGGTGGAGCCGCGGGTCCGCCGGGCGCTGGCCCGGCGCGGGGTGCTCGGGACCTCGGTGCTCTGGTTCGAGCGGGACTGGGCGGGCGACGGGAACCCCCTCGCCCCGCGGGACTGGCGGGCCGACTGCCTGGCCACCGCCACCACCCACGACCTCCCGCCCACGGCCGCCAAGCTCGCCGGCAGCCACGTGGAACTGCGCGACCGGCTCGGGCTGCTGACCCGCCCGGTCGAGCTGGAACGGGCCGAGGACGCCGCCGACACCGCCGAGTGGCTGGCCGTACTGGACCGCCTCGGCCTGGACGCCAAGGGCGAGGAGGCCGCCGTACGGGCCCTGTACGCCTTCCTGCTGCGCACGCCCGCGCGGATGGTCGGCGTGTGGCTGCCGGACGCGGTGGGGGACCGGCGGCCGCAGAACCTGCCGGGCACCTGGGACCAGTACCCCAATTGGCGGCTCCCGGTCGCCGATGCCGCGGGGCGTCCGCTGACCCTGGAGGAGCTGACCGCCTCGCCGCGGGCGAACGCCCTGCTGAGCGCGGTACGCAAGGGGCTCGCCGCGGAGGGGTGAAGAGGCGGGTGACGAGGCGGGTGAAGACGAGGGT
Source organism: Streptomyces sp. NPDC056224 (assembly GCF_042267665.1). Classification (NCBI taxonomy): domain Bacteria; kingdom Bacillati; phylum Actinomycetota; class Actinomycetes; order Kitasatosporales; family Streptomycetaceae; genus Streptomyces; species Streptomyces sp. NPDC056224. The sequence goes on from NZ_JBHJTK010000017.1 coordinate 115,947, forward strand.
GAAGAGGAGGGGGCGAGGCGGATGACCCCGTACGGCACCCCCGGGCGCGCGGCCCGTTCGGGGGTTCGCTACGTTTGCACCGTGGACAAGAAGAACGCTCTGCGCGCCGGCGCCGTCACGGCCGGAACGACGCTGATGATGCTGCTGATGACGTCTCCCGCCCTGGCGCTGACCCGTGACGACGGCGACGACCCGGGCGCGGGTCTGAGCATTGGTGCGACGCTCGGCCTGTACGTGGCCCTGCCGATCGTGCTCTTCCTGGTCATCGCGGGTCTCGTGATGGTCCTCGACAAGTCGCACAAGCAGCAGCAGGGCTGACCCGGTCCGGCCCACCGGGCCGGCACCGCAAGGACTTCCGGCGCCGGGGGTCCGCACGACCGATGTGATGCGGCCGTGCGGCGACCCTCGGCGCCTTGTCGTGCCCTCAGACCCCGGCCATCAGCTTGCGGAGCAGGCCGGTGAGCACCTTGACCTCGTCGTCGCTGAGGCCGGTGAGCGCGGCGCGCTGCACCTCCAGGCCCGCGGAGACGGCCTCGTCGATGAGCGCGAGGCCCCGGTCGGTGATCGTGACGTGGAGCCCGCGCCGGTCGTGGGGATCGGGCTTGCGGCAGAGCAGCCCGGCCTTCTCCAGCTTGTCCAGGCGCCCGGTCATGCCGCCCGTGGTGAGCATGAGCGTGGCCGACAGCTGGCGGGGCGAGAGCGTGTACGGGGCGCCGGAGCGGCGCAGCGTACCGACGACGTCGAACTCCCCGCGCGAGACGCCGTAGCGGCCGTAGGTCTGCTCCATCGCGTCGCCCATGGCCTTGGCGATCCGCTGGATGCGGCCGAAGACGGCCATGGGGGCCGTTTCCAGGTCGGGGCGCACCACGGCCCACTGCCCGATGATCGCGTCGACGGCGTCCTTCTCGTCCTTCTCGTCCTTCATGGCTGGAGTATCCGGCTCCGGTCGGTCGTTCGCAAGAAAGTTGCTTGACGTTAAGTAGCTTAGAACTAAGCTACTTTCAAGCGAGCGATTTTCTGTGCAGGGGGACACCATGAAGATGCGGGCGGGCGGCGAAGTACGGGTGGCGGGGGAGCGGTCCCTGCTCCTCGGCATCGGGATCAGCGCGGTCGGGATCGGCATGTACGTCCCGTTCTCGCTGGTCTTCTTCCACCACGTGACGGGGCTGTCCTTCACCCTGGTCGGGCTGGTCATGACCGTCACCGGGGTGGCCGGGCTGGCCTTCATGCCGCTTGCGGGCACGGCCGTCGACCGGTTCGGCGCCAAGAACGTCAACCTGGTGCTCTACGGGATGCGGGCGCTCGGCTTCGCCCTCTACCCCCTCGCCGGCTCCCTGCCCGCCTTCGCCGCGGTCGCCCTCGTCACCGCCCTCGCCGACCGGTCCTTCGGCGTCGTCCAGCAGTCCCTGATCGGTGAGGTCGCGCAGGGCTCCGCCCGCGACCGGCTCCAGGCCTCCACCCGGGCCCTGCAGAACGCCGGGATGGGCGCGGGCGCCCTGCTCGTGTCCGGGGTGCTGGCGCTGTGGGGCACCGGCGGATTCACGTACACCGCCTGGGCCAATTCCCTGGCCTTCGCCCTCGCCGGACTGCTCGTCAGCCGGGTCCGCCCGGTCCGCGTGGCCGCGGCCGGCTCCACGGGCCGGGCGCCCGCCGGCTACCGGATGGTCCTGCGGGACCGCCCCTTCCTCGGGCTCACCGCCGCCAACTTCTGCGCGGCGCTGGGGTACTCCGCCCTCTCCGTGCTCTTCCCGCTCTACCTCTCCACCTGGCTGATGGCCCCCGACTCCCTCACCGGAGCCGCGTTCACCGTCAACACCGTCCTGTGCGCGGGCATCGGCGTCCTGATCGCGGGCCGGGTCCGCCGTTCCGGCGCACGCCGCACCCGCTCCGCGGCCCTCGGCTCGGTGCTGTTCGCCGCCGCCTTCGCCGGGCAGATCGTGCTCGGGACGCTCCGCCCCGGGCAGCGCGCCACACTCGTCGCCCTGCTGGTCATCGTCGTGGTCTACACCCTCGGCGAACTGGTGCACAGCCCCTCCGGGGGCGCCCTGTCGGTCTCCGCGGCCCCCGAAGCCGTCCGTGGCCGCTACCTGGCCACCTATCAGCTGTCCTACTCGCTGGCCAGTGCGCTGGCCCCCTCCCTGTTCACCGCCCTGCTGGCCGTCGACGGCCGACTGCCCTGGGCCGTCCTGACCGTCGCCGCGCTCGGCGCCGCCCTCGCGCTGATCCGGCTGGAGCGGCACCTGCCGGCCGAGGCCGTGTACGCGCAGCCGCCGGCCACCGCCCCGCGCACCCCGGTGTACGCCGCCGCCTGAGCCGCCCTTCGGCCGGTCCCGCCCTTCGGCCGGTCCCGCCCGTCGGCCGGTCCCGCCCGTCGGCCGGTCCCGCCCGTCGGCCGGTCCCGCCCTTCGGCCGGTCCCGCCCGTCGGCCGGTCCGGCCGTTCGCCCCTCGCGCCCCTTCCTCACCCGATCGAGGAGCCAGCCGCCATGAAGCGCTCGGCCACCGTCGCCCTGACCGCCCTCGCCCCCGTCTCCTGGGGCTCGACCTACTTCGTGGCCACCGAGCTGCTCCCGCCCGACCGGCCGCTGTTCACCGGGGTGATGCGGGCCCTGCCCGCCGGAGTGCTGCTGACCGCCCTCGCCCGCACCCTGCCGAAGGGCCGGTGGTGGTGGAGGTCCGCCGTCCTCGGCACGCTCAACATCGGCGCCTTCTTCCCGCTGCTGTTCCTCTCCGCCTACCGGCTGCCCGGCGGGGTCGCGGCCGTCCTCGGCGCCGTCGGCCCGCTGTTCGTCATCGGACTCGCCGCCCTCGTCCTCGGGGAACGGGCGAGGCTGCGCACCGTACTCGCGGCCGTCGTGGGAGCGTTCGGCGTGAGCATGGTCGTCCTCACCGCCGAGGCGGGGCTCGACCTCGTCGGCGTCGTCGCCGGGGTGGTCTCCTCCGCCTCCATGGGCGCGGGTACGGTCATGGCCAAGCGCTGGGGCCGCCCCGAGGGCGTCGGCGCGCTGGCGGTGGCCGGCTGGCAGCTCACCGCGGGCGGGCTGGTCATCATCCCGGTCGCCGCGCTCGCCGAAGGGGCGCCACCCGTGCTCGACGGCAGGGCCTTCCTCGGCTACGGCTACATGATGCTGATCAACACCGGAATCGCGTACTGGCTCTGGTTCCGCGGCATCGGGCGGCTCACCGCCACTTCGGTCACCCTGCTCTCGCCGCTCTCCCCGCTCACCGCCGCCGTCATCGGCTGGGCCGCCCTCGGGCAGGCGCTGACCCCCGTACAGCTGGCCGGCATGGCGATCGCCTTCGGAGCCACCGTCGCCGGTCAGCTCGCTGCCGCCCGTCCGGCGGGGAAGGCCAAACCTTTCAGTTCAACTGAACAGATCGATCAAAACATTTCGATGGACCTGAGTGATGGGCGGGTGCGACGGTAGTCCCCGACAACAGATCCGACCCCGAGGGGAAGACACACAGTGGCCGTCATGGACCGCGTCCGCACCGCCCGGCGAGGCAAGCCCGCAGTGCCGGGGAAGAAGGGGGCCGCCGGTCTCGGCGTCCTCCTCGCCCTGCTCGCGACGGTCGTCTGGTCCGGCAGCTTCGTCGCCACGCGGGGGATGGCCGACAGCGTCCCGCCCGTCCAGGCCGTGTTCTGGCGCTGGATCATCGCCACCCTCGCGGTCGCCCCCTTCGCCGCCCGCCAGGCCTGGCAGCAGCGGGCCCTGATCGCCCGGCACCTCGGCTTCATCGCCCTCGCCTCGCTGTTCGGCGTCGCGCTCTACAACACCCTCGTGCACCAGGCCGGACTGACCACTTCCGCCTCCAACATGGGCATGATCATGGCCGCTTCGCCGGTCGTCATGGCGCTGTACGCCCGCCTCGGCGGCGAACGGCTCGGCGCCCGGCGCACCTTCGGACTGCTGCTCGCCGCGTTCGGCGTGCTGCTGCTGGTCGGCGACGGCTCCCTCGGCTTCGACTTCGGCGCCGGAGACCTGTGGATGTTCGCCGCGGCCCTGGCCTTCGCCACGTACAGCGCACTGCTCAAGCGCAAGCCCGCCGACCTGGGCGGCCTGGCCTTCCTGATCACCACCTTCGTGCTCGGCGCGCTGATGCTGGCACCGGCCTACGCCGTCTCCCTCTCCGTCCAGGGCGGCTTCGAGGCCACCGCCGGAACGGTCGGACCGCTCCTGTACGTCGGGGTGTTCTCCTCGGCGGTCGCCTTCTTCGCCTGGAACAAGGCCGTCTCGATCATCGGAGCCGCCCGCGCCGGAGTCGTCTACTACCTCCAGCCGGTGTGCGTGGCGATCCTCGGCTTCCTGCTCATCGGCGAGGCGACCGGACCGGCGCAGCTGCTCTGCATGGCGCTGATCCTCGGCGGAGTCGGCCTGGGTGCCCGGCGGTAGGTTCGGGCCCATGACCGAGTGGGACATCAAGAAGCTGCGGATCCTGCGGACCCTCGCCGAACAGGGGACCGTGACCGCGACGGCCGAGGCGCTGCACATGACGCCCTCGGCCGTTTCGCAGCAGCTGACGAACCTCGCCCGGCAGCTGGGGGTGGTGCTGCTGGAGGCGCAGGGCCGCGGGGTCCGGCTCACCGACGCCGCGCATCTCGTACTGCGGCACGTGGAGGCCGTGTTCGCGCAGCTGGAGCGGGCCGACGCCGAGCTGGCCGGCTACCTCGCCGGGGACGCGGGGGAGGTACGGGTCGGCGCCTTCTCGACCGCCGTACCGGCGCTCGTCGTTCCGGCGGTGGCGGCGCTGCGGCGCTCGCACCCCGGGGTGGAGGTCCGGGTGCGGGAGACGGAGGCGGCGGAGTCGTACGAGCTGCTGTCGGCCGGGGCCGTGGACGTGGCGCTGTCGCTGGCGGCCCACGCGCCGACCGCGCGGGATCCCCGGTTCACCCGGGTGACGCTCCTGGAGGACCCGCTGGACGTGGCGCTCCCGCCCGGCCATCCGCTGGCGGCCGCGCCGGAGCTGCGGCTGGCGGACCTGTCCGGCGACCCGTGGATCTACGGCGGCAGCGGCCCCTGGTCGCAGATCGCCCGGGGCGCCTGCGAGGCCGCGGGCTTCGTCCCGGAGCAGGCGCACTCGGCGTCCGGCTGGACCGCGATCCTGGCCATGGTCGAGGCGGGGATGGGCGTGGCGCTGGTCCCCCGCATGGTGTCGAGCCGCGCCTCGGGCGTGGCGGTCCGGGTCCTCGCCCACGACCGGCCCACGCGCCACGTCATCGCGGCGGTCCGGCGCGGCGCCGAGTCCGCTCCCGCGGTGGCCCACGTGCTGGCGGCCCTGCGCGCCGCCGCCGGCGGGTAGCCGGGCCGCCGCACGGGCCGTCCCCTACCCGCCCTTCCCTTCTTCCCAGGGGCTTCGCCCCGGACCCCGTACGGTGCTCCGCGCCCGCACCTCAACCGCCGGCGGGGGCCGGTGGTGTCACCTGGCGGGGCACGGGGGGCCGGGGGCAGAGCCCGCCGGGGGCGGCGCCGTACCCGCGGGACGACCTCGCCCCGCGGTTACGGGCAGAGCCCTGGAGCCCCTCGGGCCCCGTCGTCACCGTGGCGCCCGGCCCGGGGCCCCTCCCCCCGGCTACCACTGGGAGGGGCCCCGGGCACCGCACCTCGCCGGGTACTCGGGGCGCCCGAGTACGTCCAGTACACGGGCGCCCCTCCGCCCTGCGAGGCACGGCGCCGGACGCCACGGGACCGACCGGCGCCACCGTGGCAACGGGAACTAGGCCCGAGCGGCAGCGGAATCGGCCGCCTGGGCCTTCAGCGCGCGCTCGACGCCCGCGCGGGACTCCGAGACCAGGCGGCGCAGGGCCGCGTTCGGCTCGGCCGAGGCCAGCCAGGCGTCCGTCGCGTCCAGGGTCTCCTGGGAGACCAGCAGGGACGGGTACAGGCCCACCGCGATCTGCTGGGCGATCTCGTGGCTGCGGGTCTCCCAGACGCCCTTGACCGCCGCGAAGTACTTCTCGGCGTACGGGGCCAGCAGCTCGCGCTGGTCGGTCTGGACGAAGCCGCCGATCACGGCCTCCTGCACCGCGTTCGGCAGGTCGGCGGACTCCACCACCGAGGCCCACGCCGCGGCCTTGGCCTCCGCCGTCGGGAGCGCGGCCCGGGCGGTCGCCGCGTGGCGCTCGCCCGCCGCCGTGGAGTCCCGCTCCACCTCGGCCGCGATGGCCGCCTCACCGGCGACGCCCGTCGCGGCGAGGCGCTCCAGGAACGCCCAGCGCAGCTCGGTGTCGACGACCAGGCCCTCGACCTCGGCCGCGCCGTCCAGCAGCGCCGACAGGTAGGTCAGCTGACCCTCGGTGCGGGCCGTGGCCGCGAAGGCGCGCGCCCACGCCAGCTGGTGGTCGCTGCCCGGCTCGGCCGCGCGCAGGTGCTCCAGCGTGGCCTCGGTCCAGGTCGCCAGACCCTCCTCGCGCCACGCCGGGTCGGCGTACAGGTCGATGGCCATCTTCACCTGGCGGTGCAACGACTGCACGACGCCGATGTCGGACTCCTTGGCGATGCCCGAGAGGACCAGCGCCAGGTAGTCGCGGGTGGCGAGCTCGCCGTCCCGCGTCATGTCCCAGGCCGACGCCCAGCACAGCGCGCGCGGCAGGGACTCGGCGAAGTCCCCCAGGTGCGCGGTGACGTTGGCGAGGGAGGCCTCGTCCAGACGGACCTTCGCGTACGACAGGTCGTCGTCGTTGAGCAGCACGACGGTCGGCCGGGTGCGGCCCACGAGCTCCGGCACCGCCGTCAGCGCGCCGTCGATGTCCAGCTCGATCCGGTCGGTGCGCACGAGGCGGCCGTCCTGGAGCTCGTACAGGCCGATCGCGATCCGGTGGGGGCGCAGGACCGGCTCGCCCTTCGCACCGGCCGGCAGGGCCGGGGCCTCCTGGCGGACCGCGAAGGCCGTGATGACACCGGCGGCGTCGGTGGTGATCTGCGGCCGCAGGACATTGATGCCGGCCGTCTCCAGCCACGCCTTCGACCAGGCGGCCAGGTCGCGGCCCGAGGTCTCCTCCAGGGCGCCGAGCAGGTCGGACAGGCGCGTGTTGCCGAACGCGTGCGCCTTGAAGTACGCCTGCACGCCCTTGAAGAAGGCGTCCATGCCGACGTAGGCGACGAGCTGCTTGAGCACCGAGGCGCCCTTGGCGTACGTGATGCCGTCGAAGTTGACCAGGACGTCGTCCAGGTCACGGATGTCCGCCATGATCGGGTGGGTGGACGGCAGCTGGTCCTGCCGGTAGGCCCAGGTCTTCATGGAGTTGGCGAAGGTGGTCCACGCGTGCGGCCACTTCGAGCCCTCGGCGTAGGCCTGGCAGGCGATCGAGGTGTAGGTGGCGAACGACTCGTTCAGCCACAGGTCGTTCCACCACTCCATGGTCACGAGGTCGCCGAACCACATGTGGGCGAGCTCGTGCAGGATGGTCTCCGCGCGCAGCTCGTACGACGCGTCCGTCACCTTCGAGCGGAAGACGTACTGGTCGCGGATGGTGACCGCGCCCGCGTTCTCCATGGCGCCCGCGTTGAACTCCGGGACGAAGAGCTGGTCGTACTTGGCGAACGGGTAGTCGTAGGCGAACTTCTCCTGGAACCAGTCGAAGCCCTGCCGCGTCACGTCGAAGATCTCGTCCGCGTCGAGGAACTCGGCGAGCGAGGGGCGGCAGTAGATGCCGAGCGGCACGGACTGCCCGTCCCGGCCCTCGTAGGAGCTGTGCACGGCGTGGTACGGGCCGACGATCAGCGCGGTGATGTACGAGGAGATGCGCGGGGTCGGCTCGAAGGCCCACACCCGGTCCTTGGGCTCGGCCCCCTGCGAAACGTCGCGTGGTGAGTTCGAGATGACCGTCCAGCCCTCGGGGGCCGTCACGGTGAACTGGAACGTGGCCTTCAGGTCGGGCTGCTCGAAGCTCGCGAAGACCCGCCGCGCGTCCGGCACCTCGAACTGGGTGTACAGGTAGGCCTGCTGGTCGACCGGGTCGACGAAGCGGTGCAGGCCCTCGCCGGTGTTGGTGTACGCACAGTCCGCGACGACCCGGAGCTCGTTCGCCCCGGCGGCGAGGTGCGCCAGCGTGATGCGGGAGTCCCGGAAGACGGCGGCGACGTCCAGCGCCTTGCCGTTCAGGACGACCTCGTGCACGGCCGGGGCGACCAGGTCGATGAAGGTCTCGGCCCCGGCCTCGGCCGACTGGAAGCGCACGGTGGTCACGGACGGGTACGTGCCGCCCTCCTGCGCGCCGCTGAGATCGAGGTCGATCTCGTAGGAGTCGACGGTCAGCAGCTTTGCCCGCTGCTGAGCCTCTTCACGGGTGAGATTCGTGCCTGGCACGCGTTCATCTCCTTCGATGGTGACGGTGCCCGCCATCTTTCCACGAGGCCAGGGCCGTCGCGTCGGAGTAATCCACGGGCGAACGCGAGGTCGGAAACCTGCCGGACACGGCGGCCGTCCGCGGGGACGCTGGTGGGCATGAGCATCGGACATCAGGCAAGGCCCATCGGGGCGGCGGCGCTCGCCGAGCTGCGGGCACGTGACGACGGGGGGCGCCACCGCGTCCCGTACACCGACGAGGAGGGCGGCGCGCCGCTCAGGTGCTGCCTGCGGCCGAGCGCGGCCGGGGAGCGGATCGCGCTCGTCTCGTACGCACCCCTGCGGCGCTGGGCCGCCGCGACCGGCGCGGACCCGGGCGCGTACGACGAGCAGGGGCCCGTCTTCATCCACGCGCAGGACTGCGGCGGGCCGGCGGGCGGGGACGCGTACCCCGACGCGTACCCCTTCGCCCGGCCGGGCGTGCGGCGCACCGCCCGGCGGTACAGCGCCCGGGGGCACATCCTCGGCGGCCGGGTGCTGGAGCTCGGCGAGGAGCCGGACGGCGTCATCGATCTCGCCCTGGGCGAGGCGTTCGCCGATCCCGAGGTGGCCCTCGTGCACGTGCGGGCCGCCGAGTTCGGCTGCTTCCTCTTCGAGGTGCGCAGGCCCTGACACGACCGAGGGGCGGCGCCGTCACGGCGCCGCCCCTCAGCCGTGCGACCGGGATCAGCCGCGGAGCTCCTCGGCGACGAGCTCGGCGATCTGGACCGCGTTCAGGGCCGCGCCCTTGCGCAGGTTGTCGTTCGAGAGGAACAGCGCGAGGCCGTTGTCGACCGTCTCGTCGGAGCGGATGCGGCCCACGTACGAGGCGTCCTTGCCGGCGGCCTGGAGTGGGGTCGGGATCTCCGACAGCTCGACGCCCGGAGCGTCCTCCAGCAGCTCGTAGGCGCGCTCGACGCTGATCGGCCGGTCGAAGCGGGCGTTGATCTGGAGGGAGTGACCGGAGAAGACCGGCACGCGCACGCAGGTGCCCGACACCTTGAGCTCCGGGATCTCCAGGATCTTGCGGGACTCGTTGCGGAGCTTCTGCTCCTCGTCGGTCTCGAAGGACCCGTCGTCCACGATCGAGCCAGCGAGCGGGACGACGTTGAAGGCGATGGGCCGCTTGTAGACGGCCGGCTCCGGGAAGTCCACCGCGCCGCCGTCGAAGGTCAGCTGGTCGGCGGTCTCGGAGACCGCGCAGGCCTGGCTCTTGAGCTCGGCGACACCGGCCAGGCCCGAGCCCGACACGGCCTGGTAGGTGGTCGCGATCAGCGCGGACAGGCCGGCCTCTTCGTGCAGCGGGCGCAGCACCGGCATCGCGGCCATCGTGGTGCAGTTCGGGTTCGCGATGATGCCCTTGGGGCGGTTGCGGGCCGCGTGCGGGTTGACCTCGGAGACGACGAGGGGGACCTCGGGGTGGCCGCGCCAGGCGGAGGAGTTGTCGATCACGACGGCGCCCTGCGAGGCGACCTTCTCGGCGAGGACCCTGGAGGTGGCGCCGCCCGCGGAGAAGAGCACGATGTCCAGGCCCGAGTAGTCGGCCGTGGACGCGTCCTCGACGGTGATCTCCCGGCCCTCCCACTCGAGGGTGGAGCCCGCGGAACGGGCCGAGGCGAACAGCCGCAGCTCGTCCACCGGGAACTTCCGCTCGGCGAGGATGCCGCGCATGACTCCGCCGACCTGTCCGGTGGCTCCGACGATTCCGACCCTCACGGTGACTCCTTTGGTACGTACGACGCGGGCGCGCGTGGAGCCATCATGCGTTCGACCCCACGAGCCTTGTCCAATCCATTGTCCGAGGAACGGACGGTGTCCGGAATGTGAACTCCCGCGACGGCTGTGTGAGGGGAGTGTCGCACGTCCCCGCCGGACCCGTTTCGCCAGGTCAGAGCCGGTGGGTAGCCGATCCGGAGGGTCCGGTGTCCGGGCGCGGCGGACCGCAGGGCGACCATCCGGCGGCGGGCAACGCGAAGGGGCCGGTGCTCGTCTCGCGAGCACCGGCCCCTCCTTCACGCGGTCACACCGTTACGGGGTGACCTTCTCGATCTGCACGTTGCCCGTGCCGGCGGCGGTGCCGCGGGCGTTGAGCAGGTTGACCTGGCCGAACAGCAGCCGGCCCTCGGGGGCCGCGCCGTTGACCAGCACGTTCGCCGAGACGGTCGCGGTGGCGCCGTTGGCGAGGTTCACGGCGGCGCTCTCGTCGACCTGGACCTTGCCGAGGGCGTCCGAGTAGTACACGTCGCGGTAGTCGTACGTGGTGGAACCGGACGGGATCGCGTAGCCGATCACCTTGACGGTGTAGGTGCCCGCGGCCGGGTTGGCCAGGCTCACGGCCTCCTCGGAGTCGCCGTCGGCGGAGGAGCCGACCTTGACGCCGTCCTTGTAGACCTCGAGGTCGAGGTCGGCGGCGGTGTCGGAGACCTTGCCGATCGAGATGTCGAGGCGGGAGACGCCCTCGCCGATCGTGACCTCGCTGGTCTGGGTCTCACCGTTCGCGATGGTCGGCACGGCGACCTTCGCGGAGCCCAGCTGGCCGCCCTGGAGCTTGCCGCCGGAGATGGCCGAGGCCTCGTTCTTGACGGTCCACTGGACCGGCGCCGGGGTGCCCGCCTTGACCTCGGCGAGCTTCGCGACCTCGGGGTCGAAGGCCGCGCCGAGCACGGAGACGTCCAGCTTGAACGGGTTGTCGAGCAGCGGCGACGTACGGCGCGACTCGACCTCGATCTCCCAGACGCCCGGCTGCGGTTCGGCGTACGAGCGCAGGTCGGGGCGGCACTTGTTCGCCGGGTTGTCGTAGTTCGGGTAGCACTGGGTCGTCGCGCTGTCCTCGACGCCCACACCGTACGGGTGGATCGAGATGAAGCGCGTCTGGCTGCCTGCCGCGAGACCGCCGAGGGCGACCTCAAGGGTCTTCGCGCCCGCCGGGACGGTCACGAAGTACGACTTGTGGCTGTTGCGCTGCACGGACGAGGTGTCCGACAGGGTGAACGACGGGGCCGTCAGCGGGGTCGCCGCGACGACGGTCGTCAGGATCTGCTTGTCGATGCCCTCGGTGGTCTCGTCGTCCAGCTGCAGGATGCCGCTGTGGACGCCGCCCGACTTGGCGTTGGCCTCGACCTTGATGGTGACGGGCTTGTTCAGCGGCAGGGTGACGTAGTCGTAGCCGCCGATGACCTTGAAGGTGCCGTCGTTGTTGCGCCAGCTCAGGTTGTGCCGGGTGCCGTACTTGACGCCCGTGGTGCGGGTGACGACGACGTTGTAGACCTTCTTCTGGCCGACCTTGAGGCCGCCCTCGCGGTCGTACACGCCGGTGCCGAAGCCCGGGGTCTTCAGGAACTGGTCGATCGCGGTGTCGACCGGCGCCTTGACCGTGAACTCGTTCGCCTTCGCGCCGCGCTGGATGGACTCCCACGCGCCGTTGACGTCGATGAGGCCCGAGCCCTGGGCGTGCGCCGGGACGTCCTCGATCTTCTTCGCGGTGCTGGTGAGCGCGGTGCGCAGGGACGCCGGGGAGAGCGCGATCTTCTGCTGCTTGGCGGCCGAGATCAGCAGGGCGCTGGCGCCCGCCGCCTGCGGCGAGGACATCGAGGTGCCCTGGAGCATGCCGTAACCGGCCGGCAGGCTGTAGCCGGCCTCCTTCACCGGGGCGCCGGGCAGCCAGGTCTGGATCGTGTTGATCGAGGCGCCGGGGGCGGTGATGGTCGGGGTGAACCCGCCGTCCTCACGCGGACCGCGCGAGGAGAAGGGGAACATGTTGTACTTCTTGGTCACGCCGGAGCCGTAGTTGGCGGCCCAGGTCTCCTTGGAGACGGAGGCGCCCACGGAGATGACCTTGTCCGCGAGGCCGGGGTCGCCGATGGTGTTGACACCGGGGCCCTCGTTGCCCGCCGAGATGACGAGCTGGACACCGTAGGTGTCGATGAGGTTCTTGTAGAGCTCGGAGCGCGCGTTGTTGCCGTCGTTCAGCGCCGGGAGGCCGCCGATCGACATGTTGACGATGTCGACGCCGCGGTTGACGACGAGGTCGATCATGCCTTCGGTCAGCGCGATGTTGGTGCAGCCGCCGGACCAGGTGCAGGCGCGCGAGGAGACGATCTTCGCGCCGGGCGCCTCGCCGTTCATCTTGCCGCCGAACAGGCTGTGGGCGGCGGTGATGCCGGCGACGTGCGTGCCGTGCTCGGACTCGATGATGCCGACGTTGACGAAGTCGGCCTTCTTGCCGACCCAGTCACCGCCCAGCGGGTCCATCGGGACGTCCTTGCGGATCTCGATCACGAACGGGATGCGCTCGGCGACGTCGGTCGCCGGGTTGTCCGTGCCGAAGTAGCCGATCTGGTAGCCGTCCTTGTACGGCTTCATCGGCTCGTTGTTCGTGAAGTCGCCGTCCTGGTCGGTGTCGACGCGGACGGTGCCGGCGGCGACGTCGTAGAGCAGGCCGAACCGGTCGGTGGTGTCCCCGTCCCGGTTGACGTCGCCCTTCATGTCACCGTTGGCGGTGATCGACTCGCTGAAGCGGCTCCACTGGAAGCTGCCCTCCGGGGCCTTCCAGCTCTGGCCGCCGGCGGTGAAGGTGCCGCCGGCGGCCGTGACCGGGGTGATCTGGGCGCGCCAGGTGGCGTCGCCGTCGGCGATCGGGTCGGTCGCGGTCACCCAGTCGACGATCTTGCGCTCGCCGGTGGTGGTCTTCTGCAGGGCCGGGTGGCTGATGTCGACGCCCGAGTCCAGGACGCCGATGGTCACGCCGCGGCCGTCGGCCTGCGGGTTCTTCGCGACGAAGTCGACGGCGCCCGTCTCGAAGGACGGGTTGTACGGGTTCTTCGCCGGGGTGTTCTTGTCCGGCGCCGCGTACGTCTCGGCCGCGGTCTTCTTGACCGCGCCCGACTCGCCGTGGGTGTCGGGGCGCGGGTCGGGCAGCTGGATCTCGTGCCGCAGGTCGATGCCGTGCACCGTGGACAGCTTGGCGGCCGCCTTCAGTGCGGCCTCCGCCTTGCCGGTGGGCAGGGTGGCGCGCACGTAGCCGAGCTTGTCGTACGTCTGGCCCACCGAGGCGCCCTGGACGGCGTCGAGCTGGTCGGCCACCTGCTTGGTCTGGCCGGGGGCGGTCGCGACCATGACGGTGACGTTCGCGTCACCCTTGGCCTTGGCCTCCTGGAGCAGCTCCGCGTCGGCCGAACCGAGCTTCTGGTCGGCCGACTTCACGGCCGGGTTGGTGCCGGGCTTGTCGGCGCCCGAGGCGGCGAAGACGGGCGCGGCGCCGGAGGCCGCGAGGGCGGCGACCAGGCCGGCCGCGGCCGCGACGCGCGCCGCGCGTCTGGCCCCGGGTATGGAGCTGGGGGATTCGAGGGTCATCAGCATCCCTGGTAAGTGAAAGATACGGTCCGGATTTCGGTGCCGGATGACCGGTCAGCTTTCCTCACGCGACAGCTCTTTGGGGAGCCTTGTCATTGACCGAGACCTGTCATGGCGGACTCTCGCCAGTGCGGGGTTTCCGCCAGCACGGCCTTACCGGGACAGACGTGGATGAACCCAGTGGTCTGATGAGTGGATTTGTAGACTTCCCGACTGCATGTCAGGACTGGACCAGAGCGCGGCCCGGGATCGGGTGTGACAACTTCCGGGGTTTCAGCGCACGCGCGTGCGCGCGTAGTGGCGGGAGGCTTTCGCCCGGTTTCCGCAGGCGGCCATCGAGCACCAGCGTCGGGTGCCGTTGCGCGAGATGTCGTGGAAGTGCAGGACGCACGATGCGGAGGCGCACTTGCGGATCCGGTCGGGTGCGCCGGCCAGCAGCTCCAGGTAGTTCCGGGCGGCCGTCCAGGCCGGACCCCAGGTCGGATCGTCGAACTCGGTCCGCTCGCCCGGTCCTTCGGTGGTCAGGGTCGGCCGGATCCGGCCGTGCTCCAGTACCGCGTCGACCAGGGCGCGGGCGCTCCCGTCGGCCGGGTCCGCCACCGCGCGGGCCAGCGCCTCGCGGGCGGTCAGCAGGTGGACGAGGGTCGCGGCGTCCGCGCGGAAGCGGTCGGCCAGGCCGGTGCTCTCCAGCCAGACCGCGAGCCCTTCGACCCGGGTGAGGCCGCCGGCGCCCGCGAAGAGGTCCAGGGGTTCGCCGTCCGCGACCCAGCGGGTGTTCAGCAGGTCGAGGGCGACCGGCTCACCGGTCAGGGGTCGTGGATCCGCCGCCGCCATGTCCCTGACCCCTCTCGCACTCCCGCTAACCCCTCAAGAGTACGTGACCGGTTGACGCTGCTCGCTCTAACCCTTAATCTCGATTTAGAAGGTTAGAACCATCCGGCTGGAAACAGCCTTGGGAAGGGAACCGTCATGACGTCGGTCATCAGCACGCTCCGCACCGGCCACGTGGGTCTGAACGTCACCGATCTGGACCGCTCGCTCGCCTTCTACCGGGACGCCCTCGGCTTCCAGGTGCTGGGGGAGGGCAAGGAGGAAGCGCGCCGCTTCGCCCTCCTCGGCCAGGACGGCGAGCTCGTCCTCACCCTGTGGCAGCAGGCCGACGGCGCCTTCGCCCCGGCCTCGGCCGGACTGCACCACCTGGCGCTCTCGGCCGGCGCCATCGAGGACGTGCGGCAGTACGAGGAGCGGCTGCGCTCGCTGGGCGTGGAGTTCGCGTACGAGGGGGTCGTCGCCCACGGCGAAGGGGCGGCCTCCGGCGGCATCTTCTTCCACGACCCGGACGGCACTCGCCTGGAGATCTTCGCGCCGACCGGCGCCGAAGGCGCTGAAGCTCCGACCCCCGGGGCTCCGACCTGCGGATTCTTCTAATGGGTGGGGCCTACCACCCGGGCTCGCTGGCAGTGCAGGAAAAGGTCGGCGTACGGGAACTCGCCGAGCACGTCGGCCGCTCGATCGGCACTGGCATCCGGGACGTCGCCGCGGCCTTCCTGGGGCTCCAGCCCCACCTGGTCGTCGGCGCAGCCGACGGCGCGGGGCGGATGTGGGCCTCGCTGCTCACCGGGGCGCCGGGTTTCGTACGGGCCACCGGGCCGGACCGGATCGCGGTCGCCGGCGGACTACCGGCCGGCGACCCGCTCGCGGAGGCCCTCGCCACCGCCGGGACCCGGGTCGGCACCATCGCGCTCGACCCGCGCACCCGCCGCCGGATGCGGCTGAACGGAACCCTCGGCGTCACCGCGGGCGGGTTCGCCGTCCACGCCGAGCAGGTGTTCGCCAACTGCCCCAAGTACCTGCAGAAGCGGCAGCCGCTGGACCTGGCGGCCGCGGGAGCCGGTGTCGTGCGGCGCGGCCGGGCGCTCACTCCGGACCAGCAGCGGGCGGTCCGCGCGGCCGACACGTTCTTCGTGGCCACGACGGCGGAGGCGGACGGGGCCGACGCCAGCCACCGGGGCGGGCTGCCGGGCTTCGTCGAGGTGCTCTCGCCGGTGGAGCTGGCCTGGCCGGACTACGCGGGCAACGCCATGTTCCTGACGCTGGGCAACCTGGTGGCCGATCCGCGGGCCGGGCTGCTCTTCCCGGACTGGGAGAGCGGCGCTCTGCTCCAGCTCAGCGGCCGGGCGCGGACCGAGTTCGGGGCCGCCGGAGAGCGGCGCGTGCGCTTCCGCGTGGAATCGGTCGTGGAGAGCGTGCATCCGGGGCGGCTGCGGTGGAGCGCCCCGGAGTACTCCCCGGCCAATCCGCCGCTGCCGCCTCACCGGGGGAGCACCACCAGATAGGCGGCGGGCTCGCGGCCGCCGGACGCCGTCAGGGCGGTCCGGACGACCGCCGCCTGCTGCTCGGGCCAGTCGCGGAGCTTGCGCGGGGTGATGTGGATGACGGTCACCCCGAGCCGCTCCAGCGTCTCCCGCTTGCGCACGCACTCGGACCACTGCTCGTCCTCGCCCTGACGCGGGGCGCGGGTGTCGATCTCGACGGCGACGGAGTGCTCGGGCCAGTACGCGTCGACCCCGCCGAGGTGCGGCCCGCCGGGCAGCCGCAGATCCGCGTTCCACACGGGCTCGGGCAGGTCGTAGCCCCGTACGAGGTGGTAGAGCCGGTCCTCGGCCATGGCCCGGCCCTCCGCGAGGAGCGACTCGACGGCGTCGACCACGTGCGGGCGGTTCAGCAGCCGGGCCACCGTCAGCTCCCGTACGACGGCGGCCGGTTCGCAGTGGCCGCCGCGCACGGCCTCGCTGAGCAGGCGGCGTACCGTGCCGGCGTCGGAGAGCTGGGCGACGGCGTCGGCGACGGCCCGCGCGACGGGAGCGACCGGCAGTCCGGTCACCTCCTGGGAGCGCGGCGCGGCGTGCGAGCGGACGATGCGCACGTCCCCGGTGGAGCGCAGCCGCCGGGTGCCGGGCACGAGCACGTCGATGTGGGAGAGGGCGAGCAGCGGGGGCGCGGAGGAGAACCGGTACAGCGCGAGCGCCGCCATCCCGGTGATCATGGCCTCGCCGCCGCGCCGTCCCGCGTAGAGCAGCGCGGCGTGCAGCCGCTCCTCGCTGGTCGCGGGGCCCGAGTGGAGCAGGAACACCCCGGGCAGGATCTGCTGCCAGGGCCGTTCGGCGGCGTCGGAGGCGGTGACGCCGTGCTCACGGAGCTGGGCCAGGGTCAGCACGCGGGGGCGGCTGCCGGTGAGGTGGGTGAGGGGGAGGGGTGCGTTCTGGTTCATGACGCGGTGATTCCCTCAGGCCGCGACCTCGCTAACCCCTGTTACACGTCCGTCGGCAAATCGGGACAAGCCGGGGCTAAAGTACGGGCGTTCGACTGCCGATGGGTTGCGTCGCCGTGCCGCCCCCGGCCCCCGTGCCCCGCCCCGTCCCCTGGCCCCCGTGCCCCGAACGCCGGCGGGGCCGGGTTGCCGGTGTGCGGCGCCCCGGGGTCCCGCCGGCGTTCGAGGGGTCACGCCGTGCCTGTCACAGCCGCCGCACGCCCTGGCTCGCGGCCGCCCCGTCGCAGGACTGGCCGCGCAGCGCGCGGGCCAGGTCGTCGCGGGACTCCAGGACCAGTCGGCGCAGGGCCGGCGGAGCCGAAGGGTGGGCCGACAGCCAGGCGTCCGTCGCCGCGACGGTGGACTCGGAGTCCTGGAGCGCGGGGTACAGCCCCTTCACCACGTCCATGGCGATCTGGATCGACCGGTCCGCCCACACCCGCTCGATCACCTCGAAGTAGCGCTCCGTGTAAGCCGCGAGCAGGCCCCGCTGCGAGGACTGCTGCATGCCCGCGATCGTCGCCTCCACCAGCGCGTTCGACAGCGCGTCCGACTCGACGACCGCCGCCCACGCCTGGTCCTTCACCGCCGCCGACGGCCGCGCCGCCAGGCAGCGCACCTCGTGCCGCTTGCCCGACGCCGTGTCGTCCCGCGCCAGTTCGGCGCTGAGCACGCCCTCGTCGACCGCGCCGTGCGCCGTCAGCGGCAGCAGGAAGTCCCAGCGCAGCTCCTGGTCCACCTCCAGCCCGTCGATCCGCGCCGAGCCGTCCAGCAGTCCGAGCAGCAGCTGGAAGTCGCCCTCCGTCGCCGCGCTCGCCGCGAAGAAGCGGGCCCACGTCAGCTGGTGCTCCGACCCCGGCTCCGCCCGCCGCAGCTCGTGCAGTGCTCCCGCCGCCAGCTCCCGGCCGCCCTGCTCGCGCCAGTGGGGCGCCGCGTAGTGCTTGACCGCGCTCAGCGCCTGCGCGTGCAGCATCTGCAGCACGCCGACGTCCGTCTCCCGCCCCGCGTGCGCGAGCAGCAGCGAGACGAAGTCACGCGCGGGCATCAGCCCGTCCCGCGTCAGGTTCCACAGCGCCGACCAGCTCAGCGCGCGGGCGAGGGGGTCCGTGAGGTCGCCCAGGTGCGCCCGCAGCGTGGCCAGCGAGGTCTCGTCGAAGCGGATCTTGCAGTAGGTGAGGTCCTCGTCGTTGACCAGGACCAGGTCGGGCCGCTCCTGGCCCGCCAGCTCCGCGACCACGGTCCGTACGCCCGACACGTCCGTCCCGGCCCGCGCGTAGCGGACCAGGGAGCCGTCGGAATCCAGCCGGTACAGGCCGACGGCGACCCGGTGCGGCCGCAGCTCCTCGCCCTCCTGCACCACCGCGAGCTCGGTCACGCGCCCGCCCGCGTCGCAGGTCACCACCGGGGTCAGCACGTTCACCCCCGCCGTCTGCAGCCAGGCCCGCGACCACTCGGCCATGTCCCGCCCGGAGACCTCCGCGAGCACCGACAGCAGGTCGTCCAGCGTGGTGTTCCCGTACGCGTTGGCCTTGAAGTAGCGCCGCGCGCCCTCCAGGAACGCCTCGCGCCCCACGTAGGCGACCAGCTGCTTGAGGACCGCCGCGCCCTTGGCGTACGTGATCCCGTCGAAGTTCAGCTTCGCGTCCTCCAGGTCACGGATGTCGGCCGTGATCGGGTGCGTGGACGGCAGCTGGTCGGCACGGTAGGCCCACGCCTTGCGGCTGTTGGCGAAGGTGACCCACGCCTGGTCGAACCGGGTCGCCTCGACCAGCCCGAAGGAGCCCATGAAGTCGGCGAAGGACTCCTTCAGCCACAGGTCGTCCCACCACTTCATGGTGACGAGGTCGCCGAACCACATGTGCGCCATCTCGTGCAGGATCACGTTCGCGCGCCGCTCGTACGAGGCCTGCGTGACCTTGCCGCGGAAGATGTACTCCTCCCGGAAGGTCACCATCCCCGGGTTCTCCATCGCGCCCAGGTTGTACTCCGGCACGAAGGCCTGGTCGTACTTGCCGAAGGGGTACGGGTAGTCGAACAGCTCGTGGAAGAGGTCGAAGCCCTGCTTGGTGACCAGGAAGACGTCGTCCGCGTCGAAGTGCCTGGCCAGCCCCTTGCGGCACATCGCGCCGAGCGGGATGGTCAGGTCCCCGCGCGTGTAGGTGTCCGTCACGTAGTGGTACGGGCCCGCCACCACGCACGTGATGTACGTCGAGATCGGCTGGGTCTCGGCGAACCGCCAGACCCCGGCCTCCCGGGACTCCTCCGCGCCGTTGCTCCACACCTGCCAGCCCTCGGGCGCGGTCACCTCGAAGCGGTACGGCGCCTTCAGGTCCGGCTGCTCGAAGTTCGCGTACACGCGCCGGGCGTCCGCCGGCTCGTACTGGGTGTAGAGGTAGACCTCGCCGTCCTCCGGGTCCACGAAGCGGTGCATGCCTTCGCCCGTCCGGCTGTAGGCGCAGTTCGCGTCCACCACCAGGACGTTCTCCGCGGCCAGGCCGTCCAAGGCGATCCGCGACCCGTCGAAGACGGCGGCCACGTCCAGTGCGCGCCCGTTGAGGGTCACGGAGTTCACCGAAGGGGCGATCAGGTCCGCGAAGGTGGAGCCGCCGGCCGCCCTGGCCCGGAAGCGGATGGTGGTCACCGAGCGGAAGGTCCGTGGGCCGTCGGCCGGTTCGGCCTCGTCCACCGCGGACCTGACGTCGAGGACCACCCCGTACCCGTCGACGGACAGCAGTTCGGCCCGCTCGCGGGCCTCGTCGCGGGACAGATTCTCTCCGGGCACGTGCACTCCTTCGTGCGTGATCGCGTTCTTGCGACGAATCCTCCCATGGGGAATGTGTGCGACTCCTGCCTGGTTGGCGACGGAGAAGGCGCGCCGTTGGCGTCTTCTTTCCGGTTGGGACCCAGGACTGAGGAGAGACATGACCGACACCCAGGTGCGCGAGAGGACCCCGGTCGACTTCTGGTTCGACCCGCTCTGTCCTTGGGCCTGGATGACGTCTCGCTGGATGCTGGAGGTCGAGAAGGTCCGCGACGTAGAGGTCCGCTGGCACGTGATGAGCCTGGCCGTCCTCAACGAGAACAGGCTCGACGAACTGCCCGAGTCCTACCGCGAACTGCTCGGCCCCAAGGGCTGGGCCCCGGTGCGCGTGGTGATAGCGGCCCAGCAGAAGCACGGCGACGAGATCACCGGGAAGCTGTACACCGCGCTCGGCACCCGCATCCACAACGAGGACCTCGGTCCGACCCGCGAGGTCATCGCAGCCGCGCTGGAGGAGGTCGGCCTGCCGGCCGAGCTGCTCGCCTACGCCGATTCCGACGAGTACGACGAGGTGCTGCGCGCCTCCCACGACAACGGCATCGAGCGGGTCGGCCAGGAGGTCGGCACCCCGGTGATCTCCGTGCCCGGCACCGACGGCGACGACGTGGCCTTCTTCGGGCCGGTCGTCACCCCGACCCCGCGCGGCGAGGCGGCCGCCCGGCTGTGGGACGGCACCCTGCTCGTCGCCTCCACCCCCGGCTTCTACGAGATCAAGCGCACCCGCACGAAGGGCCCCTCCTTCGAGTAGTCCGTGCCGTCGGTCCGTGCCGGTGCACACAGAAGACCCCCGTGAGTCACGTCCTCACGGGGGTCTTCTGCTGGACGCGCCCGCCGGTGAAGGGTGAGAAGACGATCACGAGGCGGACGGGCTCGGGGGTGCGATCAGCCCTTGACGGGGATCAGCAGCGGGGTGTTCGCCCTGGCGTCGGCGTAGCGCTTGGCCACGTCCTGCCAGTTGACGACGTTCCACATGGCCTCGATGAAGTCCACCTTCTGGTTCTTGTACTGCAGGTAGAAGGCGTGCTCCCAGGCGTCGAAGACCAGGATCGGCGTGCTGGCGACGCCCACGTTGCCCTGGTGGTCGTAGACCTGCTCGACGACCAGGCGGCCGCTGACCGGCTCGTACGCGAGCACGCCCCAGCCGGAGCCCTGCGTCGCGGAGGAGGCGAAGGTGAGCTGCTTCCTGAACTTCGCGAAGGAGCCGAAGGACTCGGTGATCGCGTCCGCGAGGTCGCCCGCGCCGTCGGCCGCGGTCGGCTCGCCGCCGCCCTCGCCGGTCTTGGGGCTCGCCATGTTGTGCCAGTAGATGCTGTGCAGGATGTGGCCGGAGAGGTGGAAGGCGAGGTTCTTCTCCAGGCCGTTCAGCGCGCCCCAGTTCTCCTTGTCGCGCGCCTCCGCGAGCTGCTCCAGCGTGGTGTTGGCGCCCGCGACGTAGGCCGCGTGGTGCTTGTCGTGGTGCAGCTCGATGATCTGCGGATTGATCACCGGCTCCAGCGCCGCGTAGTCGTACGGAAGATCGGGAAGCGTGTAAGTGGCCATGCGTGTCGTCCGGTCCCCTCGGCGCGCCAATCGCTAATTGCAAGTAATGTGCAACTGCACGCTAGCAGCATCTATTCCGCCTCACATGCAAGGGTCACCTCTGTGGAACGCAGGACGGCCCCGTGCGAACGCACGGGGCCGTCCTGTCGTCGAGCGCGTGTCAGCGGGCAGCCGCCGCCCGGCGCTGCATCACGTATCCGGTCACCGCGAGGGCGACGGTGAGCCCGCCGGTGAAGATCACCTGGGTCCGGGTGTCCTCGCTCAGCGCCATCAGCGCCAGCACTCCGGCCACCCCGGCCAGCGCCACCCAGGTGAGGTACGGGAAGCCCCACATCCGCACGACCAGCTTCCCGGGGGCCTCGCGCTCCAGCCGGCGGCGCAGCGTGAACTGCGAGACGGCGATGAAGCCCCAGACGACGAGGATGACTCCGCCGACCATGTTCAGCAGCCAGGCGAACAGGGTGTCCGGGTACCAGTAGGACAGCAGCACGGTGACGAAGCCGAAGCCGCAGGAGGCGAGCACCGCCCGGCGCGGGACGCGGCCGGTCAGCTTGCCGAGCGCCCTCGGCCCCTGGCCGCGGGAGACCAGGGAGTAGGCCATGCGCGAGGACCCGTAGATGTTGGCGTTCATCGCGGAGAGCAGGGCGACCAGGATCACCACGTTCATGATCTCCCCGGCGGCCGGTATGCCCAGGTGGTCCAGGGTGGCGGCGTAGGGGCCGTCGGCGGCGACCGCCGGGTCGTTCCACGGGAGCAGGGTGACGATCACCAGCATGGAGCCGACGTAGACGATCGCGATCCGCCACATGGTGGTCTTCACGGCCCTGGCCACGCCCTGGACCGGGTTCTCGGACTCGGCGGCCGCGATGGTCACCGTCTCCAGCCCGCCGTACGCGACGACCGAGGCCAGCAGTCCGACCAGCAGGCCGTCCACCCCGTTGGGCAGGAACCCGCCGTCGTGCAGCAGGTTCGCGGCGCCGGGGGAGCCGGTGCCGGGCAGCGCGCCGAGGACGGCCAGCACGCCCAGGCCCAGGAAGAGCCCGATGGCTGCGATCTTGAGGGCGGAGAACCAGAACTCGAACTCGCCGAAGTTCGAGACCGCGGCCAGGTTGGACCCGCAGAAGAGCGCCATGAAGACCAGTACCCACATCCAGGAGTGGGTGCCCGGGAACCAGCCGGTCATGATGTGCGCCGCGCCGATGGCCTCGATGGCCACCCCCACGCACAGCAGCGTCCAGAACATCCAGCCCGCGGTGAACCCGGCCCAGGGGCCGATCGCCCGCTCGGCGTGGACGGAGAAGGAGCCGGACGCGGGATCGGCGGCGGACATCTCGCCGAGCATCCGCATCACGAACATCACCAGTACCCCGGAGGCGGCGTAGGCGAGCACGATCGAGGGGCCCGCGGCGGCGATGCCGGCGCCGGAACCGACGAAGAGTCCGGCGCCGATGACACCGCCGAGGGCGATCATCGAGAGGTGGCGCTGTTTGAGTCCGTTGCCGAGGGGCGATCCTGCGGCGTCGGTCCGCCCTGTTCCGGGGGATGTCAGGGTGCTGGTGCTGGTGCTGTGGCTCATCGGGGGTGTGCCTGTCCGGTGTGCGGGAAGGGGTGACGGGGCGCCCCAGTGTGCCGAGTGTCCGATCACCGGACGTTTCCTGTCCGATATTCGGACATCGGATTCACGGTTCGTGATCACGCCCGTACGCTCGCGGCGACGCCACAGAAACCGGATCGAGGGAGCCGCCGATGGACCTGACCGTGACAGCGCTTCCCGACACCGGCCGGGGCGTACTCGTCACCGGCGCCTCCCGCGGCATCGGCCGGGCGATCGCGGCCGCCTTCGCCCGGCAGGGCGACCGGGTCGCCGTGCACTGCTCCGCCCGACGGGCGGACGCGCAGGAGACCCTCGCCTCGCTGGAGGGGGAGGGACACGTACTGCTCGCAGCGGACCTCGCCGACCCGGCCGGGGTCGAGGCCCTGGCGGCCGGGGCGGACGAGGCGCTCGGCGGCGTGGACGTCCTGGTCAACAACGCCGCCGTGATGCTCGCCCACCCGCTGCCCGAAACCTCCTACGAGGACTGGCAGCAGGCCTGGCGGCGGACCGCCGAGGTGAACCTCTTCGGCGCCGCCAACCTGACCCACCGCGTCGCCCGCCGCATGATCGACGCGGGGCGCGAGGGACGCATCGTCAACGTCGGCTCGCGCGGCGCCTTCCGGGGCGAACCCGACCACCCCGCCTACGGCGCGACCAAGGCCGCGCTGCACGCCCTGGGCCAGTCGCTCGCCGTCTCCCTCGCCCCGCACGGCATCGCAGTCGCTTCCGTGGCACCCGGTTTCGTCGCCACTGAGCGCGTCGCCGGGCGGCTGGAGGGGCCCGAGGGCGCGGACATCCGGGCGCAGAGCCCCTTCGGCCGTGTCGCGGACCCGCGGGAGATCGCCTCCGCCGTGCTCTACCTGGCCTCCCCCGGCGCGGTCTGGAGCTCGGGCACGGTCCTCGATGTCAACGGGGCCTCGTACCTGCGCACCTGAGAACGGCCAGGGCCCCCGCGCGGGGGCCCTGGCCGTCATCGGCCCCGTGGCCGGTCCCCGTTCAGGCCCTGCGGGCCCGGAGCTCCCGCACCCACGCCACCGCGAGCACGAGGGCGGCAGCGCCGGACGACCACAGCAGCTGCGGCCGGGCCGAGTCGTCGAACAGCATCAGGACCAGCACCGTCGCCATGCCCAGCAGCGCCGCCCACGTCGCGTACGGGAACAGCCACATCGGCAGCGTCAGGCGCTCGGGCATGTCCCGCTCGATCACGCGGCGCAGCTTCAGTTGCGAGACGGCGATCAGCGCCCATACGAACAGCAGCACCGCGCCGACCGCGTTGAGCATGTAGAGGAAGATCGTGTCCGGCCACAGCAGGTTCAGCACCACCGACGCGAAGCCGAAGGCCACCGAGGCGAACACCGCGCGGCGCGGCACCCCGCCGCCCGAGACCTTCAGCAGCGCCGTCGGCGCCTCGCCGCGCTCGGCCAGCGAGAACACCATGCGCGAGGAGCCGTACAGGTTCGCGTTCAGCGCCGACAGCAGCGCCACGAACACGACGATGTTCATGATCTGGCCGGCCGCCGGGATGCCGATGGAGTCGAGGACGGCCACGTACGGGCTCGTCCCCGGCTTCAGCGAGTCCCACGGCAGCAGGGTCACGATGACCAGCATCGAGCCGACGTAGAAGAAGAGGATGCGCCACACCGCGCTGCGCACGGCGCGGGCCACGGAGCGGGCCGGGTCGTCCGACTCGGCCGCCGCGATGGTGACGACCTCCAGGCCGCCGAAGGCGAAGATGACCGCGAGCATGCCGGCGACGACCCCGGCGATGCCGGCCGGGAAGAAGCCGCCGTGGCCGGTGAGGTTGGCCGTGCCGACCGGGTCCGTGTCCGGGAGCACGCCGAAGATCGCGAGGGTGCCGAGGATCAGGAACAGCACGATCGCGCCGACCTTGAGGGCGGCGAACCAGAACTCGAACTCGCCGAAGTTCCGTACGGCGGTCAGGTTGGCCGCGGTGAAGACCACCATGAAGATCAGCACCCAGACCCACTGGTCGACCGACGGCACCCAGCCGTTCGCGATCTTCGCGGCGCCGGTCGCCTCCACGGCGAGCACCACGACCAGCAGGAACCAGTAGAGCCAGCCCGCCGAGAAGCCGGCCCAGCGGCCCAGGGCCTTCTCCGCGTAGACCGAGAAGGAGCCGGACGCGGGCATCGCGGCCGACATCTCGCCGAGCGCGCGCATCACCAGCATCGCGAGCACGCCCGCGAGCAGGTAGGAGCAGATGATCGCCGGACCGGCGATGCCGATGCCGGCGCCGGAGCCGACGAAGAGCCCGGCGCCGATCACGCCGCCGAGGCCCAGCATGGTCAGGTGGCGCTGCTTGAGGCTGTGACTGAGGGGTTCCGCGGGCAGGTCGCCCGTCAGGGGAGGAGCTTCGGGCAGGCGGTCGCGCATGAGGGGGTGCTCGTACTCTCGTTCGGCCCGGCGGCGGTGGGGCTCCGCATCAGGATTGGCGGGACCCTACAGTCTCACTGAGCGGCGGCCTTACGTGCAAAACGGACGTGCTGTCTGATCTGCCCCGTGACACGGATCACGCCGGCCGGGGTGTGGGTCAGGGTCTTTGTGCAGTCCCCACCAAACCGGGGAGTACGCCTTTGTGCCGGGCGGCGGTGGGGCGGCGCCGGACCGCGGACTAACGTCGGTGATCGTCCTGCCACCACGATCTTCCGGAGCCCCCGATGAGCACCGCTTCCGTCTCCTTCCGGCCCGGCGCCGTCCTCGCCGATCTGCTGCCCGCGAGCCGCGCCCGCGACATCGCGCTCGTCGTCGGCGGAGCCGCGCTCACCGGGCTCGCCGCGCAGATCTCCGTGCCCGTCCCCGGCTCCCCGGTCCCGGTCACGGGCCAGACCTTCGCGGCGCTGCTCGTCGGCACCGCGTTCGGAGCCCGCCGCGGCTTCCTCTCGCTCGGGCTGTACGCCCTCCTCGGCGCGGCCGGCGTGCCGTGGTTCGCGGCCGGCACCTCCGGGGCGGGCGGCGCCTCCTTCGGATACGTGCTCGGCATGCTGCTCGCCGCCACCCTCGTCGGAGCCCTCGCGCAGCGCGGCGCCGACCGCTCGGTGGCCCGTACGGCGGCCACGATGGTGCTCGGCTCCGCGGTGATCTACGCGGTGGGCGTGCCGTACCTGATGGCGGCCACCGGCATGTCCCTGAGCGCCGCCGTCGCGGCGGGCCTGACCCCGTTCCTGATCGGCGACGCGCTCAAGGCCGCCCTGGCGATGGGCGCCCTGCCGGCCGCCTGGAAGCTGGCGGGCCGCCGCGGCTGAGCGGCCGCGAACGCACCGGAGCCCGGCCCGCCTGTGAGGCGGGCCGGGCTCCGTCGTACGTGCGCGACCAGGGGTCAGCCCTGCAGCGCGGCCCGCTTGCGGCGGAAGTCCAGCACCACGCCGACGGCCACGACCAGGCCGGCGACCAGGGTGGACAGGGTGACCACCTCGCGGTTGGCGTCGTCCACGAACATGTAGCCGATCACGAACATGATCAGTGCGGCGGTGGCCCAGGTCAGCCACGGGAACAGCCACATCTTCACGGTCAGCTTCTCCGGGGCCTCGCGGACCAGGATCCCGCGCATCCTCAGCTGGGTGAAGCAGATCACCAGCCAGACGAAGAGTGCGATGGCACCCGAGGAGTTCAGCAGGAAGTTGAAGACCGTGTCCTTGAAGGCGTAGTTGAAGTAGACGGCGACGAAGCCGAAGACCGTGGAGCCCAGGATCGCGGCCACCGGAACGCCCCGGGAGTTGACCTTGGCGAACGCCTTCGGGGCGTCGCCGCGCTCACCGAGCGAGAAGGCCATGCGGGAGGCGGTGTAGAGGCCCGAGTTCAGGCAGGACAGCACGGCGGTCAGGACGATGACCTCCATGATCGTGCCGGCGTGTGCGATGCCGATCGAGTCGAGGGCGGCGACGTACGAGCCCTTCTCGGTGATCGACTTGTCGTTCCACGGGAGCAGCGTCAGCACGATGAAGATCGAGCCGAGGTAGAAGACGCCGATGCGCCAGATGACGGAGTTGGTGGCCTGGGTGACCGCCTTGCGGGGGTTCTCCGACTCGCCGGCCGCCAGCGTGACGATCTCGCTGCCCATGAAGGAGAAGACGACCATCAGCACACCGGTGAGGACCGCGCCGTAGCCGTTGGGGAAGAAGCCGCCCGCGTCGGTCAGGTGCGCGAAGCCCGCACCCGGGTTGTCGGAGCCCGGCAGCACGCCGAAGACGGCCAGCATGCCGATGATCACGAAGGCGCCGATGGCGACGACCTTGATGCCCGCGAACCAGAACTCGAACTCGCCGTAGGAGGCGACGGAGCCGAGGTTGGTGGCGGTCAGGACCGCCATCACGATCAGGGCCCAGGCCCACTGCGGGACGGCCGGGATCCAGCCTTCCAGGATCGAGGCGCCGGCGGTGGCCTCGACGGCCAGGACGACGACCCAGAAGAACCAGTACAGCCAGCCGATGGAGAAGCCGGCCCAGCGGCCGAGCGCGCGGTCGGCGTAGGCGGAGAAGGAGCCCGAGTTCGGGCTGGCGGCGGCCATCTCGCCCAGCATCCGCATCACGAAGACGACCATCGCGCCGACCAGCGCGTAGGAGATCAGGATGGCGGGGCCGGCCTTGGCGATGCCGCCACCGGAGCCGACGAAGAGGCCGGCGCCGATGACGCCGCCGATGGCGATCATGGACAGGTGGCGGTTCTTGAGACCGGCCTTCAGACCGTCGGAGGGCAGACCTTCACCGTTGCTTCCGGTGGGGTCGCCTTCCTTCTGAAGGGTCGTCGTGGAGCTCATGGACGGATCCTTAGGTTCTCGGGTTGCGAGCCCCGGCATTCAAACCTGAGATGAACGCAGGTGGAAGACCCCAATCCGGATCGTTGTGCAGGGACGAACATCCAGGACATCGGTCCGCCCTGTCCCATCTGCGCTCTTTGGGTTTACTTGAGCTTTAGAAGTGACTTACGCGACACTCCCCCTGCCTTCGGCGGGGGAACCCCCACCTGCGGGCCGCCGGGCCCGCTCGTGCCACACTCGTCCCATGCGCGTGTACCTCGGATCCGACCATGCCGGCTTTGAGCTCAAGAACCACCTGGTGGACTGGCTCAAGAACAACGGCCACGAGCCCGTCGACTGTGGGCCCCACATCTACGACGCGGTGGACGACTACCCGCCGTTCTGCCTCCGCGCCGCGGAGAAGACCGCCGCGGACGCCGACAGCCTCGGCATCGTGATCGGCGGCTCCGGCAACGGCGAGCAGATCGCCGCGAACAAGGTCAAGGGCGTCCGCGCCATCCTCGCCTGGAGCGTGGACACCGCGAAGCTCGGCCGCGAGCACAACAACGCCAACGTGATCTCCGTCGGCGGCCGGATGCACACGCAGGACGAGGCCGTCAGCTTCATCGAGGCCTTCCTGGCGACCCCGTACTCCGACGAGGAGCGCCACACGCGCCGCATCGAGATGCTCTCCGCCTACGAGCAGACCGGCGAGCTGCCCCCCATCCCGGCCCACCACCCGCAGGGCTGATCTTCCGCTTCGCCGTGCCGCCGGAGTCCCCGGCGGCACGGCCGTTTCCAGACGTAGGAGCAGTGCCGTGCCCGAGGGGCATACGATCCACCGCCTCGCCCAGGACCACACCGAGCGGTTCGCCGCCCGCCCGGTCCGGGTCAGCAGCCCGCAGGGCCGCTTCGCGGAGAGCGCGGCCCTGCTCGACGGGCGCGAGCTGGAGAGCGCCGAGGCGCACGGCAAGCACCTCTTCCTGGAGCTGGGCGACGCCTGGATCCACATCCACCTCGGCCTCTTCGGCAAGCTCGGCTTCGGCCCCGCCCCCGCGCCGCCCGCGACCGACACGGTCCGCCTGCGCCTGCTCAACGAGGAGCACCACGCCGATCTGCGCGGGCCCACCGCCTGCGCGCTGATCGGCGAGGGCGAGAAGAAGGCGATACACGACCGGCTCGGCCCCGACCCGCTGCGGCCCGCCGACGACCCGGACCGGGCCTGGAAGCGGATCTCCCGCTCCCGCACCACCGTCGCGGCCCTGCTGATGGACCAGAAGGTCGTCGCGGGCGTCGGCAACGTCTACCGCGCCGAGGTCCTCTTCCGGCACGGCATCGACCCGTACCGCCTGGGCAAGGACATCACCCGCGCCGAGTGGGACGCCATGTGGACGGACCTCGCCGCACTCATGCGCGAGGGCGTACGGAACAACCGGATCGACACCGTCCGCGACGAGCACCTGCCCGAGGCCATGGGCCGCCCGCCGCGGGTGGACGACCACGGCGGCGAGGTGTACGTCTACCGGAGGGCGAACATGCCCTGCCACATCTGCGGGGGCGAGATCCGCACCGCCGGTCTCGCCGCCCGCAACCTGTTCTGGTGCCCGGGCTGCCAGTCCCGCTAGCGCTGTGGCCGGAAAGGTTTGGCGACCCGGTGGACCTTGCCGGTCACAGCACTGGCTAGAAACCGTGCGGGAGCCAGGGGGCCACGTCTCCCGCGAAGGCCCGCGAGGCCTCGGCCAGGGCGCCCCCACGCAGCTCGCGCACGAGGCCCGCGGCCGCCAGTGAGGCGAGGGTGATCCCGCCCAGGTACGCCGAACCCAGCTCCCGCACCGACAGCGCCAGCTCCGGCGCCTCGTCGGTCCGCGTACAGGAGGCGGCGCCCTTCCCGTCGGCGGTCAGCCGCCACCGGCCGCCGTTCCACGGGCAGAACGCGTCCTCGACGTCCAGGACCACGTCCGCCGGGGCCCCGTACGTCCGTGCCTCCAGCGCCGCCGGCAGATCGACCAGCCGTACGTGCAGCGAGTCCCGCAGGCGCGGCCGCGACCGGCGGACATCGCTGACCAGGTGCAGCAGCGGGTCGTCCGCCGGCCGGGCCCTCGCCCGTACCGCCCACGTCAGGTCGATCTCGAAGAGGTAGCGCCACAGCGCCGCGTACGCCGCCGGATCCAGCGCGTCGAGGTCGCTCACCTCGACCTTGCCGTCCGAACCGATGTAGTCCCAGTCGGGCTTGACCCGGTAGCGGGCGTACCCGACCACCTCGCCGTCGTCCCGCTCGGCCACCACGCACTTCAGCGCCGACCCGCTCCCGCGCAACGCCGGCCCGTTCAGCAGCCCCAGCCGCTCCCAGCCCGGCTGCCGGGCCGGCATTCCGGGGCGCAGGGGGACCAGCGCCGCGTAGACCCGCTCGCACTCGGGCAGCGCCCGCTCCGGATCGACGAGGCGCAGCCGCACCTCGTCCGTCCCCGGCGGCGCGGTGAACCGTACCCGCGTCGTGTCGATGTCCACGGCCAGGGCGTACGTCGCCGTGCCGTAGCCGAAACGCCCGTAGATCGCCGGATCCGAGGCCGTCAGCACGGCGAGCGGTTCGCCACCCGCCCGGACGTCGTCCAGCTGCCGGCGCATCAGCGAGCTGAGCACCCCGCGCCGCCGGTGGGTGGGGGACACGCCCACCATCGTCACGCCGGCCGCCGGGACGATCGCCCCGCCGGGCACCGAGAGGCGGAAAGCGAAGGACCCGGCCGAGCCCACGCACGTGGCGCCGTCCCAGACTCCGAGCGAACGTTCCGTCTCCGTCAGCGACTTGTACAGCCTTCGCTCCTGAGGGGAATCGGGCACACCGCCGAACGCCAGTTCCAGGTGGTCGTACCAGACATCCCACTCATCAGCCTGTAATACACGCATCTCAAGAGCCATACGGTCATCCCTATCAGCGCATTCCCTCGCAGTCGACCTGTTTTCGGGCGCCCTTAAACCCCATGTCCGGGACCAGGTCCAGGGGTACCCCTGCGCATGCACAGCCGGGATGGATAGGGTCCCGATGCAATGGCCGGAGCACGCGTGGAATCTCTCATGGCCCGGATGCGCATGCTGTGGCACCGGGCGCGCACCGTCCTGCGCAAATCAGCCGTCGACTACTTCCGCGGCGACGCCTCGGACTGGCTCGCCTTCGCCGGCCTGCTGGCCACCGTCCCCGCCATCGCCTGCGGCACCCTGATGCTGCCCGTCTGGTTCTCGCCCTCGGCGCTGGTCCTGCCGATCGTGGCCGGCGGCCTGCTGCTGCGCCCCGCCAGCCTCCTCGCGCTGTACGCGGCCTCCGCGGCCGCCCTGATCGTCGAGGCCCTGGTGCTCGGCCCCTATACCCAGGGCCCGGCGCGGGTCACCCCCGGCACCGTCCTCGTCGTCGCGGCCTGCGGCTTCTTCGGACTCCTCATCGCCCAGTTCCGCAGCCGTGTCGGCGTGCCCTGGCGGCGCGGCGGCACCATGCTCTTCGACCTGCGCGAACGGATCCGCGTCCAGAGCAAGCTGCCGGCCCTGCCCCGCGGCTGGCACCGCGAGATGGCCCTGCGTCCGGCGGGCGGCCAGTCGTTCTCCGGTGACTTCGTCGTCGCGGCGCGCACCAACGGCGGCCGGACCCTGGAGCTCGTCCTGACCGACGTCTCCGGCAAAGGAATGGAGGCGGGCTCCCGGGCCCTGCTGCTCTCCGGCGCCTTCGGCGGCCTGCTCGGCGCGCTGCCGCCGCACGGCTTCCTGCCCGCCGCCAACGGCTACCTGCTCCGCCAGGACTGGGAGGAGGGCTTCGCCACCTCCATCCACCTCGTCCTGGACCTGGCGACCGGCGACTACGAACTCCTCTCCGCCGGCCACCTCCCCGCCCTCCAACTCTCCGCGGGCACCGGCCGCTGGCAGGAGAAGACCGGCGAGGGCCCGCTGCTCGGCGTCTACGACGGCGCCGAATTCACCCCCGCCCGCGGGAACCTCCGCCGGGGCGACGTCCTGATGCTCTTCACCGACGGCCTGGTCGAGACGGCCGACCGCGACATCAGCGAGGGCATCGACCGCCTCACCGGCGAAGCCGACCGCTACGTCGCCGCCGGCTGGGAGGGCGCCGCCTGGCACCTGATCGAAAAGGTCGCCAAGGACGTCAACGACGACCGCGCGCTACTCCTGATCCGCCGCTCCCCGTAGACCTGACGGGGGCGAGATCCGCCCCGCCCCCGCCCCTGCTCCGCGGCGACGTGACGGAATGCCGCACACCGTGGGGCCCCGGCGGACCGGGCGGCGGCACGGCGCGACGGCGCGACGGCGCGGGGCCCGGCACACGCCGACCCGGCCGCCCGCCTGGCCCGGCCGCCCGCCTGAGCGGCCGCCCGACCCGGGCGCCTGGTCCGCCCGCCCGTTCGACCCGCCCGGCCGCCCGACCGGCCCGGCAGCCTGCCCGCCCGACCCGGGCGCCCGGCCCGCCCGCTTGACCCGCCCGACCTGGCCGGCTGACCCGGCCGACCTGGCCGGCTGACCCGGCCGACCTGGCCGGCTGACCCGGCCGACCTGGCCGGCTGACCCGCCCGACCTGGCCGGCTGACCCGGCCGGGCGGCCAGGCCACCCGGCCGGGCGCTTGAGCTGCCAGGCCGACCCGCCTGGCCGCCTGACGCGGCCGCCCGACGACCCGGCCGCCCGTTCGACCCGGCCGTCCTGCCCGCCCTGCCCGCCCGGCTGGGTCAGGCGCCCGGC
>NZ_JBHJTK010000018.1:0-40311 GCF_042267665.1 Streptomyces sp. NPDC056224
GCCGTCCCCGCGGCGCCGGCGGCCGTCCCCGCTCCCGTCCCCGCTCCCGTCCCCGTTCCCGTGCCGCGCCTCACGCCCGGCCCGCTGCGCCACCCGGCGCTGACGGCGGCGGCCCGCGGAACCGTCGTCCAGGCCGGGACCGGCGGGGCCCTGTCGGAGGCGCGGCGCGCGCTGGCCGTCGTACAGGTCCTGGAGCGGCATCCCCTGGGGGTGCGGGCCGCCCAGCTCGCGCGGAAGTCGGGGCTCACCGAGGAGGAACTCGGTCCCGTGCTGTCGATGCTGTGCGAGGAGGAGTACGCGTACCGCCCCGGCACCGGGGTGTACGCGCGCGGACCGGCCCTGGACCGGCTCGCGGCCCCCGGCGGCGGCCTGGCGGGCCAGCTCGAGCGCACGCTGGCCCTGGCCCGGGACAGCGCGGGCGCGGCGGTGTACCTGAGCCGGTACGCGGCGGGCGAGGTCTGGATCACGCAGATGGCTGACGGGCCCGGGACCCCGCCGGTACAGGAGTGGGTGGACTTCCGGGCCGCCGCGCACGCCAGCGCTGTCGGCAAGTGCCTGCTGACCCAGCTCGACCACGACCGCCGGGCCGACCACGTGGCCCGCTACCGGCCCGCGCGGCTGACGCCGCAGACCATCACCGACAGCCGGGCGCTGTTCACCGCGCTGGACGCGGTGGCTCCGGGCGCACCCGTCTTCGACCTGCTGGAGTACTCGCCCGGGGTCGTCTGCTCGGCGGTCCCGATCGCCACCGGCGGCGCCGCCGGGAGCCTCGCCCTCTCCCTGCCCGCGACCCACGCCCAACGTCTGCACTCGGCCACCGAGACCTTGCGCCGCAAGGCCGTTCCGGTGCTGCTCGCCCTGCTCCTGACGGGTGCGATCCCCCCGGACGCACCGGCTGCCCCGGCCGTGTCCGAGCCCGAGCGGCCCGCCGCCGAGGCCCCGTGCCCTTCACCCTCCGCACGGCCGGTGCGGGAGCCGCAGCGCCCGCCCCAGCCGACCCGGGCGGCCCCC
Source organism: Streptomyces sp. NPDC056224 (assembly GCF_042267665.1). Lineage (NCBI taxonomy): Bacteria > Bacillati > Actinomycetota > Actinomycetes > Kitasatosporales > Streptomycetaceae > Streptomyces > Streptomyces sp. NPDC056224. Next base: position 1,012 of record NZ_JBHJTK010000018.1, read on the forward strand.
CTCACCCCGGAGACCCTGCGACACCTCCGACGCCTGTTCCGCACCCCGCTCACGGACACCACGGGCTCGGCCGGCGGCCCCCATCTGGTCAGCGACACCACGTCCGCGGCGGCCTACCTCTTCGACGCGCTGCCCGACACCGGCCAGCCGTGCCTGGCCCTCCCCCACACGTTCACCCAGGTCGCCCCGGGCACCCTGACCACCCCGAGGGGCCTGGTGGTGCTGCGCACGTGAGACGGCCGGGCGTGTGGTCCGGGCTTGTGCTCCTCACCCGTGGTGCGGACCCGTGGTCAGGGTCCGTGGTCAGGGTCCGTGGTCAGGGTCCGCCGGGGACGAAGGAGTCCAGGGCCGCGTCGAAGTGGCTCCTGGCCTCGGCGAGCCGGCTGACGGGAGCGGACACCCAGACGTCGTACAAGAGGCCGTTCTCGTCCCAGCAGAGGTCGAAGGTGTGCCGGGCGCCCTCGGCGCGGGTGAAGCCGTCCCAGGTGAACTCCCACAGTGCGGCGGGCAGTCCGTTGTGCGTCGTCGGGACGACCGAGTTGGCGCGGAACCCGGGGTTGGTGGCCGGACCCTCGGCGTCGGAGAGCCGCATCGTGGCGAGCGGGCCGCCGGCCGCCGAGGGCTTCACCTTGATGCCGATCCGGATCGCCCCGTCCGCGGAGATGTAGAAGACCCGCTGGTCGTCGGTGGCGCGCTGGAAGTCCTTCGGCACGGCGAGGGAGAAGCCCTGCACGTCGGTGACGGTCCGGTACCCGGGGGGCACGGGCTTGGCGGCCACGCCGCTGCCGGGCGCGGGCGTCGCGGCCGGGGACTGTGCGACGGCCGTGTCGGTGGCGGGTGAGGCCGTGGCGTGCGGGCCGGGGGCCGGTGAGGCGGTGGTCGCGGGGACGCTCCGCGCCGGCCCCTGCGCCCGGTCGTCCGTACGGCCGCCGAGCAGCGATGTCGCGGTCACGCCGCCGGCGACGGCCGCCACGACGAGGGCCGCGAGCAGCCCGAGGCGGACGGACGGTCGCAGCCTCCCGGCCCGCGCCGGCGCGCGGTCGGCAGGCGGGCCGACGCGCTCGGTCGGCGAGTAGCCGGGCGGGTGCGGAGTGGTCGGGGCCTCGGTGCGGGTCCCCGGCGGCGGGTTCGGGCCGGTGGGCCGGGCCGGGAGCGGGACGGCGCCGGTGGTCACGTACGCCGACAGCAGCCGCTCGGCTTCCGCCGCCCCCAGCCGCCGCTCCGGGTCGCGTTCCAGGAGGCCCTCGATCAGCGGCAGCAGCGGCCCCGCCTGTGCCGGCGGCCGGATCTCGCCGTACACGACGGCGTGCAGGACTCCGCCGAGGGAATCCCGGTGGAAGGGCGACTCGCCGGTCAAGGCGGCGCACAGCAGCACACCGAGGGACCACAGGTCGGATGCGGGGCCGGCGGCGGCGCCCTGCATGCGTTCGGGCGAGGTGTACTCGGGTGAGCCGATGAAGGCGCCGGTCTCACTGATGGTGGTGGACCCGGCGAGGCGGGCGATGCCGAAGTCGGTGAGCACCACCCGGCCGGTTCCCGCCTCCATGAGCACGTTGGCCGGCTTGATGTCCCGGTGGAGCACGCCGCGGGCGTGTGCCGCGCTCAGTGCGCCGAGCAGGGCGAGCCCCGTGCGGGCGGTCCCGCCGTGGTCCAGCGGGCCGTCGGCGGCGAGCCGGTCGGCGAGCGAGCCGCCCTCGACGAGTTCCATGACGATGTACGGGTGGCCGTCCTGCTCCACGACGTCGTGGACCACGACGACGTGCGGGTGCTTGATCTGCGCCACCGTACGCGCCTCACGCAGGGCGCCGGCGGACTGCGTACCGTCGCCCACGTGGAGCTCCTTGACGGCGACGGAGCGTCCGAGCAGTTCGTCCCGGGCGCGCCAGACGGTGCCCATGCCTCCCCTGCCCAGCCGCTTCTCAAGCCGGTACCGCCCGACGATCGCGATGCTGTTGCGTGGTTCGTCCTGCGACACGTTGCTCCCCCCGGCCCGTTCCGAGCCCATGATGCCGCAGATCCGGATCCGGCCACCGGCGGTTGCGACGGGAGACCCGCACCGTCCCGCGGGCAACGCAAACGGCGAGGGCCGCGACTCCTGGGAGTCACGGCCCTCGCCGATTTGTGTCCGAGGGGGGACTTGAACCCCCACGCCCGATAAAGGGCACTAGCACCTCAAGCTAGCGCGTCTGCCATTCCGCCACCCGGACCAGGTGGTCGGCCCCGGTTTCCCGCGGCGACATGGACAACAATAGCAAAGGATCGGCGGGGCTCCGACCACTTAACCGACCGGCCGTCGGGTACGCGTCGGGCACGCGCCGCCGGGGTCACGGGCAGTGGATGACCTGGCCCGCGTAGGAGAGGTTGCCGCCGAAGCCGAAGAGCAGGACGGGCGCGCCGGTGGGGATCTCGCCGCGCTGGACCAGCTTGGACAGGGCCATCGGGATGCTGGCCGCCGAGGTGTTGCCGGAGTCGACGACGTCACGGGCGACGACCGCGTTGACGGCGCCGATCTTGGCGGCGAGCGGCTCGATGATCCGCAGGTTCGCCTGGTGCAGGACGACCGCGGCCAGCTCCTCCGGGAGCACCCCGGCCTTCTCGCACACCTTGCGGGCGAGCGGCGGGAGCTGGCTGGTGGTCCAGCGGTAGACGGACTGGCCCTCCTGTGCAAAGACCGGCGGCGAGCCCTCGATCCGGACGGCGTTGCCCATCTCGGGGACCGAACCCCACAGCACCGGCCCGATGCCCGGCTCCTCGCTGGCCTCGACCACGGCCGCGCCCGCGCCGTCACCGGTGAGCACGCAGGTGGTGCGGTCGCTCCAGTCGGTGATCTCGGCCATCTTGTCGGCGCCGATGACCAGGGCGCGGGTGGCGGAGCCGGCCCGGATCGCGTGGTCCGCGGTGGCCAGGGCGTGCGTGAAGCCCGAGCAGACGACGTTGAGGTCCATCACGGCGGGGCTGCCGCCCATGCCCAGCTTGGCGGCCACCCGGGCGGCCGTGTTGGGCGAGCGGTCGATCGCGGTGGAGGTGGCGACCAGGACGAGGTCGATGTCGTCCGGGGTCAGACCGGCGCCGGCCAGGGCCTTGCCCGCGGCCTGGAAGGCCAGCTCGTCGACCGGTTCGTCCGGCCCCGCGATGTGGCGCGTCTTGATGCCGACCCGGGACCGGATCCACTCGTCCGTGGTGTCGACCATGGCCGCGAGGTCCTCGTTGGTGAGCACTCTCGCGGGCTGGTAGTGCCCTAGCGCCACCACGCGTGAACCGGTCATGGGCGGGGTCCCCCTTTGTACGGAAGTGCAGGATCACCCAGCTTTGCCTGCTACCGATGGGTACGGGTGCGTGTGACCCGACAGGATTCCGGCACCGGAATTTGGAGATTCCCGAGGATCCACCTGCCCGGGGAAGCCGCGGGAGGCGGAACCGCGACAATGAAGTTGTCGGATGCGGCCGGATACGGCCGGACGCATCCCGGATCCGGACGGACGCGGGACAAGCACTGAAGGGGTGGGCTGATCACCATGGGACGGGTCACCGAACGCCGTCGCGTCGTCCGGATCCGCAACGGCGTGGCCGGGGTCCGTCCGGACACGCTGGTCGCCGAGGAGCCGCTGGAGATACGCCTGAACGGCAAGCCGCTGGCGATCACGATGCGGACCCCGGGCGACGACTTCGCCCTGGCGGTGGGCTTCCTGGTGAGCGAGGGCGTGCTCGCCTCCGCGGCGGACGTCCAGGCCGTCACCTACTGCGAGGGCACGACGGAGGACGGGTCGAACACGTACAACGTGGTCAACGTGCAGCTGGCCGCCGGGGTCCCGGTGCCGGACATCACGCTGGAGCGCAACGTCTACACCACCTCCTCGTGCGGCCTGTGCGGCAAGGCCAGCCTGGACGCGGTCCGTACGGCGACCCGCTTCCCGGGGACGGCCGCCGACCCGGTACGGATCTCCGCGGACCTCCTCGGCGAGCTGCCGGACCGGCTGCGCGCGGCCCAGAAGGTCTTCGACCGCACGGGCGGGCTGCACGCGGCCGGGCTGTTCACGGCGGACGGCGAGCTGGTAGACGTACGGGAGGACGTGGGCCGGCACAACGCGGTGGACAAGATCGTCGGCCGGGCACTCCAGGCGGGCCGGCTCCCGCTGGCCGGAGCGGTCCTGCTGGTGTCCGGCCGGGCCTCCTTCGAGCTGGCCCAGAAGGCCGTGATGGCGGGCATCCCGGTCCTGGCGGCGGTCTCGGCGCCGTCCTCGCTCGCGGTGGACCTGGCGCTGGACTCGGGGCTCACCCTGGTCGGCTTCCTGCGGGGCCCGGACATGAACATCTACGCGGGCGAGGAGCGGATCACCCGCTAGTGCCGTGACCGGCAGGGTCCACCGGGTCGCGGCCCCCGGCACGGCACTGGCCGATCGGTTCCGGTCGGGGGCCGCGGGCAAGGAACGAGGGCGCCCTCGCAGAGGACCCGACCGAGCCCGCCGCCGGCGAACGCGCCGCGGCCGAGACCCCTGGAAACCCGCGGCCTGCGGCCCTGCACTCGCGTTACTTGCCGTCCAGTGCCGCCACCAGCTGCTGCAGGGCGCCACTGGCCGCGATGAGGGCCAGGTGATCGTGAAAGTCCCTGCTGTGGACGATCAGGCCGTCGCGGACCCTCAACACCTGAATGTTGGCGGACTCGAAGGTCCGCCCGGTCGGCCGGTGGTGCACCTGGTAGTCCCATTCGGCGACGATCAGCTCGGGGTCACCGGTCTCCCGGATCACCACGTTCGCCGGGGTCAGCTCCACCGGACTGCCTGCGGCGACCTGCGCGAACCGTTCCGCGAGTGCGGCCCGCCCCTCGGTGCGGCGCGGCCCGACCGGCTCGAAGACGGTCTCCACCACGGCGTCCTCGGCGTAGAGCCCGGCCAATTCGGAGTAACGGCCTGCGGCGATGCCTTCGAGCAGCTTCGCGAAAGCCTCGGCCGGTGACAGCGTTTCGGACATGGTCGACCTCCGGTGGAGTCCGTCGCTAGAATCGGACTGGCGAGTCCGCTTTCGACAATACGGACTGGCCACTCCGGTTGTCCAGCGAGGCTCTGCGGCCGGCGGGGAAGGGTGAAAGGGATGAGCGGTGCCAAGGAGCGCCCGCTGCGGGCGGACGCGGCCCGTAACCGGGCCAGGCTGCTGGAGGTCGCCACGGAGGTGTTCACCACCCGCGGCGTCGGCGTGCCGACCGAAGAGATCGCCCGTGCCGCCGGGGTCGGAGTCGGCACGCTCTTCCGGCACTTCCCGACCAAGGAAACGCTGCTGGGGGCCGTGATGGTGCGCAGGCTGGAGACGATCGCCGCGCAAACCGCGCAGCTGGCCGCCGAACTGGAGCCCGCCGACGCATTCTGCGCCTGCTTCCGCCTGGTGATCGAACAGTCTGCGGGGAAGAACGAGTTCGTCCAGGCACTCGCCGCAGCCGACGTGGACGCGCACGCGGCCCTGCGGGAGTCCAGCGAGGTGATCCAGGCACAGCTGGCCAAGCTGCTGGACGGGGCACAGCGGGCCGGAGCCGTCCGCCCGGAGCTCGGCCTGCCGGAACTGATCGCCCTGTTGGCCGGCACCGGTACGGCGATGGAACACCTCGGAGCAGACCCGGCGGCCCGGCAGCGGATCTTCGACGTGGTCTTCGACGGGCTGCGGCCGCACTGACCGACGGCGGGCTGCCTTCCGTGGGCCTCACACAGTGGAGTGGGGGCCAGACCGTCGTCGCGAGCATGAGGAGCAGCTGACCGACCTCTTGGAATCGATCATCCAGGGTGGGTTTCGAACGGAGCGCCGGGCGCTCCGAGAGCGCGGCCCGCGGCGCCTGGTGCCGTGCATCGCAAAGGCCTAGCGCACGCGGCGGCCGCGGCGGGTGGGATTCGGGGCCGGCTTGGGTTCGGGCGGGTCGATGCGGTGGAGGTCCAGGGTGGGCGGGACCGGGGTCGTGCCCGGGCCGCCGGATTCGGCCCAGGCGATGATCTCGTCGGTCGCGGTGTCGTCCAGGGCCCACCCGAACCAGGCGGCGCGGGCGCCGCGGCGGCGGGCCTCGGTGGTGGGCTGGACCACGATGACGTTGGCCTGGGCGCAGGGCCCGAGGCAGTCGCTCGTACGGACGGCGAGGCGGCCCCCGGATGCGGCGGCGGCCTCGCGCAGCCGGGCGAGCTGGCCGGCGTGGTCCGAGCCGGGGTTCTTTCGGGGGTCGCCGCAGCAGCAGCCGCGGCAGACCACCAGGGTGCAGGGGCGTTCGGCGTGGGCGGCGAGCGGGCGTATCCAGGTCACCACCGAACGTTAACGGGCTTGCGCCGACGGGTGCCTGGCCGTCGGCGAGACCTCCGCCACACGGTCGGCGGGGAGTTCGCCCCGTCCGGTCGGCTCCGGCCGGGCGGCGCGGTGGCGGGCGAGGACCGCGCAGACCATGAGCTGCATCTGGTGGAACAGCATGAGCGGGAGCACCGCGAGGCCGGCCTGGGCCCCGAACAGCACGCTGGCCATGGGGAGTCCGGCGGCGAGGCTCTTCTTCGACCCGGCGAACTGGATGGCGATGCGGTCCGCACGGCCGAAGCCGAGGCGCCCTGCCCCGTACCAGCTGACGAGGAGCATCACGGCGAGCAGTGCGACCTCCACCGCCAGCAGGGCGCCGAGGTGCGGGAGGCTCACGCGGTGCCAGATGCCGGCGGCCGTGCCCGCGCTGAAGGCGGCGTAGACGACGAGCAGGATCGAGCCGCGGTCGACGTGGCCCAGCACCTGCTTGTTGCGCACGAGGAAGCCGGCGGTCCAGCGGCGCAGGAGCTGTCCGAGGAGGAAGGGCAGCAGGAGCTGGAGAACGATCCTGAGGAGGGAGTCGGCGCGGAAGCCCCCCGTGCCGCTCCCGAGCAGGGCCGCGGCGAGTACCGGGGTGAGGAGGATGCCCGCGAGGCTGGAGAAGGAGCCGGCGCAGATGGCGGCCGGGACGTTGCCACGGGCGATCGAGGTGAAGGCGATGGAGGACTGGATGGTCGAGGGGACCAGGCAGAGGAAGAGCAGGCCGCTGTAGAGCGGGGGTGTGAGGAGGGCGGGGACGAGCGCCCGGGCGGCGAGGCCGAGGAGGGGGAAGAGGAGGAAGGTGCAGACGAGCACGGTGAGGTGCAGCCGCCAGTGGCGCAGGCCGTCGAGGGCCTCGCGGGTGGAGAGCCTGGCCCCGTAGAGGAAAAAAAGCAGGGCCACGGCCGCGGTGGAGGCGCCGTCGGCGACGGTCGCGGCCGGGCCGCGGGCGGGGAGCACGGCGGCGAGGCCGGCGGTGCCGAGGAGGGCCACGACGTACGGGTCGACGGGCAGCCGGGCGAGGAGCCGCCGACGGCGCAGGTGCAGGGTGCTCACTCGTTCATGGTCGGCGGTGGGCGGTGATCGGGAAACCCGTACACCGCACTCACTGTCATCACGCTTCTCGATGAGCGCCGCTAGCATGGGCGGCATGTACGACCCCGTCCAGCTGCGCACGTTCCTCACGGTGGCCCAGACGCTGAGTTTCACCCAGGCCGCCGGGCGGCTCGGCGTGCGGCAGTCCACCGTCAGCCAGCACGTACGGCGGCTGGAGGAGGCGACGGGGCGGCCGCTGTTCGTCCGGGACACGCACAGCGTGGAGCTGACGGAGGACGGTGAGGCGCTGCTGGGCTTCGCGCGCACGATCCTGGAGGCGCACGAACGGGCGGCGGCCTTCTTCACGGGGACCCGGCTGCGGGGGCGGCTGCGCTTCGGGGCGTCGGAGGACTTCGTGCTGACGCGGCTGCCGGAGATCCTGGAGGGGTTCCGGCACCAGCATCCCGAGGTGGACCTGGAGCTGTCGGTGGAGCTCTCGGGGACGCTGCACGAGCGGCTGGACGCGGGACGCCTGGACCTGGTGCTGGCGAAACGGCGGGGGCCGGGGGACGAACGGGGGCGCCTGGTGTGGCGGGACCGGATGGTGTGGATCGGGGCGGAGGGACTGCGGGTGGATCCAGAGCGCCCGGTTCCGCTGATCGTCTTCCCGCCGCCGGGGATCACCCGGGCCCGGGCGCTGGAGGTGCTGGAGCGCGACGGGCGGGCGTGGCGGATCGCCTGTACGAGCGGCAGCCTGAGCGGTCTGATCGCGGCGGCCCGGGCCGGGCTGGGCGTGATGGCGCACACCCGGGGGCTGATCCCGCCGGGCCTGGTCCGGGTCGGCGGGCTGCCGGAGCTCGGGCCGGTCGAGTTCGCGCTCCTGCGCGGGGCCAGGGCCTCGGCTCCCGCCGAGGCGCTGGCCGCGGCCGTCCTCTCGGGTGCGGACCGCCTCAGCCGCACGGCCTGACCGCCGCCCGGCCCGCGAGAGCGGCGCTGGGGAGGTCTTGTGGAGGTATCCGCGGGCTGATCAACTGCCCTGTGACGTGGGGTAGCGTCGCCGCGCCGCACGGAGAGGAGCGGGACCCTTGCGCGAGATCACCGTCCCACCCGTCGTCACCGACGCACCCGTCGGCGGTCTGGCCGACGTCGTCTTCCGGCATGCGCGCGAGGAACCGGACCGGGTGGTGCTCGGCCGCAAGACCGGAGGGGTCTGGCGGGACGTGACCTCCGCCGAGCTCGCGGCCGAGGTGCTCGCGCTCGCCAAGGGCCTGCTGGCCCAGGGCGTACGGTTCGGCGACCGGGTCGCCGTCATGTCCCGTACCCGGTACGAGTGGACCCTCTTCGATTTCGCCCTGTGGGCGATCGGCGCCCAGCCGGTCCCCGTCTACCCGACCTCCTCCGCCGAGCAGGTGCTCTGGATCCTGGCCGATTCCGCGTGCACGGCGTGCGTCGTCGAGAACGAGGACCAGGCCATGACGGTGGGTTCGGTCATCGACCGGCTTCCCCTGCTGCGCCTGCTGTGGCAGCTCGACGCGGGGGCCGTGGACGGCCTCGTCGCCGACGGCCGCGGGGTCGCCGAGGACGTCGTGCACCGCCACCGCGGAGCCGTCACCCCGGACGCGGTCGCCACCGTCATCTACACCTCGGGGACCACCGGCCGCCCCAAGGGCTGCGTCCTGACCCACGGCAATTTCATGTTCGAGGCCGACACCATGGCGAGCCGCTGGGAGTCCGTCTTCCAGACGGGCCCCGGCGAACAGCCGTCCACCCTGCTCTTCCTGCCGCTGGCGCACGTCTTCGGGCGGATGGTGGAGGTGGCCGCCGTCCGCGCCCGGGTCAAGCTGGGGCACCAGCCCGTCATGGCGGCGGCCGAGCTGCTGCCGGACCTGGCCTCGTTCCGGCCGACCTTCGTGCTCGGGGTCCCGTACGTCTTCGAGAAGGTCTTCGCGGGCGCGCGCCGCAAGGCCGAGGCGGAGGGGCGTGCGGGCGCCTTCGACCGGGCGGTGGAGACGGCCGTGCGGTACGCGGAGGCGCGCGAGGAGAAGGGCTTCGGCATCGGCCCGGGCCCGTCGGCCGGGCTGCGGATGGAGCACCAGCTCTTCGAGAAGCTCGTGTACGGCAAGGTCCGCGAGGCGATGGGCGGCCGGGTACGGCACGCCATGTCGGGCGGGTCCGCGATGTCGCGCCGCCTCGGGCTGTTCTTCGACGGCGCCGGGATCACGATCTTCGAGGGGTACGGCCTGACCGAGTCGTCCGCGGCGGCCACCGCGAATCCACCGGGGGCGACGAAGTTCGGCACGGTGGGCCCGCCGATCCCCGGCGGCACGGTGCACATCGCGGACGACGGGGAGGTATGGCTGCACGGCGGCCACGTCTTCGCCGGGTACCTCAACGACCCGCCCGCCACGGACGCTGTCCTGCGCGGCGGATGGCTGGCGACCGGGGACCTGGGGCGGCTGGACGAGGACGGCTACCTCACCATCACCGGCCGCAAGAAGGAGATCCTGGTGACCTCCAACGGCAAGAGCGTCCAGCCGGCCGCGCTGGAGGAGCGGGTCCGCTCGCATCCGCTGGTGTCGCAGTGCGTGCTGGTGGGCAACGACCGGCCGTACATCGCGGCCCTGATCACCCTGGACACGGAGGGGATCGCCCACTGGCTGTCCATGCGCGGCCTGGCGCAGCGGCCTGCGGCGGACCTGGTGGGCGACGCGGACCTGGCGGCGGAGGTCCGCCGGGCGGTGGTCGCCGCCAACACCCTCGTCTCGCAGGCGGAGGCGATCCGCACCTTCCGGGTGCTCGGCGAGCAGTTCACGGAGGAGCGGGGGCTGCTGACCCCGTCCCTGAAACTCAAGCGCCGGGCGATCGAGAAGGCGTACGCGACGGAGGTCGCGGCCCTCTACCACACGTGAGCGGGCCCCCTCCGGCCACACCTGACGGTTCGTCACTCCAGCTCGTCAAAAATATTGACGATCCGTCAGATCGCCCACAGAATGCGGGGATTCCGACCGGAGGGGATCCCTGGATGTTGCGACCGATCCGCACCCTGGCCGTCGCGGCGGCGGCCCTCGCGCTCGTCTCCGCCTGCAACTCCGCCTCCACGAACGGCAATGACAGCGGCAGGGCGGGGGAAAAGCCCGGGAACCGTCGCGGGCTGACCGCCGACTCGGTCAAGGTCGGCGGCATCGTGTCGATGACCAGCGCGAGCGGATACAGCAAGAAGGACACCGATCTCGGCGCCAGGGCCCGGTACCTGAGGGCCAACGCCGAGGGAGGCGTCAACGGTCGCAGGATCGACTACCTCGGCGCGCAGGACGACGGCCAGGACCCCGCGAAGAACATGGCGGCCGCCCGCAAGCTCGTCCAGCAGGACAAGGTCTTCGCGGTCGCCCCGATGAGCTCGGTGACCTTCTCGGGCGCCGACTTCCTGGAGCAGGAGAAGGTCCCCACCTTCGGCTGGGGCACACTGCCCTCCTTCTGCGGGCCCAAGCACATCTACGGCTTCAACGGCTGTCTGGTCCCCACGCCCGGCGGCACCCTCAACCAGACCTGGCCCGAGGGCATCGCCGCGGTCCTCGGCGGGGCCCGGGGCAAGTCCGTCGCGGTCATCGCGAACGACAGCGACGCCGGGAAGTTCGGCATCCGGACCTTCCGGCAGGGCTTCGCCGGCGCCGGTTTCACGGTCTCCTACGCCAAGGCCTCCGTACCCGCCACCGCCGTGCCGAGCGACTGGTCCGCGTACGTGAAGGAGATCCTGGAGAGCAACGGCGGCAAGGCGCCGGACGCCGTGGTCTCCGTCATGCAGACCCCCAACAACATCGGGCTGTTCACGGCGCTCAAGCGCAGCGGCTACAAGGGGCTGCTCTCCGATCCCACCGACTACGACCCGGGGCTGCTCGCGAAGGACGCCACCAGGCAGGCGCTCGACGGGGTGTACGTACTCCTGCAGTTCGAGCCCTTCGAGTCGGACAGCCCGACGATGGCCCAGTTCAAGGCCGACATCAGGGCCGCGGCGGGGGGCCAGGACGTACCGCTCAGCATGCACATGATGACCGGGTACATGGCGGCCGACCTGTTCGTGTCCATCGCGCGGAAGGCGGGCACCGACATGACCGTCGAGTCCTTCCAGGAGGCCGCCCAGAGCTTCTCCGACACCGGCACGCTCGTCGGCGACCGGGCGGAGCCCAAGGGACAGAAGGACAGCTTCGGCTGCGGGGCGCTCGTACGGCTCAGGAACGGCACGTACGAGGTCGCCGTCCCGTTCAAGTGCTACGAACCCGTCCCCTTCACGTAGGAATCGGGGGACGGGATGGGAGATCTGCTCGTCTTCATGCTGAGCGGTCTGGTCTCCGGCGCTCTGTACGCACTGCTCGCCACCGGGCTGGTGCTGTCGTACTCGGCGTCCGGGCTGTTCAACTTCGCGCACGGGGCCACCGCCTACCTGTGCGCGCTCGCCTTCTACGAGTTGCACTCGGGCCTGGGCTGGCCTGCCGCCGCGGCGGCGCTGCTGGTCGTGTGCGTCCTTGCGCCCGGTCTCGGCTGGGGGCTGGACCGGCTGATGTTCCGGCGGCTCGCGCGGGTCGGCGAGACGGCGCAGATCGTGGCGACGATCGGGCTGCTCGTCGCCCTGCCGGCCGCCGGGCTGTGGACCGTGGAGCTGCTGGCGGACGCGGGGGCGCCGGTGAAACCCGCCGAGAACCAGTTCGGGCTGCCGGGCGTGGGGCCGAGCCCGGCCACCTCCTGGCAGCTCGCCGAGGGCGTCGGCATCGATTCCGACCAGCTGATCACCTGGGTGGTGACGGCCGTGGTGGCGGTGGCCCTGTGGGTGCTGATGCGGCACACCCGGCTGGGACTGCGGCTGCGGGCGGCCGTCGACAACCGCTCGCTGACCGAGCTGCGCGGGATCAGCGCGGACCGGCTGTCGTCGGTGGCCTGGATGATCGCTTCGGCGCTGGCCGGGCTGGCGGGGGTGCTGGCGACGCCGCTGCTCGGGCTGTCCGCGCACGACTTCACCCTGTTCCTCTTCGTCTCGGCGACGGCGGCGGCCATCGGGCGGTTCGCGTCGGTGCCGCTCGCCTTCGCTGGCGGGCTGGGGCTCGGCGTGCTGCAGAACCTGGTGGCCGGGTACGCGTCCTTCGCCGAGGGCGTGACCGGGTTCCGTACGGCGGTGCCGTTCCTGATCCTGTTCGGGGGCCTGCTGGTGCTGACCCGGCGGGCGCGGACGGCGGGTGTCGCGGCGGTCGACGAACCGCCGGTGGACCATCTGGCCGGGGCCTCCTGGGGGCGGCGGTGGGGCGTGTGGGCAGGCGGCGCCGGGCTGTTGTGCGTGGCGTTCTACACCGTGACCACGCCGTTCTGGAGCGGGCTGCTGGCCCAGGGGCTGGCCGTCGCGCTGGTGTTCATGTCCTTCACCGTGGTGACCGGGCTGGGGGCGATGGTCTCGCTGGCCCAGGGCACGTTCGTGACGGGGGCCGCGCTGGTGGCCGGGCTGCTGATGAGCCGGGGCTGGCCGTTCGTGGCGGCGCTGGCGGTGGGCACGTGCGCCGCCGCCCTGCTGGGGGCGCTGGTCGCGCTGCCGGCGCTGCGGCTCGGCGGGCGCCTGCTGGCCCTGGCCACGCTGGCGCTGGCGTTCCTGGCCGACCAGGTGCTGTTCCAGCTGCGGTGGCTGCGGAACGGGGACTCCGGATGGCCGGTCCCGCGGCCGGTGTTCGGTCCGGTGGACCTGTCCGACGACCGGGCGCTGGGGGTGGCCCTGGTGGTCCTGGTCGCCGTGGTGGCCGCCGGGCTGAGCGCGCTGCGCGGCTCCCCGTCGGGGCGGGCGATGCTGGCCGTACGGTCGGCCCCGGCGGCCGCGATGGCCTCCGGCGTGTCCGTGCTGCGGACGAAGCTGCTCCTCTTCACGCTGTCGGCGGGGCTGGCCGGGTTCGGCGGCGTGATGTACGCGTCGTTCAACACCCGTATCACGGCGACGGACTTCACGGCGATGACGGGACTCGTGTGGCTGGCGGTCGTGGTGGCGGCGGGTGTCAGGCGGCCGCAGTACGCGGTGGTGGCGGGGCTGGTGTTCGCGGTCGCCCCGCGGCTGCTGTCGGACCACGTGACGTCCTCGACCCACCTGCCGGTGATCCTCTTCGGCCTTGCGGGGCTGGCGTTGGCCAACGATCCGGACGGGTACTGCGCGGCCGTGCCGGTGCGGCTCGCCCGGCGGCGGGCCCGGGTCCCCGCGGGGCTCTCGCCCACCCCGCCCGTTCCCGGGACCGGCGGCTCGGCCGTCGGTCCCCCGTCGGACACGGCGCGCCCGGTGCGCTCAAACGCCGCGCGGGCTGAACATGCCGCGCAGCGGCATCTCTCAGCCTCGCCGGCGTTTGAGGCGCGGGGTCAGGGACGGAGCCCCGGGAAACGGCGAAAGGGCGGGGTGGGGGAGAGCCCCGCAGGGCCCGCCCCGGCCACACGGCCCGCGTCCGTGCCCGCACTGGAGCTGCGGTCCGTGACCGCCGGATACGACGGGGGGCTCGTGCTCCACGGAGTGGACCTGGCGGTGCGCGCCGGGGAGATCCTCGCCGTGCTCGGGCCCAACGGCGCCGGGAAGAGCACTGCCTGCCGGGTGGCCGCCGGGTCGCTGGCCGCGGCCGGCGGCCGGGTCCTCGTACGCGGGCGGGACGCGACCCGTGACGGGGCCGTGCGACGGTCCCGGGCCGGGGTGCTGCTCGCCCCCGAGGGGCGGGGGATCTTCCCCTCGCTCACCATCGAGGAGAACTTGGCCCTGTACCTGCGGGAGGCCGACGCCCGGGCCGCGGTCTACGACCGGTTCCCGCGCCTCGGCGAGCGGCGCGGGGTGGCCGCCGGGGCCCTGTCCGGCGGCGAGCAGCAGATGCTGGCCCTGGCGCCGCTGCTGCAGCGGCCGCCCCGGGTGCTGATAGCCGACGAGCCCTCGCTCGGGCTGGCCCCGCGCGTGGTCGAGGAGGTGTACGCGCTGCTCACCGAGCTCCGCGACGCCGGAAGCGCGCTGCTGCTGGTGGAGGAGAAGGCGGCCGACGTCCTCGGGATCGCCGACACCGTCGCCTGTCTCTCCCGGGGCCGGGTGTCCTGGTGCGGCCCGCGGGCCGAGGCGGAGGCGGACCGGCTCACCGAGGCCTATCTGGGGACGGCGACTTGAGCGGCGGCGGGTACGTGCTCCGGGCGAGCGGCATCAGCGTGCGGTTCGGCGGTGTCAGGGCCCTGACCGGGGTGGACCTCGGGATCCGGGCGGGCGAGGTGTGCGGGCTGATCGGGCCGAACGGGGCCGGGAAGACCACGCTGTTCGACGTCCTGTCCGGGATCCGGCGGCCGGACCGGGGGCGGATGCTGCTGGACGGCGTGGACATCACCCGCCGGTCCCCCGTCTGGCGGGCCCGGCACGGGATGCGCCGGACCTTCCAGCGCCAGCAGCTGTTCGGCCAGCTCAGCGTCGCCGACAACGTGCTGGTGGCGCAGGAGTGGCGGGGCGGCGGGGGCGGCCTCGCCGCCGATCTCCTCGCCTTCCCCGCCCGTCGGGCCCGGGAGCGCGAACGCCGGGAGCGGGGCGAGCGGGTGCTGGCCGGCTGCGGGATCGGCGCGCTCGGGGCCTCGTACGCCGGCGGGCTGCCGGTCGGGCAGGCGCGGATGGTGGAGCTGGCCCGTGCGGTGGCCGATCCGCCGCGGGTGCTGCTGCTGGACGAACCGGCGTCCGGCATGTCGGCCCCCGAGCGCGAACGGCTCGCGGCGGTCGTGCGGCGACTGGCGCGCGAGGAGGGCTGCGCGGTGCTGCTGGTCGAGCACGACGTGTCCTTCGTGATGGACCTGTGCGCACGGGTGGTCGTACTGGACCTCGGGACGGTCCTCGCCGAGGGCACGGCGGCCGAGGTCCGGGCGGACCCGCTCGTCCGGGAGGCCTATCTCGGGACCTCTCCCGACACGCTGTGAATCATGCCCGGCCGACGGGAATACCTCGTACGGGGGGCCGGTTGTGGCCCCTCGTACGACGCGGTACCGCCGACCCGAGGGAACGATCCAGACGTGAGCCAGGTCCCCCCCATCCCCACCGTCAAGCTCAACAACGGCACGCTCATGCCCCAGCTCGGATTCGGGGTCTGGCAAGTGCCGGACGCGGAGGCGGAGCGGACCGTCGGGGCCGCGCTGGAGGCGGGCTACCGCAGCATCGACACGGCGGCCGTATACGGCAACGAGGCCGGCACCGGCAAGGCGCTCGCCGCCTCCGGGGTGGCGCGCGGGGAACTGTTCGTCACCACCAAGCTGTGGAACGGCCCGTCGCGCACGTGGGGCCGCGGCGAGGTGCTGCGCGCCTTCGACGACTCGCTGAACAGGCTGGGCCTCGACTACGTCGACCTGTACCTGATCCACTGGCCGCGCCCGATGCGCGACGACTTCGTCTCCATCTGGAAGACGTTCGAGGAGATCGCAGCGAGCGGCCGGGCCAAGGCGGTCGGCGTGTCGAACTTCCGGCCGGCGGACCTGGAACGGCTCGCCGCGGCGAGCACGCTGGTCCCGGCGGTGAACCAGATCGAGCTGCACCCGCTGTTCCCGCAGGGAGAGCTGCGCGCGCTGCACGCGCAGCGCGGGATCGCCACCGAGGCCTGGTCCCCGCTGGGCCAGGGCAAGGAGCTGCTGACGCTCCCGACGGTGGCCGGGATCGCCGCCAAGCACGGCCGCAGCGCCGCGCAGGTGGTGCTGCGCTGGCACCTGCAGCACGGGAACATCGTGATCCCGAAGTCCGTGACCCCGGCGCGCATCCGGGAGAACGCGGACGTCTTCGGCTTCGAGCTGGACGCCGCCGACATCGCCGCGCTGGACGCTCTGGGCGCGGGCCCGGCGGGCCGCCGGATCGGTCCGGACCCGGCCGTCTTCGACGTCTGAGGGAGCCGGGAGGGCAGGGGAGAACCGAGAGAACCGGGAGAGCCGTACGCGTGAACGTTCCCGACGGGGTCTATCGGATCCGCAACGTCGACAGTGGGCTGGTGCTTCAACTGGAGGGCGCCTCCCGGGTGCGGGTCGGCCCCGACGGGCCGCCCGCGCCCGCGGCCGCCCGCCGGTGGCGGATCTCGCCGGTCCACAGCGGCGGCGGGATCTTCCACGTGGTGAGCGAGGACAACGACCGCCGCCTCGACGTCGCGAACGCCTCGACGGACAGCGGCGCCAGGGTGCAGGTGTGGCGGGCCAACGCCTTCGGCGCGCAGGAGTGGATCGTCGAGGAGCACCTCGACGACCCCGGCGTGGTGTCGCTGGTCGCGTGCATCAGCGGCCTGCTGCTGGAGACCGACGCGGAGGGCCGGGCCCGGCAGGGCGAGGACACCGACTCCGCGTCGCAGTGGTGGCGCCTGGAGCCGGCGTAGCCGTGTAGCCGTACCGCGGCGGCGGACCCGACACGGGGACGCCGCCGCGGGTGGCGTCTTGGGCCTCGGCCTCCGCGTCGTGGTCGAGCGGGGGGCGCGGCGCCGGCATCAGTTCGCGCCGTGCGCCGGGGCGAGGGACTCGACGCGTTCGGCGAGTTCGAAGTCGTTCGCCGTCACGACGCCGCCGGCATCGTGACTGTTCACCGACAGGCGCACCGTGTTGTAGCCGAGGGTCAGGTCGGAGTGGTGGTTCAACTCCTCCTGGACGCTGGCGATGTGGCTGACCAGGGCGCTCGCCGCGAAGTGCGAGCCCAGCCGGTAGGTGCGGAAAATGCGGTCGTCCTCGAAGGCCCAGCCGGGGAGTTCCCGCAACCGGTCCTCGATCTCCTTCTGCGACAGCGGCTCACTCGGCATGCACCGGCTCCTTTTCCGCGCGGATTTCCCCGTGACGTGCAGTCAAGGTTCCCACAGTGCGGCCGGGACGAACCTTTCGCGCCATAGTGCGCCCGGGTACTCTCCGCGCCTTCCGTACCCGCCCGGGCCCCCCTATGCTCCTGCGCCGGACGTCACCGTTACCAGCGGTAACAACGGGAACGAAGGGGCGGCATCGCCATGGCGGGCACAGGCAGTTCCAGGCGTACGTTCATCGCGGGCGCGGGCGCGGCGGCCACCGCCGGCACCCTGGCGGCAGCCGGGGCCATGGCCGCCCCGGCGGCGGCAGCGGCCGCCGCGACCCCGCCGAACGGCAGACGCGTCGCCGTCCTCGGCGGCGGGGTGGCCGGGCTGACCGCGGCCCACGAACTCGCCGAGCGCGGCTACGCCGTCACCGTGTACGAACGCCGGGCGCTCGGCGGCAAGGCCCGCAGCATGGACGTGCCCGGCAGCGCCCGCGGTGCCCGCCGGCCGCTGCCCGCCGAACACGGCTTCCGCTTCATCCCCGGCATCTACCACAACCTGCCCGACACCATGCGGCGCATCCCCTTCCCCGGGAACGCGAACGGCGTGTGGGACAACCTCGTCGCCCCGCGCGAGATGATGTTCGCCCGGGCGGGCGGCCGTGAGGACATGCGCGCGCCCATCCCCTGGCCGGAGCACTCCCCCGCCGAGCTGACGCCCGACGAGCTCGGGCGCGCCCTCACCGGGATCCTGCAGTCGCTGGTCCGGCTCCCGCCGCACGAGACGGCGTACTTCGTCAACCGCATGCTCGTCTTCCTCACCAGCTGCGACGAACGGCGGAGCGAGGTCTGGGAGCACACCCCCTGGTGGGACTTCGTGCGCGCCGCGCAGATGTCGGGCGAGTACCAGCGGATCCTCGCCATCGGCATCACCCGCAACATCGTGGCCACCAAGGCCGAGGAGGCCTCGACCCGTACGGTCGGCACCCTCGGCGAGGCCTTCGTCTTCAACCTGCTGGGCCGCGGCGCGGACGGCCCGCCGGACAGGATCCTCGACCTGCCCACCAACGAGGCCTGGATCGACCCCTGGGAGGCACACCTGCGCTCCCTCGGCGTGGAGTTCAGGATCGGCTGGACCGTGCGGGAGGTGCGGTACGGGAGCGGCCGGGTGAGCGGGGTCGAGGTCCTGGACCCGGCCGGCGCCCGGCAGAGCGTCACCGCCGACCACTACGTCAGCGCCCTGCCCGTCGAGCACGCCCGGCGCACCTGGAGCGCGGCGCTGCGGGCAGCCGATCCGATGCTGCGGCGCTGCGACGAGCTGAAGACCGACTGGATGACCGGGATCCAGTTCTATCTCACCGAACGGGCCCCGCTGGTGCACGGCCACCTCAACTGCATCGACTCGCCGTGGTCGTTGACGGCCATCCAGCAGGCCGAGCACTGGCCGTCCCGGAACTTCCCCGCCGACTACGGCGACGGAACCGCCGTCGACTGCCTCTCGGTGGACATCTCGGAGTGGGACAAGCCCGGGATCCTGTACGGCAGGACGGCCAAGCAGTGCACCCGCGAGGAGGTGGCGCGCGAGGTGTGGGCACAGTTGAAGGCCTCCCTCAACGACACCGGGAGGACCCTGCTGAGCGACTCCGCGCTGCACTCCTGGTTCCTGGACCCGGGCGTGGACGGGCTCGGCACCCCGAACCCCACCAATCAGGACGAGCTGCTGATCCACCCGACCGGCACCTTCCACAACCGGCCGAGCGCGGGCACCCGCGTCCCCAACTTCTTCCTCAGCGGGGACTACGTGGCGGTCGACATCGACCTTGCGACGATGGAGGGCGCGAACGCCTCGGCCCGGGCCGCCGTCAACTCCCTGCTGGACCGGGACGGTTCGACGGCGGACCGGTGTGCGATCCGGCCGCTGTACCGGGCGCCGGAGTTCGAGCCGGCCAGGCGTCACGACCTGTGGCGCTACCGTCTCGGGCTGCGGAACGTCTTCGACCTGGGGTGACCCGCCTGGGCTAACGTCGTGCGCATGACCACCACGACTCCCACGGTCGGCGCCCTGCTCCGTACATGGCGGCGGCGGCGCGGCATCAGCCAGCTGGAGCTGGCGGGCCGCGCCGACTCCTCGTCCCGGCACATCAGCTTCATCGAGAACGGGCGGTCCCGGCCGAGCGAGGAGATGGTGCTGCGGCTCGCAGACCGCCTCGACGTGCCGGTGCGGGAGCGCAACGCCCTTTTGCTGGCGGCGGGTTACGCACCCCACTACGCGCAGACCGCACTGGACGATCCCTCGATGGAGACGCTGCGCGAGGGCATTTCGCGGCTACTCACGGGGTACGAGCCCTACCCCGCGCTGGTCGTGGACGCCACGTACGACGTCGTCGCCGCCAACCGGGGCATCGCGATGCTGCTGGACGGCCTGCCGGAACACCTGCTGACCCCGCCCCTGAACGCCATGCGGATCACCCTGCACCCCGAAGGACTGGCCTCGAGGATCCACAACCTCAAGGAGTGGCGCGGGCACCTGCTGGCCCAGATGGAGCGCCAGATCGCGCTGGCCCGGTCCGAGCCGCTCCGCGCGCTGTACGAGGAGGTGGCCTCCTACCCGGTGGCCGGGCGCCCCGGCGACGGCGGACCGCACGAGCCCGTCCCGTACATCGCGCTTCCCCTCGTCATCGAGCACGACGGCCACCTGCTGTCCTTCGTGTCGTCCATCGCGACCTTCAACACGCCGATGGACGTGACCGTCGCCGAGCTGGCCATCGAGACGATGCTCCCGGCCGACCCGGCGACGGTGAAGTACCTGCGCTCACTCGCCGACTGAGCGCAGGGCGAACTGCTGGCACACCGCGAACGCGGCCACGGTGGCGGCCTGTACCGGGATCCACACCAGCCCCGCGGTGGTGGGCGCGAACCAGGCGGCCAGGGACACCAGGCTCAGGGCGGCCCAGGCGTAGTTCGCCGCGATGACCGCCTTCACCGGGAGGGCGGGCGGCCGGCGCCGCGAGGCGAGCCGGCCGACCGCCGCGCCGTACAGCACGAGCAGGACGCCGAGCGCCGGCAGCAGGTCCTGGCCGACGCCGAGCAGCCGTCCCAGCGGGGCGGAGAAGGCGACGTACGCGAGCCCGTTGCCTGTGGTGACCACGGAGTCGAGGGCGAGGAAGCGGCGCAGCGCGGTCTGCGGCGCGGTGGTCCGGGTGATGCCGCCGGGCAGGGTCGCGGACATGGGGGATCAGCCTCCGTCGAGGTCGAACGGCCTGGTGGGAGACGGGTTCCGGCGCCGAGTGCGCGGCTCCGGAACCCGATGACCCCACTGTGCCGGGCCCTTTTCGGGGGGTCGATTACCTCGGACGTCATGCCCACCTTCTTTGAGCCGTACGACAGGAAACGTTGGGTTT
Source organism: Streptomyces sp. NPDC056224 (assembly GCF_042267665.1). Lineage (NCBI taxonomy): Bacteria > Bacillati > Actinomycetota > Actinomycetes > Kitasatosporales > Streptomycetaceae > Streptomyces > Streptomyces sp. NPDC056224. Next base: position 21,502 of record NZ_JBHJTK010000018.1, read on the forward strand.
CCCCTGGTTCGGCAGGGGGCTGCCGGATAGGCTTCACCCAGCCCCGCCCACTCGAACGTCTTGTCGACTTACGGAGAATCAGCCGGTGCGAGCCGCTCCCCGACCCGATCTCGCCGCGCTCTGGAGGCGCGTGGAGGAGCTGTCGGAGCGGCGCGGGCAGGACCCCGCCCAGATACTGGCCACCCGGCGACTGAGTCATCTGTCCGGCGTCGAACCGGCCCGCATTCCCTCGGTGGTTGCGGGCACGGCCGCCGAGGAACCCCTCGAACAGCGCGTCCACCGCCGCTTCCTGCGACTGCGCTCCACCCGCCGCGACAAGCACGGCCGGGAGTGGTCGCTCGCCGCCATCGCCGCCGACTTCGACGCGCCCGGCGCCTCCCTGGGCCCCCTCAACGCGGGCACCGGGCTTCCCCGGCTCGGCCACGCGGCCGGTGTGCAGCGCTTCTTCGGCGTCCACGCCGGCTTCCTGCTGGCCGACAGCAAGAGCGCGGTGGAGCGGGCCCTCGCCCTCACCTCCGACGGCCCGGGCGACCTGGAGCACCTCTCCCACCTCACCGGCATGACCACCCAGGCCATCCGGCTCACCCTCGACGGCAGGCCGCCCCGGCTTCCCCTCAAGGAGCAGGTGCACCAGCGGTTCGAGCACCTGCGCCGCACCCGGCTGCGGGAGGACGGGCAGCCCCACTCCCTCTCCGCCATCGCCAAGTCCTTCGACGCGTCGGGCCAGTCACTGACCCGCCTCGCGCAGGGCGAGGGCCTGCCGAACCTCGCCGCGGCCGCCGGCATCCAGCGCTTCTACGGGGTCGAGGGCGGCTTCCTGCTGGCCGACGACACCGAGGCGCTCGCCACCGCCCTCGCGGCGGTCGAGCGCGAACTGGAGCCGGCGGGGCAGCAGCAGGAGAACCCCATGCTGGCCGTGATGCGGGCGCACGACGTACGGAACATCGTCGCGCGGGCGGGCCGGCTCTCCCCGCGGGGCTGGAAGTCGCTCGCCGACCACCTGGACGACCTGCTCGCCCGGGAAGGGCAGCTCGGCCGTCCGGGGGCCGCGGGGGCCGACCGCGACAGCGGGGAACCGGCAGCCGGGGGCCACACCGCCGGGCGGGGAGCCGTATGAGGATCACACGGGCGATGCGCGGGCTCGCCGGCGAGCTGCTCGCGGACGCGCGCCTTTCCGCCCCGGCCGAGGCCACCGGGATCATCGGAGCTCTGTGCGCCGCCTACGCCCGCCGCCGCGGCGGCGGGCGGAAGGTCGACTTCCGCTTCGCCCCCTTCCCGCCCGACACGGCCAGCGGGCTGTGGCTGGAGTTGGACGACCGCGACCTGCTCGTCATCGAGGAGCGGACCCGTCCCGGGCACCAGCTCGTCATCGCCTGCCACGAGCTGTGGCACGTGGACGAGGGCACCTGCGACAGCCACGGGCCGGGCATGGCGGTGGCCGCGCGGCTCACCGCAGGCCACGGCGACCTCGCCGGGCTGCTCCGCTCCGGCACCGGGCTGAGCACCGTGATCCGTCAGGCCGCCGCACGGGCCGATCACGAGGATCCGGCGGAGATCCGTGCCGAGATCTTCGGCCTGCACCTCGGCAAGCTCCTCAAGCCGTACCTGCCACCACCCCGGGAAGAGCGGTTCCCCGAGGCGATCGAGCGCATCAAGACCTCGCTCGGCTGGGGGCGCCCCGCGTCACTCAGGTGACCCGCGCCCAGCCCCAGCCCCGCACCCCTTGCGCCGATGCCCTCGGCACGGCCCCGACAGAGAGCACGACACGATGACCCAGACTTCTCCGCCCCGCCACGCCGTCGTCATCGGCGGCAGCCTGTCCGGCCTGCTCGCGGCCGCCGTCCTCGCCGAGCACGCGACGGTCACGGTCATCGACGCGGACCCGCTGCCCGAGGGCCCGGCGCCGCGGCGCGGACTGCCGCAGGCCAGGCACACCCACCTCCTGTGGTCGGGCGGCGCACGTGCCATCGAGCGGATCCTGCCCGGCATCACCGACGACTGGACTGCCGCGGGCGCCATCCGCCGCAGTCTGCCCACCGACCTGGTCACCAAGACCGCCCAGGGCTGGCTCCCGCGCGTCGGGGAGAAGCAGTTCAACATCTCGTGCAGCCGCGACCTCCTCGACTCGGTGATCCGCGCCCGGGTGACCGGTCTGAAAGGGGTCTCCACCCTCCAGCGGAGCCGGGTCCGGGCCCTGGAGGGCACGGCGGCCCGGGTCACCGGCGTCCTGGTCGACACCCCGGAGGAAGAGGGCCGGCTGCTGACCGCCGACCTCGTGGTCGACGCGAGCGGTCGCGGCTCGCGCGCCCGGACCTGGCTCCAGGCACTGGGCGTCACCGGCATACGGCAGGCCGAGGTCGACTCCGGCCTCGTCTACGCGACAAGGATCTTCGAAGCCCCGGCGGGAGCCCACGAGGCGGGCTTCCCCATCGTCAACGTGCAGTCCGACCCCCGAGTGCCCGTCCCCGGTCAGACGGCCACGATCGTGCCCATCGAGAACGGCCAGTGGCAGGCCACCCTCTCCGGGACCCGCGGCGGGCAGCCGACCGGCGACCCGGACCGGTTCATCCCGTTCGCCAAGGGCATCAGGGACCCGATCGTCGGCGAGCTCCTCGAAGGGAGGAAGCCCCTGACGGACGTGGCCGTCACCCAGGGCACCGCCAACCGCAGGATCTACTTCGAGAAGGCCGCCCTGCCCGACGGCTTCATCGCCGTCGGCGACTCGGTCGCCACCTTCAACCCGCTGTACGGGCAGGGCATGACGGTCGCCGCCCAGGGACTGCTGGCCGTACGCGCCCTGCTCCGGCAGAAGGGGCTCGCCCACCCCAACTTCGGCCGCGAGGCACAGCGCGCGATCGCGCCCCTGGTGAGCACCGCCTGGGAGCTCGCCACCTCGCAGGACATCCTGTACCCGGGGGCCACCGGGATGAAGCCGCGCGCCGGCACCGGCGCGCTGAACGCGTACGTGAACCGGCTGATGACGGGCGCCACCACGGACGAGGCGCTCACCGCCGCCCTGTTCAAGGTGCTCACCATGAGCGGCGCGCCCACCCACTGGCTCCGCCCGTCGGTGATCTGGCACGTGCTGCGCGCCTCGGGCCGGGGCGCCCTGACGGCACCGCCGCTCACCGACGCCGAGCGGGCCGTCGCCGGGCTTGGCCCGGCCGGCCCGGTGCGTCCGGCCGACCCGGCCCCGGCGGCCCGTACGGACCCGGCGGCCCCGGTCGGCACGGACCCGGTCGGCACGGACCCGGTCGGGCCGGCCGACCCCGTCGGACAGGCCCGGTGAGCGGCGGACCCCTGCTCTACCTGCCGGGATCCGTGATGTTCCTGGCGCTGCTGATCAAGGTTCCGACGCTGCGCCGGGACCGGGGCCGGCCCCTGGACCGGGCGGCGTGCGCGCTGCTCGTCGTGGGCTGTCCCCTCACGTTCCTGGCGTCGCCGCCGACGGTCAGCGCGGTCAACCGGCTCACCGGCGTGGTCAACTTCTCCGCACCGCTCGTGTTCGGTCTGATCACCGTCTTCTCGGGGACGTGCGTGGTGCTGGTCCTGCAGTGGGGCGGCGGCCCGCCCGCGGCCGTGCGGCGGGCCACCCGGCTGACCGTGGCCGTGTACGGCGCGTTGACCGTGGCGATCGTCGTGCTGTTCGTGATCGGCGACGCGCCGGTGGAACGGGTCCGGGACCTGGACACGTACTACGCCACGACGCCGTGGATCCGCGAGATGATCGTCTGCTTCCTGCTGGCCCACACCGTCGGGACCTCGGCGCTGACCGCATTGTGCGGGAAGTGGCTGTGGCGCGCGGACCGTTCGCTACGTCCGCTGCGCACCGGGCTGGCGCTGATCGTGTCCGGCGGGCTGCTGGACCTCGCCTACCTCGGGGCGAAGTGGGCCTCGGTGGCGGCCCGCTGGGCCGGCCGGGACTGGGTGGTCCCGGCGGACGTGGCGCTGTCGCTGGCCTCCGGGGCGGCCCTGATGATCGGTGCGGGGTTCCTCGTCCCGCTGGTCGGCGGGTCGGCAGCCTGGCGGGACGTCAGCCAGTACCTGCGGCTGTACCCCCTGTGGAAGGCACTGCGCCCGGCCGCGGCCGCCCGGGTACGGCCCGTGCCGCTGGCCTGGTGGTCGCCGGTCGGGATCCGCCTCATCCACCGCGAGTCCGTCATCGACGACGGCATCCTGGCGCTCGCCTCCCGGTTCGACCCCGCCGTGCGCGGCAGGGCGTACGAGGCGGCGCGCGGGCAGGGCATGACCGAGACCCGGGCCGCCGTGGTGGCGGACGCGGCCGTGATCGCCGCCGCCTGCCGGCCCGGGTCCGCCGGTACGGCGGGCGGACACCCGTCCCCGTACCGGCTGGGCGGCAGCCCGCTGGGCGCACTGGCCCGGGAGTTCCGCACCTCCCCCATCGTCGCCGCGGCCCGCGGGGCCGCCGCGGACGGGACCCGCTCCCCGGCTTAGGCCGCGGCTCAGAGTTCCGCGAGGTCCAGCCCGGCCTGCGCGGCGGCGGCCTGGACGGTCTGCTCCAGCAGGACGGCGATGGTCATCGGGCCGACCCCGCCCGGTACCGGGGTGATCAGGGAGGCGCGGGCGGCGGCCGACTCGAAGTGGACGTCGCCGACGTTGCCCTCGTTGTACCCGGCGTCCAGGACCACGGCGCCCGGCTTGATGTCCTCGCCCCGGATGAATTCGGCCTTGCCGACGGCGGCGACCAGCACGTCCGCCTGGCGCACGATCGAGGGAAGGTCCTGGGTGCGGGAGTGGCAGTAGGTGACGGTGGCGTTCTGCTCCAGCAGCAGCATCCCGGCCGGCTTGCCCAGGATCGCGCTGCGGCCGACGACCACGGCGTGCTTCCCGGTGAGGTCCACGTCGTAGGCGGCGAGGAGACGCATGATGCCGCCGGGGGTGCAGGAGACGAAGCCCGGCAGCCCGAAGCCCATGGCGGCGAAGGAGTGCATGGTGACGCCGTCGACGTCCTTGCCGGGCGCGATGGCCTCGAAGGCGGCGCGCTCGTCGATGTGGTGCGGGACGGGGTGCTGGAGCAGGATGCCGCTGATCGCGGGGTCCTCGGAGAGCGCGGTGAGGGTGGCCACCAGCTCCTCGGTGGTGGTCTGCGCCGGCAGCTCCACGTGGCGGGAGGTGATGCCGGCCTTGGCGCAGCGGTTCTGCTTCATGCGTACGTAGGTGACGGAGGCGGGGTCCTCACCGACCAGCACGGTCGCGAGACAGGGCGCGGTACCGGTGCGCTCGGTGATCTTCGCCGCGTAGGCGGCGGTCTGCTCCGAGATGCGGCGGGCGAGGGCCGTGCCGTTCATCAGCTGGGCAGTGGCAGTGGCAGTCTGGGCGGTCGTCACGGGGTCTCCTGAACGTCGCTGCGGATCGCGGTTCGCCCAGGCGCGCGGCAGTCGGCGTACGGACGTACGCCGGGCCGCTCCCCGGTGGTGATCCACCCGAACGCCAGTCACGGCCCGCCGTCCACTGTAGTCGACATATCCGGTGGTTAGCCGGGGCCCGACCTGGGACGATCCAGACATGACGCGTACTTTCGACGATCTCGTCGCCGAAGCCGAATCCGTCTCCGTGGACGGCTGGGACTTCTCCTGGCTCGACGGCCGTGCCACCGAGCAGCGCCCCTCCTGGGGCTACCAGCGGCTGCTGAGAGGGCGCCTGGCCCGCGTCCGGTCCGCCCTCGACGTCCAGACCGGCGGCGGAGAGGTCCTCGCCGGATCCGGCCCCCTGCCCCCGCTGACGGTGGCCACCGAGTCCTGGCCGCCCAACATCGCGAAGGCGACCCGGCTGCTGCACCCGCTCGGCGCGGTGGTGGTCGCCGACGCCGACGAGCCGCCCCTTCCCTTCGGCGACGAGGCCTTCGAGCTGGTCACCAGCCGGCACCCGGTGACGATCTGGTGGGACGAGATCACACGGGTCCTGCGGCCGGGGGGCACGTACCTGTCCCAGCAGGTCGGTCCGGCGAGCGTCTTCGAGCTGGTCGAGTACTTCCTCGGGCCCCAGCCGGAGGAGGTCCGGCGCGGCCGGCATCCCGACGACGCCGTGACAAACGCCACCCGGGCCGGCCTCGAAGTCGTCGATCTGCGGTCCGAGCGGCTGCGCACGGAATTCCACGACATCGGAGCCGTGATCTACTTTCTCCGGAAGGTGATCTGGATGGTGCCCGGCTTCACGGTCGGGCAGTACCGGGACCGGTTGCGGGAGCTGCACGAACAGATCCAGCGCGAGGGCCCGTTCGTCGCGCACACCGCCCGCTTCCTCATCGAAGCCCGCAAAACGGGGTGACGGAGAGGGCGGACGGATCCACGCCGGATCGGTTGCGCGGCCACAGCGTGGCGCAGGTCACTCAATTCAGCGCGTAACGAATCGACTCGGGCGTGCGATGAACCGACAGGTGTCCTCGCGCGGCCCCGGAATACAGACCCCCTTCGGTCTGTTTCCCGAGTTCGCGCGATGATGTCCCGCCCACCCCTTATCTGTTCGCAACGAGAGGCTCCTTGTGTCGCTCAGCCCGTCCCGTACGTTCCCTCCGGAGATCGCCGAATCGGAGGCCCTCGTCGCGCTCGTCGAGCGCGGCCGCGAGCAGGGTCACATCAACGGTGACGACGTGCGCCAGGCCTTCGAGGCCGGCCGCATCCCGGTGGACCAGTGGAAGCGGGTCCTGCGCAGCCTGAACCAGGTCCTGGACGAGGAGGGTGTCGCCCTCCACGTCAGCGCGGCCCCCGCCACGAAGGCTGCCGCCAAGAAGCCCCGCAAGGCAGCCGCCGCCCCGGCCCGCACCGTGGCCAAGAAGGCGGCCACGCCGCCGCGCCCCATCGGCGCGCGGAAGACCACCGCCGCCGGCACGGCCGCCAGCGCGGCCACGGCCACCGCCGCGGCGATATCCGCTCCGTCGGCGTCCGCCACCGAGGACGAGGCGACGGCCGGGGCCGCTGCCGAGCCGAAGAAGCGGACGGTCAAGAAGACCGCGACCGCCGCGAAGAAGACCGCCACCAAGAAGACGGCGGCGAAGAAGACCAGCGCCAAGGACGCCGACGAGGGCGAGACCCCCGTGGTGGAGGGCGAGGACTGGGCGGCCGAGGACCTGGCCGACGAGGCCGAGGAAGAGGCCCCCAAGACCGGCGGCACCCAGGGCTTCGTCCTGTCCGACGACGACGAGGACGACGCTCCGGCGCAGACGGTCATGGTGGCCGGCGCCACCGCCGACCCCGTCAAGGACTACCTCAAGCTCATCGGCAAGGTGCCGCTCCTCAACGCCGAGCAGGAGGTCGAGCTCGCCAAGCGCATCGAGGCGGGCCTGTTCTCCGAGTACAAGCTCGAAGAGGAGGAGGACCACAAGCCCGCCTTCAAGCGCGAGCTGGAGATCCTGGTCGAGGACGGCCGCCGCGCGAAGAACCACCTGTTGGAGGCCAACCTCCGCCTCGTGGTCTCCCTCGCCAAGCGCTACACGGGCCGCGGCATGCTCTTCCTGGACCTGATCCAGGAGGGCAACGTCGGCCTGATCCGCGCCGTCGAGAAGTTCGACTACACCAAGGGCTTCAAGTTCTCCACGTACGCGACGTGGTGGATCCGGCAGGCGATCACCCGCGCCATGGCCGACCAGTCGCGCACCATCCGCATCCCCGTGCACATGGTCGAGATCATCAACAAGCTCGCCCGCGTGCAGCGCCAGATGCTCCAGGACCTGGGCCGCGAGCCCACCCCGGAGGAGCTGGGCAAGGAACTCGACATGACCCCCGAGAAGGTCATCGAGGTCCAGAAGTACGGCCGCGAGCCGATCTCCCTGCACACCCCGCTGGGTGAGGAGGGCGACAGCGAGTTCGGTGACCTCATCGAGGACTCCGAGGCGGTCGTGCCGGCCGACGCGGTCTCCTTCACCTTCCTCCAGGAGCAGCTCCAGTCCATCCTGGGCACGCTCTCGGAGCGCGAGGCGGGCGTGGTCTCCATGCGCTACGGCCTCAACGACGGCCAGCCGAAGACGCTGGACGAGATCGGCCGCGTCTACGGGGTCACCCGTGAGCGCATCCGCCAGATCGAGTCCAAGACGATGTCGAAGCTGCGCCACCCGTCGCGCTCGCAGGTGCTGCGCGACTACCTCGACTAAGCCCGCGGGTCCGGGGCCGGCCGGAAGGCGGGCCCCTCGGGTGTGAACGGCAGGAAGGCACCCTGCGGATCCGGACAGGCGCGCTCGCGCCCGGATCCGCAGGGTGTCGCATTTCCGTCCGTGACCACCGGCGCCGGGGCACCGCTGGGGGTCAGGTCGCGGAGTGCTCCAGCAGGTGCTTGAGCTTCTCCTCGCCCCGGGGCATCTCCTTGCGGACCATTGGCTTGACCACCAGGGGAACCAGGGCTCGGCCCATGCCGTGGCCCTCGAAGTCGACGGACACGGTGACGCGTGAACGGGTCCCGCCGTCGAGGGGTTCGATGCGGCCCCGTACGTCCGGCCGGACCGGCCCGTCGACCCCGTGGACGTGCCAGCTCCTCGGCGGGTCGAGTTCCGTGAACTCCATCGTCGTGGGGATCCTGCGCCTGCCGATCTGCCGGGTGACGAGGACCTTCGAGCCGACGTGGACGGGGAGGTCGCCCATCGGTACGGCGGACACCGCGCTGTCCTGCCACTCCGGCAGGTGCGTCGGGTCCGTCACGTACGAGTAGACGTCCTCAGGGCTGCGGTCGATGTCGATGGTCTTGCTGATCGCGGACATGGCGACCCCTTAGAGCCCCCCTGGCTGTCCTCTCCCTCCAAATTACCGCGCGGGGGAAACGGCCGCGCGCGTCCTCCGGGCGGACATCACCGCGTAGACCAGGACGCCCGCGAACAGGAACATCACGCCCTGGTAGACGGCGGCGTAGCCGGAGCCGGCCACCAGCCACATCGAGAAGCCGAAGGCCAGGCAGGCGAGCGCGGCGTCCCGGACCAGGCGGCCCCGGTGGACGCGCTCGGACCGGCCCGAGAGCAGGAAGCAGAGCTGCGCGGCGGTGGAGAGCAGGTAGGGGACGGTCGCGGTGAAGGTGGTGACCAGGACCAGGACCTCGAAGACGCCCTTCGAGCCGGCTGTGTAGTTGTAGACGGTCAGCGCCGAGGCGAGGACGGCCGTGACGACCACGCCGACCACCGGGACGCCGCGCTTCTTCGTCTCGAAGACCTTCGGGAAGAGGCCGTCCTTGGCGGCGGCGTACGGGGTCTGCGCGCTGAGCAGGGTCCAGCCGTTGAGCGCGCCCGCCATCGAGATCACCGCGGCGCAGGCGACGACGGTGCCGCCCCAGGTGCCGCCGGCCCCCGCGTCCGCGGAAAACATGGCGTTGACGGCGTCCGAGAAGGGGGCCTGGGAGGAGACCAGGCTGTCGTGGGGGACCAGGCCGAAGACGGCGAGGGTGCCCAGCAGGTAGACGGTGGCCGCGCCGACGGTGCCCAGGATGGTGGCCCGCCCGACGTTGCGCGCCGGGTCGCGGACCTCGCCGGCGCTGACCGCGGCGGATTCGACGCCCAGGTAGCTGAAGAGCAGGATCGCCGCGGAGGCGGAGACGGCGCCGACAGCGCTCTGGTCGGTGGCCCGGAACGGGCCGAGGTTGGCCGGGTCGAAGAACAGGAGGCCGCCCACGGAGACGAGCAGCAGCGGGGCGAACTTCAGCACGGTGGAGACGAGTTGGACGGCGCCGACGTACCGCGTGCCGGCCAGGTTGGCGAGCGCCGGCAGCCACTGCACGGCGAGGGCGGCCAGGCACATGGACCACTGGTGCGCGCCGACGGCCGGGAAGAGCACGCAGAGGTAGCCGACGGCCGCGACCGCGAGGGCCGCGTTGGAGACCCAGGTGGTGATCCAGTAGCTCCAGGCGGCGAGGAACCCGGCGAAGTCGCCGAACGCGGCGCGGGCGTAGACGTACGGGCCGCCGGTCTGCGGGTGCCGCCGGGCGAGGCGGCCGAAGACGAGGGCGAGGGCGACCGCGCCGAGGGTGAGCACCGCGAAAGCGACGAGGCTGATCGTGCCGAAGGGGGCCACCGAGGCGGGCAGCAGGAAGATCCCGCCGCCGATGATGTTGCCCATGACCAGGCAGGTGGCGACGGGGAGGCCGAACCGCCGGGCGCCCTCCCGGTCGGGCACGGGGGGCTCGGGGACGGCTGCGGCCTCGGCCGGCGGTACTGCGGTGCTGGTCACGGTGGTGCGCCTCGGGGTGTCTCACATGGTGGGCAAGGTCAACACATGGTTGACCACCGCGCAGGCGGTACCAAATCAGCGGGTTTCGTCCTGCGTGGGCGCAGCTGTGGAAGGAAGGATTCCGCCGGTGGTGCCCTCTGGCCGGGAATCCTCCACCGGCAGGCCGACCGGCGGAGCGACCGGAGGAACGACCGGCACGGCGACCGGCGGGACCACCGGCAGCTGCGGCCCGTCCGCCTCCCGCAGCCAGCGGCGGAATACGCCGTGCACCGACTCGGCGCCCACCAGCTCACCGCCCGGATCCGACAGCTCCGTCGGCCACATCAGGAACGCGTGCCCCTGCTCCCCGCCCAGGCCGCCGTGCGAGCCGATCTGCTCCTCGAAGGCGTGCACCGCGCCCGTCTCGGGGTCGTACGCCGAATTCACCATCACGTCGGCCACGTGCGGGAAGGTGTCGGTCCGGCGGACGGCCTCGGCCGCCCCGGGGCCGAAGGGAGCCAGCAGCTCCTCCGCCTCCCCCGGCACGTCGAGGCGCGCCTGCGCCCCGCCCCGGCCCAGCACCACGCCGTCCACCAGCAGGAAGCCCACGCCGGGATGGTTCGCCAGGGTGGGCAGCAGGGCGGGGTGCGCGCGCTCGACGCGTTCGCGCGAGGCCCGGCCCGGGACGTCCGGGAAGGAGATCAGCCCGAGGTTGCCCGAGGCGAGCACCACCGGGTCGGGCCCCGGCCCCGGGGTGACCTCCGCGTCCTCCTCCACCGGCCGGCGCAGGGCCGCCAGGACGGCCGCCCGCGCCTCGGCGCCGCTGCGGGTGCGGCCCGCCCGGCGCGGGACCGGCAGCCCGCAGCCCGCCCGGACCAGGTCCTCGAGGGTCAGCCCGTACCGGCTGAGGAAGGTCTCCCCCGGGCTCTGGCCGTGGTCGGAAAGCAGCACGATCCGGTACGCGCGGGGCGTGTGCTCGGCGACCCGGGCGAGCAGTGCGAGGCTCCGGTCCAGGCGCTGCAGCACCCGGTCGGTGTCGCGGCCGTGCGGGCCGGAGTGGTGCGCGACCTCGTCGTAGGCGACGAGGTCGGCGTAGACCGCCGCGCGCCCGGCGAGCATGTCACCGATCACCGCCGCCACGACCACGTCCCGTTCGACCACGGTCGCGAAGGCCCGGATCAGCGGGCACAGCCCGCCGCGCGCCACGCGCGGCCGGTCCCCGCGGATCCGCGCGCGCAGCGACTGGCCGACCTCCCGGGCCGCCTCGGCGACGAAGGACAGGGCCGTGCGGACGGCGTTGGCCGGATCGGAGAAGTACGCGAAGTATCCGGCGCGGGAGCGGTTCGCCCGGCCGCGGCGGGCGGAGACCGAGAGCACGAGCGCCAGTTGGTCCGCGCCGCCGCTGAACAGGTTGCCCCGGCTGGCCCCGTCGAGGGTGAGCAGCCCGCCGTCCGCGGTCCGCGCCACCGCCCGCCGCTGGAGCTCGGCGGCGCTGGTGGGCCGGTTGCAGACCACCACCTCGCCGGTGTCCTTCTCGTACCAGCGGAACGCGGGCACGTCGAAGTTGGAGCCGTGCAGGATGCCGAGCTGGCTGGCGCCGGTCTGGCTCGACCAGTCGGTGCGCCAGGACGCGATGCGGTGGCTGCCGTCGAGCCAGGCGGCGACGGTCGGCATCAGGCCGCTGTTCGCGGCCCGGCGCAGCACCTCGTACCCGACCCCGTCGAGCTGGAGGAAGACCAGCCCGGGCGTGGACCGGCCGGCTCCGGGCGCGCCCGCCCCGCTCCCCCGGCCACCGCCGGGACGTGCCCCCAGTCTGCGCCGGCGCCGGTCGGCGAGGCGGTAGAGCCGCCGCCGGTACGCCTCGTCGTCGCGCACCGCGAGCGCGGTCGAGGTCGCCGAGGCCACGGCGGACATCACGGCGGCCACGACCACCGCCGTCTCGGGGGCCACTTCGCCCCGCCCGGCGGGGACCAGGCTGAGGGCTATGAGCAGCAGCGAGCCGTTGAGGAAGAAGACGAGCAGCCCGAGCACCAGGGCGGGCACCAGCAGCAGGGCCCGTACCAGCACGGGCCAGACGAGCGCGCTCAGCAGGCCGAAGGCCCCGGCGCCCCAGGCCGCGGTCAGTCCGATCTGCGTGATGCTGTCGTCGTCGCCGGACCGGAGCCGGAAGTCCGGCAGGATCCCGGCCAGCGCGAGCATCGTCAGCGTGGACACCGCCCAGACGAGGATCACCCGCACCAGGGCGCCGCCCGCGGTCCGCCACCGTCCTCGCACCACGCTCCACCTTCCGCGCGCCCCGTCCCGCCTTCCAGGCTCGCACAGCCCGGCTCACGGGGCAGGGCGGCATGGACGGCGCACCGGGTCGCGGGGGCCGCCGCTCAGGTGCCGTCGTAGCCGGCGGTCGGCATGGACAGACGGCGGTGCACCTCGGCCTTCATCGCGGAGGTGTACGGCGGTTCTCGGTGCCCGGCGGTCTCCAGGCGCACCCCGCGCCGCCGGCACTCCGCGCTGAACTCCTCGACGGAGCGCAGCGCGCGGGCCAGCACGCGGTGGTTGGCGGCGACGAAGAGGTCGACCTTCCCGGCGTCGATGTCGGACCAGAGCCCGCAGTGGTCGGCGCGCAGCCCGTAGACGAGCAGTTGCCTGGTCACGACGTACCCGTGGTCGGCGGCCCAGCGGGCGCACACGGCGTGCTGGCTCCGGGTGTCCACGGCGAAGGGGTCGGCGTCGAGGTCTTCGAGCGGGGCCAGGCTGGCGATCGCGGCCACGCGCAGCTCTTCCATGCCGCCCGACCCTACTCCGATCGGCGGCCGGGGAGGAGGGGGCTGCGGTGTTCCGGTTCCGGGCGGATCCAGGGGGCAGCCTCTAGGCTCGGTGACGGGACGGGACGGGACGGGACGGGACGGGACGGGCGGCGGAGGGAGGGCCGGATGCCGGTGGACATCACCTGGTGGGGGCATGCGACGTGCACGGTCGAGGACTCCGGGGTCCGGCTGCTGACGGATCCGCTGTTCGCCCGGCGCCTCGCCCATCTGCGGCGGCGGCGCGGGCCGGTGCCCCCGCCCGAGGCGGCGCGGGCCGACGTGGTGCTGGTGTCGCACCTGCACGCCGACCACCTGCACCTGCCCTCGTTGCAGCGGCTGGCGCCCGGCACCCGGCTGCTGGTGCCGCGCGGTGCGCGCCGGGCGGTGCCGGGGCTGGCGCGGATCGCCGGACTGCGGGGGCTGGCGGTGACGGAGGTGTCGCCGGGCGACGAGGTTCAGGTGCGGGGCGGCGTACGGGTGCGGGCGGTCAGCGCCCTGCACGACGGGCGGCGGCTGCCGTTCGGGCCGCAGCTCGCGCCGGCCCTCGGGTACGTGGTCGAGGGCGCGGCCCGGACCTATTTCGCCGGGGACACCGGGCTGTTCGACACGATGGCCCGGGAGGTCGGTCCGGTGGACGTGGCCCTGCTGCCGGTGGGCGGCTGGGGACCGTACCTGGGGCCGGGGCACCTGGACGCGGGGCGGGCGGCGCGGGCAGTGGCCGAGCTGGCTCCGGCGGCGGCGGTTCCGGTGCACTACGGGACGTACTGGCCGATCGGGATGGACTCGGTACGGCCGCACGAGTTCCACGCGCCGGGCGAGGAGTTCGAGCGCCGCGCGGGGCGGCTCGCGCCGAAGGTGACCGTACGGGTGCCCGCCCACGGGGAGCGGGTGCGGCTGCCGTGACCTGGTGCGACATCGCGGCGGCGGGCGGACAGGTGCCGCCGGAGACCACCCAGCAGGCAGTGGGCTACCCGGCGTTGTTCGTGCTGGTGGCGCTCGGCGCGCTGGTGCCGGTGATCCCGACGGGGGCGCTGGTGAGCTCGGCGGCGGTGGTGGCGTTCCATCACGACTCGCTGCCGTACGGGGTGTTGCTGGTGTTCGCGGTGTCGGCACTGGCGGCGTTCACCGGCGACGTCACCCTGTACTGGCTCGGGCAGCGCGGCGTGCGGTCACGGAGCGGCTCGCGCTGGCTGGAGGCGCTGCGCGGCCGCGCCACGCCCGAGCGGCTGGAGCAGGCGCGGACGGGGCTGGACGAGCACGGGGTGCTGGTTCTGGTGGTGTCCCGGCTGCTTCCGGCGGGGCGGATCCCGGTGATGATGGCCTGCCTGCTGGCCCGGCTGCCCCTGCGCCGCTTCGCGCGCGCGGACGCCCTGGCCTGCCTCGCCTGGGCGGCGGCGTACGGCCTGATCGGCATCCTGGGCGGCTCCCTCTTCTCGGAGCCCTGGAAGGGCGTGGCCCTGGTGGTGGCCCTGACCCTGCTGATCAGCGCGGGCCCGCCGGGGTGGCGCCGACTGCGGGGACAGGCCCGGTAGAAGGCCGGACCCGGGGTGCGGTTCGGGCTCCGCGGTCCAGCTCATCGGACGGGCCTGACCGGCGGCCGGGCCGGCCTTCCGAGCATGCGGGAGGCGCCGATCGGGAGGTCCCAGAGGTGGTCGCGGGGCAGGCCGGTGCGGGCCCACGCGGCCCGGGCCCGGTGCAGGGGTTCCATGACCGGCTCGGCGGACAGGACGAAGGTGGCCCAGTGCATGGGGGCCATCCGCCGGGCACCCAGGTCGAGGCAGGCCCGGACGGCCTCCTCCGGGTCGGCGTGGACGTCGCCCAGCCACCAGCGCGGGGCGTAGGCGCCGATGGGCAGGAGCGCGAGGTCGATGCCGGGGTGGCGGCGGCCGATCTCCGCGAACCAGTGGCCGTAGCCGGTGTCGCCCGCGAAGTAAAGCTTCTTCGGTGAGGGGTTCAGGGTGTCGGTCACGATCCAGCCGCCCCACAGGGACCGGCAGGTGTCGATCAGCGAGCGCTTCGACCAGTGGTGGGCCGGTACGAACTCGAAGCGCACGCCGTGCAGTTCGGCCGACTCCCACCAGTCGAGCTCGGTGACCCGGGTGAAGCCGCGGCGGCGGAACCAGCCGGCCAGCCCCGCCGGGACGAAGAGGGCGGTCCGGCGCGGCAGCCGCTTGAGGGTGGGCGCGTCCAGGTGGTCGTAGTGGTTGTGGCTGATGACCACCGCATCCACCGGCGGCAGGTCTTCCCAGCGCACCCCGACGGGTGTCATCCGTGACGGGGTGCCGAGGATCCGCCGGGACCAGACCGGGTCGGTGAGCACGGTCAGGCCGCCGGTGCGCAGCACCCAGCTGGCGTGTCCGGCCCAGGTGACGCAGACCGTGCCGGGCTCCACCGCGGGCAGCGGGGCCGGCTCGTACGGCAGGTCGGGGATGCCGCGCAGCCCTTCCGGGCCGGGCCGGAAGGCGCCCTCGCGGGCGAGCCGGGCGAACGCGCGGACACCGGGGAGCGGGGTGGTGAGCCGGTCGGCGAAGGAGCGGGGCCAGCGGCGGTGTTCGCCGAGTGGGCGCGGGGCACCGGGGAGCGGCGGCGCGACCGGCCGCGGCGCGGCGGCGGCCTGCCGTACCGCGCCCGTGCCCGCGCCCGTGGATGCGGGGGCGTCCGTGGATGCGGGGGCGGGGGCGTCCGTCCCGTCGCTCATCAGGGAGTCTCCGTTCACCGGCTCGGACATCAGACGAGCCCGGCCAGGACTGATCCGAGCAGGTCCAGGGAGCGCTGTACGTGCGGGAGCGCGAGCGGGTCGCCGGCGGTGAGCGCAGCGAGCCGCTCCTGCGGGGTGACGCCCAGCAGCGGCCCGGTCGACAGCCTCACCCGCAGGGCGACCGGTTCGTCCGCGAACCGCTGCCCGCCCGGGGTGGGCGCGCCGAGCCGGCCGCCGAGCCAGTCCTCCAGCTCCATGGCGTCGCCGACCCCGTGCCGGGCGAGTCCGGCGCGCAGCGGGGTCAGGTCGGCGTAGAGGTGGCGGCCGGCCTGCGGGGGCCTGGCCAGCGCGCCGACGGCCAGCAGCTCCCGGTGCGCGGCGGCCGCGACGGCTCCGTGCAGGACGGCGGCCGCACGGGCCCGCCCGGCGACCGCGTCGGGTTCGTCGAGGGCGTGCGCGGCGGCCCCGGCGACGGGGCCGGCGACCAGCGCGCCGGTGGCGGTGAGGACGTCGAGGGTACGGGCGCGCAGCCAGGTCCCCCGGGGGGTGTCGGGGAACCGGACCACGGCCGCGGGCCAGCCGGCGGGCAGCAGCGCCCCGGACAGGTCGACGAGGACGGCCGCCTGGTCAGGGAGCATCTCCGCGGGGCTGAGGACCAGGGTGTCGTGCGGCCGGTGGACGGTGTCGCGCCAGCTCTCGTCGCTGACGACGAAGAGCCCGGCGGATGCGGCGGCCTCGCAGGCCTCGCGCAGCATCTCGGGCGGCGGCACGGTCGCGGTCGGGTCGTCGGCCACCGACAGCAGGAGCACGCGCGGGTCGCCGCCCTCGGCGCGCACCCGGCGTACGGTCTCCAGCAGGGCGTAGGGGTCCGGGATGCCGCCGCATTCGGCCGGGGTCGGCACGTGATAGGCCCGTCGTCCCAGCAGCCGGACCTGTGGGGTCCACCAGGCGGGACAGGGCCGGGGCAGCATCACGTCGCCCCCGTAGGCGCCGAGCAGGGCGAGCAGCAGTGCCGGGGCCCCCGGGCCCGCGGCCACGTTCTCCGGGGCGGTCGGCAGCCCGCGCCTGCCCCAGTGCCGGCAGGCGGCCTCGCGGACGGCGTCCCCGCCACCGGCGGGCTCGGGGGCGGAGCGCCCGGCGGCGGCGGCGAGGACGGAGAGGAGTTCGGGCAGCACGGGCAGGCCGGGCTGCGGCGCGGGAGGCCCGTACCGCACCGGACCACGGCCTTCCGCCGTCGTGCGCTGCATCCCCTCCACCGTGTCCGCCTTCCGCGCGCGTCCCGCTCAGCTCCGCCAATCCTGACCTTTATACGATTATTTGCGGCCATATGCCCGCTATGCGCCTGCTCCGACCGCGCCGGCCGGAGCGGTCAGCCCCGCCTCCCCAGCAGCGCCAGCAGCCTGGTCTGCGCGTTCGCTCCCGCCGCGACCTCCAGCGGAGCGGCGTACATCCCGCTCGCCGCGAGCCCGTCGGCGTACGGCATGACCTCCTTGATGGAGAACTCGACGAGGCCGTCCGGCAGCCGGTCGTCGGCGCCGATGCCCCGGGAGAGGTCCCAGGTGTGCACGACGCAGTCGGCGGTCAGCTCCGAGCAGTACGCGGAGCCGAGCGCGGGCCCGTAGGAGAGCTTGACGGTCCGGTCGAGCGCCCCGGGCTCGGCGAAGGCGTCGTGCGCGGCGGACGCGGCCCGGTCCCAGGCGGCGACCGGGTCATCGCCCAGCACGTCACCGGAGAACGCGTCGCCCATCTCCTCGACGGTGCGGCCCTCGGTTACCAGCGGCGGGATCCAGAGCTGCTCCCCGGTGACGTGGTTGACCAGGTCCCGCACGGTCCAATCCGTGCACGGGGTCGGCGCGTCCCACTGGTCGTCCCCGATCGCGCGCAGGCGCTCGCCGAAGAGCCGCAGCGCCTCGGCGTGCCGTTCCAGCAGCGTTTCCGGCATGGCTCTCACCGTCCCGTGGCACGAGGTCCGCCCCCTCGGCCCCCACTCTCCTCGCCCCCGCATCACCCTGCCACCGCCGGGCCCGATCCCCTTGGCACACAAGGAGAGTGTCCATATGCAGAAACGTGGATCTCGCATCATGAACTGATCCTCTACGGTGAGGACAACGCTTCGACGAGGAAGGGGACAGGCCATGAACGCCCACCAGGAGACCGCCGTCTACACGCACGGCCACCACGAGTCGGTGCTGCGCTCGCACCGCTGGCGCACGGCCCGGAACTCGGCCGCGTACCTGATCGGCGAACTGCGGCCGGGGATGTCCGTGCTGGACGTGGGTTGCGGCCCGGGCACGATCACCGCCGACCTGGCGGAGCTGGTGGCGCCGGGCGGCCGGGTGACCGCCGTCGACGCGTCGGGGGACGTGGTCGCGCAGGCCCGGGCCTACGCGGCGGAGCGGGGCGTGGGCGGGGTGGAGTTCGCCACGGCGGACGTCCGCGCGCTGGACTTCCCGGACGGCTCCTTCGACGTGGTCCACGCCCACCAGGTGCTGCAGCACGTCGGCGACCCGGTCCGGGCCCTGCGCGAGATGCGGCGGGTGTGCCGGCCGGGCGGGATCGTGGCCGCGCGGGACGCCGACTACGCGGCGATGACCTGGTACCCGGCCACGCCGGGTCTGGACGGGTGGCTGGACCTGTACCGCCGGGTCGCCCGCGCCAATGGCGGCGAACCGGACGCGGGCCGCCGACTGCGGGCCTGGGCGCGGGAGGCGGGCTTCACGGACGTGGCGTCCTCGGCGACGGCCTGGTGCTTCGCCACTCCGGAGGAGACGGCCTGGTGGTCGTCGCTCTGGGCGGACCGCACGACGGCCTCCTCGTACGCGGACATCGCCGTCCGCGGCGGCCACGCGAGCGCCGCGGACCTGGCCGCGGCGGCCGGTGCCTGGCGCGCCTGGGGAGCCTCCCCGGACGCCTGGTTCTCGGTCCTGAACGGCGAGGTCCTCTGCCGGGCCTGACCTCCGGCTCCCCGGCCCTGCCCGCCGCCACCGGGGCCCGCAGGGCCAAACCGGGGCCCGCAGCCCGGCCCGGCGCCCCCTGGAGCCCCGCCCCTCGAACGCCGACGGGGCAACCGGGGCCACCGGGGCTGGGGCCACCCGGGCGACCGAGACCGGCCTCTGTGCCGCCTCTTGCAGCCCGCCCCGGACCCCGCGCCGCAAACACCGTCGGGACC
>NZ_JBHJTK010000018.1:40408-66767 GCF_042267665.1 Streptomyces sp. NPDC056224
ACCACCGGGGCTGGGGCCACCCGGGCCACCCGGGAGACCGGCCTCCGCGCGCCCGCCCCGGCTCCGCCTCCTGGTGCCCGCCCCGGACCCCGCGCCGCAAACACCGCCGGGACCACCGGGGCTGGGGCCACCCGGGCCACCCGGGAGACCGGCCTCCGCGCGCCCGCCCCGGCTCCGCCTCCTGGTGCCCGCCCCGGACCCCGCGCCGCGAACGCCGGCGGGTCCACCGGGCGACCGGGGCCACCGCGCGACCGAGGCCGCCGGGGCGGGGGCCACCCAGGAGCCGGGGGTCCGGGGCGGGGCGCCGGGAGGCGGCCGCATCGCCCCACGGGCGGTCCGGCCCGCGCCGAGCAGGCGGCATCGGCCGCATCCGGCCTCGTCGGCGTTCGAGGCGCGGGGGTTCGACGGGCAGCGCCCCACGCACAGAGGCGGCGCCCCGCCCCTACCGCACCGGCGGCCTCATGCGGAAGTCGTACCGCACGGGGAGGGGACGGTCGGTGAGCGACGACCAGACCTCGCCCAGGATCTCCTCGCCCTCCCGGAGGTCCGGAACCTCGAAGCCGTCCTCGAAGACCCGCCGGGCCGCGGCCACATGGCCCTCCGCCGCCAGCAGTCCGGCGGCGAGGAGCCGGAAACGGCCGTGCTCGCGCAGGGCGGGCCGCAGCCGGTCCCAGACCCGCCGCGCCTCGGCCAGGCGCCCCGCGGCCAGCAGGGCCGCCATGGCCTCCTGACCCAGCGCGGACTCCGCGGCCGTCCACGGCTCACCGCCCCGGCTCTCCCCGGCCAGGTCGTCGAAGGCCTCCGCGTACCCGTCGGCCGCCCTCGCCGGATCGCCGGCCAGCTCGTCCGCCAACGCCAGGCAGCGCAGCAGCGGCCACCGCGACGGCGCCAGCGCCAGCCCGCGCTCCCAGCTGCGTACCGCCTGGGCCACGTCACCGGCGTGCCATTGCGCCACGCCCAGGTGGTACTCGGTCAGCGGTTCCGCCGGGGCCGTCTCCAGCATGTCCCGCCAGTGCGCGGCGACCAGGCTCGGCCCCGGCGGAGCCACCCGGCGCGGGGCCGGGAAGACCCCCGTGCGCCACAGCTCCAGCCACGGCGCCTGCGGCTCCCCGAGCGTGGACTCCTCGAAGGGGGTGCCCGGCAGCTTGAAACCGCCGCACAGCACTTCCAGCGCCCCCCACCCCGAGCCCGTGGCCAACCGCTCCCCCGGCTCACTGTCGGCGCGGCCGCGCCACGCCTCGTAGGCCGCGTCCACCCGCTCCCGGGGCAGTGCGCGGTCCAGCGCCCGCTGCGCCGCGCCGCGGGCTTGCGCCCAGTCTGCCCCGTGGACCGCCGCGGGCTCCGCGGCCAGCGGCCCGTAGGCCTCCAGCCAGCTGAACTCCGCCCCGCCCTCCAGCCGTACGTGCTCCAGCTGGGTCCTCGCCAGCCCGGCCTGGATCTCCGCGTAGCCGCCCGTGCCCGGCTCGGTCAGCCACTCCTGCCAGCGGCGGCCGCCGCTGCCCGCGCCCCACACGAACAGCTTGCGCCCGCGCAGCCGCCCGGTGGAGGTCTGCACGAGCCCCCGGCCGCCGGCGTCGAGGGAGGCGATCCAGGGCCGGGCCCCGTCCTGGACCTCGTAGAAGAAGTCCGCCGGATACTCGCTGCGGAGCGGGTACGTGCGGTCCGCGCCCTCCCACTCGGGGACCGGGACGCGGCGCAGCGAGCGCTCGTAGCCGAAGTTCCAGGCCTCGTCGGCGGGGGCGAGGACGCGGCTGCCCGCGTCCTCGGGGACGGCGATGTTGGACCACCAGTACACGGGCGCGGGCCGCTCGTGCGGATTGCGCACGCGCACACCGACGTAGAGGAACTCCGAGTCCTCCGGCAGCCACAGGTCCACCTGGAAGGGCAGGTCGCGCAGCCGCTCCCACTCCCACAGCCTGACCATCACGCCGCCGTCCGGGGCCGGGACGAGCGCGGCGTGCAGCGGGGCGCAGGAGAGGGTGGTGTGCCCGGTGGCGCCGATGTTCCATTCGATGCCGCCGGAGAACCAGGCCCCGTTGAGGGCGAAGTTGGCGGGCTGGAACACCGGGTTGCGGTAGAGCAGTTCACGCCCGGTGGGCAGGTGCACGAGGGAGTGGACGCGCCCGCCCAGGCCCGGGAGCACGGTCACCCGCAGGTGTTCGTTCTCGATGACGACCGACTCGAACTCCCGCTCCGAGCGCTCCCGCCGGTAGCCGTCACGGATCCGGACGGGCAGCAGCGAACGCAGCGGCTCGTACCCGATCTGCCGCGCCATGTCGCGCGGCAGCCCGTCGTGCCTGCGGGCACCTCCCAGCCGTTGCTGGGGGAGCTCGTCCAGCGCGTGCACCCCGTCGGGCGCGCGCAGGGCGGGCAGCGGGTTCTCGGGGCCCAACGGGGCTGCGGGAAGGGTCAGTACGGCGCGGCGGACGGTGGTGGCCATGGGGAAATGGAACACGCCACGGCGGCCGGTGCACAGGGGTTCCGCGGATCACCACCGGTCAGGATTACGCAAAGGCCCGTTCGACGGCCCGCGCGCCGATGAGCGCGACGGCCTGTGCGAAGGGCCTACGCGAAGGGCCTACGCGAAGGCGCCCGCGACCAGGTCGGCCAGCAGCGCGCCCGCACGGCCGTCCGGGTCCAGGTCCGGGTCGTAGATCGTGACGTTGATCCCGACGCAGCGCGGGGAGCTCACCAACACGCCCAGGACTTCGGCGAGTTCGTCGGGGAGCAGGCCGCCGGGATCGGGACTGTCCACGGCCGGCATGACACTCGGGTCCAGCACGTCGGCGTCCAGGTGCACCCAGAAGCCGTCGGTCGCCGGCGGGTGCAGCCCGTCCAGCGCCGCCCGGGCCACCGGCCCGGCGCCGCGCTCGCGGATCTCCCCGACGGTGGCGGTACGGATCCCGGCCGCGCGCAGCTCCGGCAGGTCCGCGTCCCCGTCCCGGATCCCGAAGAGCCGCACGTCCTCGTCCCGCAGGTACGGCGAGCGGCCCTCCAGGTCCGCGAGGCCTGCCTGCCCGCGCCCGGTGGCGAGGGCGAGCTCCTCCCCGCCCGCGGCGCCGACCGGACCGTTCACGGCCTCGTTGCCGGGGTGGCGGAAGTCGGCGGAGCCGTCGATGGCGGCAAGTCCGTACCGGCCGAGCCTGCGCATGGCGAGCGAGGCGCCGAGCTGGATGGAGCAGTCCCCGCCGAGCACGACGGGGAACTCCCCCGCCCGCAGGTGCCGTTCGATCCGGTCGGCGAGGGTGACGGTGTAGGCGGCGAGGGCGTCCGCGTGGAACACGCCGTCGCCCTCCTTCCAGTCGCCGCGGTCGTAGCGCGGCGGGACCACCACGCCGCCCTCGCGTGCACCGAGCCGGGCCAGCAGGCCCTGTTCGCGCAGGGCCCCGGCCAGCTTGTAGACGCCGGGTACGGTGCCCGGCGCGGGCGGGCGCAGGCCGAGGTTGGACGGGGCATCGAGGAGCACGAGGGATCGCATGGACCCATCCTGCCGCGACGCCGGACCTGACGGCCTCCTACGGCCGCGGCATTTCGGCGGTCACCGCCCACCCCTCGCGGTCACGCCGGGCGCCGTCGGCCGGGAGGAGGTCCGGGGAGAGCCCTCCAGCCGGAATCCGGCGCCGCTGACCGGCGCGATCGAGGCCGTGTGCGGGTGTCGCCGGGCCTGATGCCGGCCTCCGGGCGGTGCGGGCCGGGGGCCGGCCCGGCCCGCCCGGCCCGCCCGGCTGGCGGGGCCGGCAGGGCCGGGGCGGGCGCGAGGAGGGGGCGCGAGGAGGGGGCGCGGGGCCTCCTGGAAGAGTCCGCGGCCCGCGGCGTGCGGCGTGCACGAAGGCGCCGTAGCCGAAGGCCCCGCACCGGAAGGCACCCCACCGGAGGGCCCCGCGCACGATGATGTCGGTGCTGGCGAACCCGGCGGTCGCTCCGGGTCCCCGGTTCGCGGACGCGGAACCCGGCGCGGCCCCCGCCGTCGATCAGGGCGGCCGCGCAGGGCCCTCACCCCTCGATGGTGGCGGGCGGGAAGGGCCTCGGCCGGCGCAGCGCGCGGCCCTCGCGCACGCACGCGGTGAAGGTGAACTCGGGCCCGTCGGCGAGCCGGAAGGGACAGGCCCACCCGGTCGCCCGCGCGGAGGTACGGGGGAATACTCGTGGCCCCACGCCGGACGGTGTGACAGGATCCCCCGGTGATCATGATCCCGGGCACCGAGGAACTCCTGCTCGCCGCGGCGCGCAACAACGCCGAGTGGTGCGACGCCGTCGTGCGCGGCCACGGACCGGCCGGCGCGTTCGCACCGGGCGTCTGGACGAGCGCGCACCGGACCCCGCCGCTCTACCCCGATGCCGTGTCCCTCGCCCCGGGCGCCCCGGCGGCCGGGCTGGTCGCCGCGATCGACACCGACGGCCCCGGCTGCTCGGTGAAGGACAGCTTCGCCGACCTGGACCTGGCCGCGCACGGCTTCGAGGTGCTCTTCGAGGCCCAGTGGATCCACCGCCCGGCCGGGGCCCCGCAGGCCACGGGCTCGCGGCTGGAGTGGTCGGAGGTGACCACCCCCGGCGAACTGGAGGCCTGGGAAGCCGCCTGGGACGGCGAGGAGTCCACCGGGCTGTTCCACCCGGCCCTGCTGGGCGCGGACAGCGCCTTCCTGGCGGGCCGCGCCGACGGCCGGATCGTGGCGGGGGCCGTCGCGAACCGCGGACGCGACGCGGTGGTGGGCCTGTCCAACCTCTTCGCGCACGACGACGCCGACACCGACGCCGCCTGGACGGGCGCCCTCACCGCGATCGCCGCCCGCTGGCCGGACCTGCCGGTCATCGGCTACGAGGCGGGCGACGACCTCGACGCCGCCGTGCGCGCCGGCTTCACCCCGCTCGGCCCGCTCCGCGTCTGGCTGCACACCGCCTGACTCAGAGCCACAGTTCCAGCCGGGGTACGTCGGTGCGCTCGATGCCGAAGACCTGGACGTAGAGCGACAGTTCGGCCTCCAGCGCGCGGATCATCGTGTCCGCCCGCCGGAAGCCGTGCCCCTCACCCTCGAAGGGCACGTACGCGTGCGGCACCTGCCGCCCCTGCATGGCGGCGAGGAACCGCTCCGCCTGGGCCGGCGGGCAGATCGGGTCGTCCAGCCCCTGGAGCAGGACGAACGGGGCCGTGATCCGGTCGGCGCGGGCCACCGGCGAGCGCTCGCGGCACCGCACGGCGAGGGTCTGCGGCGGTCCGGCCAGACCCTCGACGTACCGGGACTCCAGGTCGTGGGTCTCCTTGGCGAAGCCCAGCAGGTCCAGCACCGGGTAGATGATCGCCGCGCAGGCGTACAGGTCGGTCGCGGCCAGCGAGGCCGCGGCCGTCCAGCCGCCCGCGCTGGCGCCGCGGATGGCGAGCCGGGCCGGGTCGGCGGTGCCCTCGGCGGCCAGCGCCCGGGCCACCGCCGCGCAGTCCTCCACGTCGACCACGCCCCACTGCTCGCGCAGCCGCTCCCGGTAGGCGCGGCCGTAGCCGGTGGAGCCGCCGTAGTTCACCTCGACCACGCCGATGCCGCGCGAGGTGAAGTAGGCGATGTGCAGGTCGAGCACGGGCGACACGTGATCGGTGGGCCCGCCGTGCGCCCACACCACGTACGGGGGCAGTTCGTCGGCCGGGGCGCGCACGGCGGGGTGGTGCGGCGGGTAGACGTGCGCGTGGACCTCCCGGTTGTCGGGACCGAGGAAGGTCCGGCTCTGCGGCTCGGGATAGTAGGCCGGGTCGACCCGGTCCGCCCCGTGGGCGCCGATCACCCGGGCGTGGCCGGTGGCCGTGTCCAGCTCCACCACCTCGTACGCGCTGCGCGGGCTCGCGGCGACCCCGTAGACGCGGGTGCCGCTGACGGCGAGGGCCGGCTGCCAGGCCGTCCACGGGCCGGCCGCGTCCACCAGGTCCCCGCTCTCGGGGTCGAGGATGCCGAGCACCGAAGAACCCCGGCCGTGCAGGACGGCGACGAGCCTGTCGGGGAGCGGGGCGAGCCAGCGCAGCCCGGGCTTCCACAGCGGGCCCCCGAACTCCTCGTCCCGGGGGCACAGGTTGACCGCCCAGCCGGTCCCCGGGTCCACGCGGTACGGGTTCCACCAGCCGCCGCGGTCGCTCACCGCGAGGAGCGTCCCGTCGGCCGTCCACTCGACCTGGGCGATGGCCTCGTCGGGGCCGCCGAGCACGGTCCGGGACCCGGAGAGGGTCCCGTCCGCGGTGACCTCGGCGAACCGCAGCTCGGTGCCGTCCCAGGGCATCCGCGGGTGGTCCCACACCAGCCAGGCGGCGCTGCGCCCGTCCGGGGAGAGCCGGGGCCCGGTGCTGAACCGGTACCGGTCGTCCGTCAGCTCCCTCACTGCCGACCGGTCTTCCGCCGCCGACCCGTCCAGCGGTACGGCGGCCAGCACCCGGCGCACGTCGGTCGGGGCGGGACCGGTGAACTCCTCCAGCACGCACCAGACTTCGCCGCCGCGCAGCACGGGGTCGGCCCAGCGCAGCCCGCCGCCGACGCCGGACACGGGGGTGAGGGGCCGCGGTCCGCTGCCGGGCGCGTCCGGCTCGTAGGCGTAGAGCCGCTGGTCGGCGAAGTGGACGAAGACCAGGAGCGGACCGCCCTCGGCGCGTTCGGCTCCGGCCCAGGGGCTGCCGCCGTACTCGGTGACCCGGCTGCGCACGTTCCACGGCGCGGGCAGCGCCGTGACCGCGGGTCCGCCGTCCGCGGGGCGGCGCACCAGGGCGCGGCGGCCGCCCTCCTGCGGCCGGGGCTCGGTCCACCACACCTCGGGGCCGACCGTGCCCACGTACTCGGGCCGGCCGTCGAGCGAGGCGGCGAGCTCCGCGTCGATGGGTGAGGGCCAGCTGCCGTAGGGCCGGGTCGGCACGACCGCCATCACAAGGTCCCCCTCACAGAGTCCGCAGCGCGTGGTCGAGGACGCGGACCCCGAAGTGCAGGGCGTCCACGGGGACCCGCTCGTCCACGCCGTGGAAGAGGGACCAGTAGTCGAAGCCGGGCGGCAGCTTCAGCGGGGAGAAGCCGTAGCCGGTGATGCCGAGGCGGGAGAACTGCTTGGCGTCGGTGCCGCCCGCCATGCAGAAGGGCACCACGTGCCCGTCCGGGTCGAACCGCTCGACCGACTCGCGCAGGATCCCGTACGTCCGCCCGTCCACGGGGGCTTCGAGCGCCACCTCCCGGTGGTGGAACTCCCAGCGGACGTCCGGGCCGGTGAGCGCGTCGAGGGTGGCGATGAACTCGGCCTCGCCGCCCGGCACCATCCGGCCGTCCACGTAGGCCGTGGCCTGGCCGGGGATCACGTTGAGCTTGTAACCGGCGCTGAGCATCGTCGGATTGGCGCTGTTGCGTACGGTCGCCTCCAGCAGGGTGGCCGCCGGGCCGAGCCGGCCGAGAACCTGGTCGAGGTCGAAGCCGGGGGCCCGGGGATCCACCGACAGGCCTTGGAGGGCGGCGAGTTCGGTGATGCAGGCGACGACGGTGTCGGTGAGGCGGACCGGCCACTCGTACGCGCCGATCCGGGCCACGGCCGCGGCGAGGCGGCTCACGGCGTTGGCCCTGTTCGGCTTGGAGCCGTGCCCGGCGGTGCCGTGGGCCGTCAGCTTCAGCCAGGCGGTGCCGCGCTCACCGGCCGCGATCGGGTAGAGGGCGGGCTGTCCGGGGCCGGGGTGCACGGTGAAGGCGCCGGACTCGCTGATGCCCTCCGTACAGCCCTCGAAGAGGTGCGGGTGGCGGTCGGCGAGGAAACCGGAGCCGTCGACGGCGCTGTCCTCCTCGTCGGCGGTGAAGGCGATGACGATGTCCCGGCGAGGCTTCACCCCGGCCCGTGCCCAGGCCCGTACGACGGCCAGCACCATCGCGTCCATGTTCTTCATGTCGACCGCGCCGCGGCCCCAGACCACCCCGTCCCGGACCTCCCCCGAGAAGGGGTCCACGCTCCAGTCGGCGGCCTCGGCCGGGACCACGTCGAGATGGCCGTGGACCAGGAGCGCCTCGGCACCGCGCTCGGTGCCCTCGACCCGGGCAACGACGTTGGTGCGGCCGGGGGTGCGCTCCAGGAGCACCGGCTCCAGTCCGGCGGCGGCGAGCCGCTCGGCGGCGTACTCCGCGGCGGGGCGCTCCCGGCAGTCGCCGCCGCCCCGGTTGGTGGTGTCGATGCGGATGAGGCCGGAGGTGAACTCGACCACCTCGTCCAGGGCGGCGTCGTCCACGGCGGCGGCCGGGGCACGGTCCTGTGCCTGGGGCGGAACCTGGGTGGTGACTGCGGGCATGTCAGCCATACTGCTCCTCCACGGCTGCCGAGACGACCGTCGTGACCGCCTTGAAGGTCCGGATCCCCTCGTACATCGTCTCGCTGGTATAGGAAATCCTGCGCTCCCCGCACCGCTCGGCGCCCGGGACGACGGTGGCGGCCATCGCCAGGTGCTCGGCGTCGAACTCCAGCTCCACGGTGTACGGACCCCCGGGTGCGGGATCGCGCCGGACGGCGAGGCCCGTGGCCTCCTTGGCCGCGGCACGGATGTCGGCGGCGGTGCGGGCGGGGGTCCGGCACACGGCGGCGTAGCGCGAGACGTGGTCCTTCACCGCGACGGTCACCGCGTCCGGGGCGTAGCCGGCGGCGTCGATGCAGGTCAGGTCGTCGCCGGTGACCAGGATGACCGGGACTCCGTACTCGGCGACGACGTGGGCGTTCAGGAGCCCCTCGCTCGCCCGGATCCCGTTGAGCCAGACGCCGGTGATGGAGTTGGCGAGGTAGGTGTGGGCGAGGACCCCTTCGGAGCCCGCGCCCGTGTGGTAGCCGACGAAGGCGATCCCGTCGACGTCTCCGTGCTGGACGCCCTCGACCATGGAGAGCGACTTGTGGCGGCCGGTGAGCATCTCGGCGCGGGCGTCCAGGCGCTCCAGCAGCAGATTGCGCATGGTCGAGTGGGCCTCGTTGATGACGACCTGGTCTGCGCCTCCGTCGTAGAAGCCGAGGACGGCCGCGTTGACGTCGGAGGTGAACATCGACCGGCAGCGCTCCCACTGCGGTGTCCCGGGCAGCACGTCCGCGGGCCAGGTGACCCCGGTGGCGCCTTCCATGTCGGCGGAGATGAGGATCTTCATCGGGCCCCCGGGCGGTCGGTCGCGCGCGGGCGGTGGCACGCGCTCGGTCACGCGGGTCGCGGGCGGCACGCGCAGGGGATCCAGCCTAGCCGCCCCGGCGCGCGTCGGCCCGGGGCCACGCCCGGCCGCCGGCGGCTCACCCGGGACCGGGAATTCCACCCGATCCGGTGAGCCGCTCACAGCCGTGCAACGTCCGCGCTCAGGCCTCGACTTCGGCGGCCAGATTGGCCAGCACGGTGTCGTAGATGCGGCCGAGGCCCTTGGGGGCGAAGGTGCGCTCGAAGAAGCCGCCGATGCCGCCGGCGCCGTTCCACACGGTGGAGACCACGGCCTTGGACTTGCCCTCACCGGCCGGGGTGACGACCCAGGTGGTCACCATGGAGGAGTTGCGGTCCTTCTCCACCAGCTGGCCGTCGGTGGGCTCGCTGACCTCCAGCAGGCAGTCCCGTACGCGCTTGCTGGTGGCCTGGAGCTTCCAGTGCACCAGGGTGCCCTCGCCGTCGCCGCCCTCGCGCACCTCGTACTCGCTGAAGTGCTCGGGCAGCAGCTTCCCGCGGGTCCCGGTGTAGTCCGCCAGCGCGTCGAACACGGTCTCCGCGTCGGCTCCGATGATCCGCTCCGTGGTGGCCTCGACCTGCGCCATAGCTGTTCCTCCAGCAGTTGTGTCCGCTCGTCACCGCGAAGCCAACCACCTCCGGCCCGGCCGCCCAAATCCGGGTCAGACGTGACAACGGACGCGGACGAGGACCGTGTCTCCCGGGAGTTCCTCCAGGTACCTCCCGCTGCCGTGGTACCAGGGGGCGTCCGTCCACTCGAAGGGCGGTGTGTGGGGGCAGACGGCCGGGCCTTCGCAGGCACCGTGGAGCGGCTGGTCACCCGGCTCGCACCACCAGCCGTCGAGCGTCAGGACGCTTCCGCCCGGTACCGCCGATTCGGCGTGGAGGCGGACGAACTCCTCCCGGCCGACGCCGCCGACGTCCTCGACGGGCCACGCGTGCCCGAGGCTGTCGCCGAGGCGGTACCCGCGGTGCCCGGCCAGCAGCGCGGCACGGCGCTCCTCGTAGGCGATGACCAGCGGCTGCGCCTCGTACGCCTGGCGCGCCGCGATCCGCGCCTGCCAAGACGCCTCGGCCTCGGCCGGATTCGACCAGGGGACCACGGGGGCCAGCGGCTCGGCCGGCGGGTGCAGCCGGGCGAGTTCCCGCCACAGGTCCCAGGCCGCGCCGGCCACCTCCACCGCCTCGGCCCGGATCTCCGCGAAGGCCAGCAGCTCACGCGGCCCGCCCGCGCACCTGCCCGACGGGGCCGGGCCGTCGGGCACGAGGCGCGGATCGCCCTCGCGGCCGCGCAGCGGCTGGAAGCCGGATCCGCCGCCACTGATCGCCCAGTGGTCCCAGACGTCGAGCTCCTCGCCGCGCCTGTAGTCGCACTCGAACGGCGCCATGGCCTCGCCGATCGCCTCCGCCAGCCGGCCGCGGGCCTCGCCCGCAAGGCACACCGTGATTCCCATTCCCGCCATGGGGCGCAGCCTGCCACCTGCCGCGCCGCGTTGACCAGCGGATATGCCGACCCGCACGATCATGGGAACGTTTGTTCTATTCTCGGGCGGAGAGCTACCCGAGGGAGGCGCCATGCGCTGGGACGACCTGACCGACGGGCCGGGGCGGAGCGGGGCCCTCTTCGGCACCGACGCCGTCGTGACCCGCACCTTCGACACCCCGGAGTTCCGCGGGATCACCTTCCACGAGGTGCGGGCCCGCTCGATCGTCAACCGGGTGCCCGGCGCCTCCCGCATGCCGTTCGAATGGACCGTCAACCCGTACCGCGGCTGCTCGCACGCGTGCGTGTACTGCTTCGCCCGCAAGACCCACAGCTACCTGGACCTCGACACCGGCCTCGGCTTCGACTCGCAGATCGTCGTGAAGACCAACGCTCCCGACCTGCTGCGCCGCGAGCTCGGCTCGCACCGCTGGACCGGCGCGCACATCGCCATGGGCACCAACGTCGACTGCTACCAGCGCGCGGAGGGCCGCTACCGGCTGATGCCCGGGATCATCGAGGCGCTGCGCGACCACGCGAACCCCTTCTCGATCCTCACCAAGGGCACGCTGATCCTGCGCGACCTCCCCCTCCTGCAGGAGGCCGCCGCGGTGACCGACGTCGGCATCTCCGTCTCCGTCGGCTTCACCGACACCGCACTGTGGCGGACCGTCGAGCCCGGCACCCCCTCCCCCGCCGCCCGGCTGGGCGCGGTACGGACCCTGACCGACGCCGGCATCGAGTGCGGGGTGCTGATGGCCCCCGTCATCCCCTTCCTCGGCGACGCCCCGGAGCAGCTGCGGGACACCGTCCGGGCCGTCGCCGAGTCCGGCGCCACCTCGGTGACACCCCTGGTACTCCATCTGCGGCCCGGGGCGCGCGAGTGGTTCACGGCCTGGCTGGGCGAGCACCATCCGCACCTCGTCGGGCGGTACGAGCGGATGTACGCGGGCGGCTCGTACGCGCCCACCTGGTACCAGCGGCAGGTCACCCGCCAAGTCCACGAGCTGGCGGCCGAATTCGGCATCGGCCCGAACGGCCGCGGAGCGCCCCGCAGGATCAGCGCCCCCGCGCGGCCGGCGCCCGGCGCGCCGACGCAGCTCAGCCTCCTGTGACGCCCCGGACCCCGTGAAGGGTCATCACATCGGGCCAATAGGCAGCCCAATCCCTCCTTCCAGCCACGGTTTCCGGGACGATTCCGCCCAGAACCCTCGGCTGGGAGGCCCCATGCTGCACCCCTTGAAGAAGCGCGCCGCTGTCCTGCTGTCGATCTCCACCGTCGCCGCCGTCCTCACGAGCCCGGTCACGGCCGCCCCGGCCGTTCCCGCGCCGAAGCGGGCGCCGCTGCACTGGACCGACTGCGCGACTCCCCGCTACCCGACGCTCCAGTGCGCCTCCCTCAAGGTCCCCCTCGACCACGACCGGCCCACCGGCCGCCAGATCTCCCTCGCGCTGACCCGGGTCCCCCACACCGCCGCCACCTCCTCCGGGCCGCTGCTGGTCAACCCCGGCGGTCCGGGCGGAAGCGGCCGCGGCCTGGCCGGCTTCATCGCCTCCGCCCTCCCCAAGGACGTGGCCGCCCAGTACGACGTGATCGGCTTCGACCCGCGCGGCGTCGGCAAGAGCGAACCCGCGCTCGACTGCGCGGCGGGCCACTTCTCCCCCGTCCGGCCCGACTCCGTACCGCGCGACGCGGCCGGCGAGCAGGCCAACCTGGACCGCGTGCGGTCCTTCGCCGAGTCCTGCCGGGCCAAGCACGCGGACGTGCTGCCGCACGTCGGCACCGTCTCCGCCGCCCGCGACATCGAGGTGCTGCGCACGGCCCTCGGCGCGCAGCGGATCAGCTACTTCGGCTACTCGTACGGGACCTACCTGGGCGCGGTGTACGCCAAGCTCCACCCGGACCGGGTGCACCGGCTCGTCCTGGACTCCGTGGTCGACCCGGGCGGGGTCTGGTACGAGGACAACCTCGCCCAGGACCGGGCGTTCGACTCCCGCCACAAGGCGTTCCTGGCCTGGGTCGCGAAGTACGACGCCACGTACCGGCTCGGCACCGACCCGGCGGAGGTCGAGGAGCGCTGGTACGCCGTGCGCGAGGAGCTGCGCGGGACGCCGGCGGGCGGCAAGGTGGGCCCGTCCGAGCTGGAGGACACCTTCATGCCGGGCGGTTACTACAACGGCTACTGGCCGACCCTGGCCGCGGCCTTCGCGGCGTACGCGGTGGAGAAGGACCCGAAGCCGCTGGTGGCGGCGTACGAGCGGTTCGGCGCGGTGGAGCCCTCCGCGGGCAACGGGTACAGCGTCTACACGGCGGTGCAGTGCCGGGACTCCGCCTGGCCGAAGGACTGGAACCAGTGGCGGGCGGACATGTGGCGCACCCACGCCACGGCTCCGTTCATGACCTGGAACAACGCCTGGTACAACGCCCCGTGCGCCTTCTGGCCGACGGAGCCGCTCCAGGCCCCGGACGTGACGAACGCCGCCCTTCCGCCGGCCCTCCTGCTCCAGGCGACGGAGGACGCGGCGACCCCGTTCGGGGGTGCGCTCAGCATGCGGGAGAAGCTGAAGGGCTCGGCCCTGGTCGTCGAGGAGGGCGGCGGCAACCACGGCATCGCGCTGAGCGGCAACAAGTGCCTGGACGAGAAGGTCGCGGCGTACCTGCGGACGGGCAGGGCCGCGGACGCCGTCTGCCCCGCCCAGGAGGAGCCGAAGCCGGCCGCGGTGACCCGCGCGGTCCCGCCCTCGGCGGGCGGCGCGGCCCTGCACGGCCTGCTGGGCTTCCGCGGTTGATCTTCACCGGGCACGATCGTGTCCATGACCACCATTCCTGAACACGGCCACATCACCCGCGTCCACGCCCCGGACGGCGTCAGTCCCGGGACCGGATTCAGCCACGTCGTCTGGGGCACCGGGCGGTTCATCGCCGTCTCCGGCCAGTGCGCGTTCGACGAGAAGGGCGAGGTGGTCGGGGAGGGCGACGCCGCCGCCCAGGCCCGGCAGGTGTTCGAGAACCTGCGCCGGTGCCTGGCGGCGGCCGGGGCCACCTTCGACGACGTCGTGAAGCTGACCTACTTCGTCACGGACGTGGCCCACCTCCCGGTGGTACGGGCGGCCCGCGCCGCCGTCATCGCCGCCGACCGCGTGCCGGCCTCCTCGGCGGTCCAGGTCGCGGCCCTGGTCCGCCCCGAACCCCTGCTGGAGGTGGAGGCCTTCGCCGTGGTGCCCGAGGCCGGCCGGGACCACTGACCCCCGAACCGGGCAACCGGGGGTCCCGCCTCCCGGTTCCCCGGTTCGGGCAGACGCGGGTGCTCGCACCCACCCGGGGCGGGGAGCCGGGCCCCGGGGGCGGGGTCGCCACCCGCGGTGGCCGGTGCCGGCGCAGGCCGACGGCGAGTGCCTCCGCCCCGCGCCCGTTCAGTTCAGGCAGCGCAGCGCCTTCGTCGCCGCCACGGCGAGGCGGGGGTGGGACTGCGCGCGGGTCAGGAGTTCGCGGGCCCGGGGGTCGGCGAGGGCGCCGAGGCCTTCGACGCAGGCCAGGGCGATCCGCCAGTACGGGTCGTGCGGGGAGAGCAGCCGGGACAGGGTCGCCATCAGGGCCGGGGCCGACTCCGGTGCGCGCAGGGCGGTGAGCAGCCGGACGGGCTGCAGGGCGTAGGCGGTGCGCAGGCCGTTGGTGGCGAGGGCCGCGGCCGCGCGGGCGGTGCGGGGGTCGCCCAGCACGGCCAGCGCCTCGGCGGCGGCGGCGCAGCGCGGCGGGTCCCGGTGGTTGAGCAGCAGCACCAGCGGTTCGAAGGCGCGGCGGTCCCCTGCCAGCCCCAGCCGGTACGCGGCGAGTTCGCGGGCCCACAGGGGCAGCCCGACGGAGGTCAGGGAGACCGCGAGGGCATCGGGGCCGGCCGCGAGCAGCGCCCCGTACTCCGGCGACGGTCCGGCTTCCGTGCGCAGGCGCTCCAGCACGTCGTTCACCCGGCCACCCTAGGCGGGCGGGGGCGCCCTCGCGGCCCGTTCGCAGTGATTGATGATCGATGATCGATGATCGGTACATTTGGGCGGTACAGGTCACATCTCCCCGCTCTGGCGGACCAGTTACCGACGGGTTACTGTCGCATCAACACGTACGAGGCCGGCCTGGTGACGCAGCCGCCTCGTGCCAGTCGGTTCTGTACGACTCTTTGCACCACCCACGGCGCGACCCCGGGACAGGGTCCGCCGCTCCCGCCCTTCGGGCACCTTCCCCTGGGCTCTTCCGCACGGTTCTTCCGTACGGCATCCGCGCGCACCGTGCGCCGCGCGCTCCCTCAGTCGTCACCCTCTTCCACTGGAGTCCCTCGATGGACCGTCCGTCCAGTCACCCCACCCTCCAGACCGTCGCCGTCGTCGGCCTCGGCACCATGGGCACCGGCATCGCCGAGGTCCTCGCCCGGGCCGGCCGCGAGGTCATCGGCATCGACATCAGCGAGACCGCCGCACGCCGGGCATCGGCCGCCCTCGCGGCGGCCACGGCGCGCTCCGTCAGCAAGGAGCGCCTCACCGAGCAGGAGCGGGCGGACGTGCTCGCCCGCTTCCGCACCTACAGCGACCTGGGCGCCGCGGCCGACGCGGATCTCGTCATCGAGGTCGTGCCGGAGTCGTACGAGCTCAAGCAGCAGGTGTTCCGCGAGCTCGACGCGATCGTGCGGCCCGACACGATCCTGGCCACCGGCACCAACGCCCTGTCGGTGACCCGCATGGCCGCCGAGTCCCTGCGCCCCGAACGCGTGCTGGGCCTGCACTTCTTCAACCCGGCTCCGGCGATGAAGCTGGTCGAGATCGTCTCCTGCGTCCTGACGGCCCCGCCGGCCGTCGAGGCCGTCACCGAGCTGGCCCGCGAGCTCGGCAAGGAGCCCGTCCCGGTCGGCGACCGCCCCGGTTTCGTCGCCGACGGCCTGCTCTTCGGCTACCTGAACCAGGCAGCCGCCATGTTCGAGGCGAAGTACGCCTCCCGCGAGGACATCGACGCGGCCATGCGGCTCGGCTGCGGCCTGCCCATGGGCCCGCTCGCGCTGCTCGACCTGATCGGCGTGGACACCGCCCGCACCGTCCTGGAGGCCATGTACTCCTCCTCGGGCGACCGCCTGCACGCGCCGGCCCCGATCCTGGGCCAGCTCACCGAGGCCGGCCTGACCGGGCAGAAGTCCGGGCGCGGCTTCTACACGTACGAGGCTCCGGGCAGCTCGGTGATCGTCCGCGACCTCCAGACCCCGCCGGACGGGTCCCTGCTCGGTACGGGCCGGCCCGTCTCCTCGGTCGGCGTGGCCGGCTCGGGCACCATGGCGAGCGGCATCGCGCAGGTCTTCGCCCAGGCCGGCTACGACGTCGTCCTGGCCGCCCGCAGCCTGGAGAAGGCGGAGGCGGCCAAGGCGGCCATCGGCAAGTCCCTGGGCCGCGCGGTGGCCAAGGGCCGACTGACGGACGAGGCCGCCGCGCAGACGCTGGACCGGATCACCGCGGCCGGTTCGCTGGACGCCTTCGCCGAGGTGGACCTGGCCGTGGAGGCGGTGGCCGAGGACCTGGCGGTCAAGCAGGAGCTGTTCGCCGCCCTGGACAAGGTCTGCAAGCCGGGCGCCGTCCTGGCGACGACCACCTCCTCGCTGCCGGTGATCGCGGTGGCCCGCGTGACCTCGCGCCCGCAGGACGTGATCGGCATGCACTTCTTCAACCCGGCCCCGGCGATGAAGCTGGTCGAGGTCGTCCGCACGGTCCTGACCGCCGACGACGTGCACGCCACGGTCCGCGAGGTCTGCGTCAAGGTCCGCAAGCACCCGGTGGACTGCGGGGACCGGGCCGGCTTCATCGTGAACGCGCTGCTGTTCCCGTACCTCAACAACGCGATCAAGATGGTCGAGCAGCACTACGCCGGCATCGACGAGATCGACGCGGCGATGAAGCTGGGCGGCGGCTACCCGATGGGGCCCTTCGAGCTCCTGGACGTGGTCGGCCTGGACGTCTCGCTGGCGATCGAGAAGGTCCTGCACAAGGAGTTCCGCGACCCGGGCCTGGCCCCGTCCCCGCTGCTGGAGCACCTGGTGGCGGCGGGCTGCCTGGGCCGGAAGACCGGCCGCGGATTCCGTGAGTACGCCCGCCGGTAACCCCCGGCCGGGCCACGAGCCGGATGCGTGGGGAGGGCTCCTCGGGCCCGCCGGACCCTCACGGCGGGCGAACCCTCCCGGCGAGCACTGTGTGCCCAGTGCCTGCCCTCCCCCGCATCCACCCCTGTCCCACCCCCCTCGGGCGCGCTCCGCCGCGCAAATGAAGTACGTTCGCTCTATGCCCCAGCCCGCCAAGACCTCGCCCCGCGCCGCCACGGCCCCCGACACCCAGGAGAGCACGGCCGGCACCAAGGCGGCCGCGCAGCGGCTCAAGATGCGCCGCGAGCTCGCCGCGGCCGCGATGGAGCTGTTCGCGACCAAGGGGTACGAGGCGACGACGGTCGACGAGATCGCCGCGACCGCGGGGGTGGCGCGCCGGACCTTCTTCCGGCACTTCCGGTCCAAGGAAGAGGCGATCTTCCCGGATCACGACGACACCCTGACGCGTGCCGAGGCCGTCCTGGACGCGGCCCCGGCACACGAGCACCCGCTCGACACGGTGTGCCGCGGGATCAAGGAAGTCATGAAGATGTACGCCGCCTCGCCCGCGGTGTCGGTGGAGCGCTACCGGCTGACGCGCGAGGTGCCGGCACTGCGGGAGCGGGAGATCGCCTCGGTCGCCCGGTACGAGCGGCTGTTCACCCGCTACCTGCTGGCCCACTTCGACGAGCAGGACCACCACGACGGCAACGACGACCCGCTGCTGGCCGAGGTGGCCGCGTCCGCGGTGGTGACCGCCCACAACCACGTGCTGCGGCGCTGGCTGCGGGCGGGCGGCCAGGGGGACGTGGAGGGGCAGCTGGACCACGCCTTCTCGATCGTGCGCAAGACCTTCGGCTCGGGGATCGGCGCGGGCCGCACGCTGGGCACGGCGCCCACCCCGCCGGCGGAGGTCCGCGCGCAGGGCGAGGTGCTGGTGGCGGTGGCCCGGACCGACGCCCCGCTGGACGAGGTCATGCGGACCATCGAAGAGGCACTGCGCAACAAGTAGCAGCACTCAGCAACACGAAGCGACACGCGTCACAGCGGCCGCTCCCGTTACGGGGGCGGCCGCTTCCGTTTGTCCAGCTTGCCCCTACTCGCCGGTAACTCTGATCGATCATCGCTCAAACATGCAGGTCAATAGGCAAATGAGAGAAAGTTTTGGCACGCGGTGCCTTGCTGAGTGACACCGCGTGCCATACGTTAAATCTTGTCCGGATGTCCCCGCGGCCCACGCCCACTCGGCACGGAACGCGCCCCGGATGCCTGCGTCACCAGGCACCGCACGCCCCACCACGGGCGTCGCCAGCACCACCGCACCAGCCGGACCGACGGCACCTCGCAGCACCACCCCACACGCACCCACGCACGCAACGCGTATCCCCCAGCGCACCCTCATCAGCGCTTAGCCGGAGGCTCTACCGTGAAGGACATCCTGGAAGCGATCCAGTCGCAGGCCGCGACGGCCGCCGACTTCGCTGCCCTGCCGCTCCCCGACTCGTACCGCGCGATCACCGTGCACAAGGACGAGACGGAGATGTTCGCCGGGCTCACCACCCGCGAGAAGGACCCGCGCAAGTCCCTCCACCTGGACCAGGTCCCGGTGCCGGAGCTCGGCCCGGGCGAAGCCCTGGTGGCCGTCATGGCCTCCTCGGTCAACTACAACTCCGTGTGGACCTCGATCTTCGAGCCGGTGTCCACCTTCAGCTTCCTGGAGCGCTACGGGCGCCTGTCGGAGCTCACCAAGCGCCACGACCTCCCGTACCACATCATCGGCTCCGACCTCGCGGGCGTCGTGCTGCGCACCGGCCCCGGCGTCAACGCCTGGAAGCCGGGCGACGAGGTCGTCGCGCACTGCCTCTCGGTCGAGCTGGAGTCCTCCGACGGCCACAACGACACGATGCTCGACCCCGAGCAGCGCATCTGGGGCTTCGAGACCAACTTCGGCGGCCTGGCGGAGATCGCACTCGTCAAGTCCAACCAGCTGATGCCGAAGCCCGGCCACCTGAGCTGGGAGGAGGCCGCCTCGCCCGGCCTGGTCAACTCCACCGCCTACCGCCAGCTGGTCTCCCGCAACGGCGCCGGCATGAAGCAGGGCGACAACGTCCTCATCTGGGGCGCGAGCGGCGGACTCGGTTCGTACGCCACCCAGTTCGCCCTCGCCGGCGGCGCCAACCCGATCTGCGTCGTCTCCTCTCCGGAGAAGGCCGACATCTGCCGGGCCATGGGCGCCGAGGCGGTCATCGACCGCAACGCCGAGGGCTACAAGTTCTGGAAGGACGAGCACACCCAGGACCCGAAGGAGTGGAAGCGCTTCGGCAAGCGCATCCGCGAGCTGACCGGCGGCGAGGACGTGGACATCGTCTTCGAGCACCCGGGCCGCGAGACCTTCGGCGCCTCGGTCTACGTCACCCGCAAGGGCGGCACGATCGTCACCTGCGCCTCGACCTCGGGCTACAACCACGAGTACGACAACCGCTACCTGTGGATGTCCCTCAAGAGGATCGTCGGCTCGCACTTCGCGAACTACCGCGAGGCGTGGGAGGCCAACCGCCTCGTCTCCAAGGGCAAGATCCACCCCACCCTGTCGAAGGTCTACTCCCTGGAGGAGACCGGCCAGGCCGCCTACGACGTCCACCGCAACCTCCACCAGGGCAAGGTCGGCGTCCTCGCGCTGGCCCCCGAGGAGGGCCTGGGCGTCCGCGACCACGAGCTGCGCGCCACGCACCTCGACGCCATCAACCGCTTCCGCAACATCTAAGGGCCAAAGGGACAGCCTGAGATGACAGAGCGCCAGAAGGACCGTCCGTGGCTCATGCGGACGTACGCCGGCCACTCCACGGCCGAGGCGTCCAACGAGCTGTACCGCCGCAACCTCGCCAAGGGCCAGACCGGCCTGTCGGTCGCGTTCGACCTTCCGACGCAGACCGGCTACGACCCCGACCACATCCTCGCCCGCGGCGAGGTGGGCCGGGTCGGGGTCCCGGTCTCCCATCTGGGCGACATGCGGCGGCTGTTCCAGGACATCCCCCTGGAACAGATGAACACCTCGATGACGATCAACGCCACCGCCATGTGGCTGCTGGCGCTCTACCAGGTGGCCGCCGAGGAGCAGGGCGCGGACGTGTCCCAGCTCCAGGGCACCACCCAGAACGACATCGTCAAGGAGTACCTCTCCCGCGGGACGCACGTCTTCCCGCCGGGGCCTTCCCTCCGCCTGACGACGGACATGATCGCGTACACGGTCAACCACATCCCGAAGTGGAACCCGATCAACATCTGCAGCTACCACCTGCAGGAGGCGGGAGCCACCCCGGTCCAGGAGATCTCGTACGCGATGTCCACCGCGATCGCCGTCCTGGACTCGGTCCGCGACTCGGGCCAGGTGCCCGAGGAGCGGTTCGGCGAGGTGGTCGCCCGGATCTCCTTCTTCGTGAACGCGGGCGTCCGCTTCATCGAGGAGATGTGCAAGATGCGCGCCTTCGGCCGCATCTGGGACAAGGTCACCCGCGAGCGCTACGGCATCGAGAACGAGAAGCAGCGGCGCTTCCGGTACGGCGTCCAGGTCAACTCCCTGGGTCTGACCGAGGCGCAGCCGGAGAACAACGTCCAGCGCATCGTGCTGGAGATGCTGGCCGTCACCCTCTCCAAGGACGCCCGCGCCCGCGCGGTGCAGCTGCCCGCCTGGAACGAGGCGCTGGGCCTGCCCCGGCCCTGGGACCAGCAGTGGTCGCTGCGCATCCAGCAGGTCCTCGCACATGAGAGCGACCTGCTGGAGTACGAGGACATCTTCGCCGGATCCCACGTCATCGAGGCCAAAGTCGACTCCCTGGTCGCCGACTGCCTGGCCGAGATCGACCGGATCCAGGAGATGGGCGGCGCGATGGCCGCCGTCGAGTCCGGGTACCTGAAGTCCCAGCTGGTCTCCTCGCACGCCGAGCGGCGAGCGCGGATCGAGGCCGGCGAGGACAAGATCGTCGGTGTCAACTGCTTCCAGCAGACCGAGGAGAACCCGCTCACGTCCGACCTGGACGGCGCCATCATGACGGTGGACCCGGCAGTGGAGGCGCTCACCGTCGAGCGCATCGTCCGCTGGCGGGCCGAGCGGCAGGAGTCCTCGGACCGGCAGGGGAACGGCGATCCCTTCGTCTTCCCCACCACCCGGCAGGCCCTGGAGCGGCTCAAGGAGGCCGCGGCGGGGACCGAGAACCTGATGGAGGCCACTCTGGAGTGCGCCCGGGCGGGCGTCACCACCGGCGAGTGGTCGAGCGCGCTGCGCGAGGTGTTCGGCGAGTTCCGCGCCCCGACCGGGGTCTCCTCCGCCCCGGTCGCGGTCACCGCCGAGCCCGGTACGCCGATGCACGAGGTCCGCGAGAAGGTGGCCCGTACGGCCGACGAGCTCGGCTCGGGCCGGCTGCGGCTGCTGGTCGGCAAGCCCGGTCTGGACGGACACTCCAACGGCGCCGAGCAGATCGCCGTCCGGGCCCGCGACGCCGGATTCGAGGTGGTCTACCAGGGCATCCGGCTGACACCCGAGGAGATCTCCTCCGCGGCGCTGGCCGAGGACGTGCACTGCGTGGGACTGTCCATCCTGTCCGGATCCCACAGCGCACTCGTCCCGGATGTCCTCGAACGCCTGCGCGTGGCGGGGGCGGGTGACA
The DNA here is from genome assembly GCF_042267665.1 of Streptomyces sp. NPDC056224. Classification (NCBI taxonomy): domain Bacteria; kingdom Bacillati; phylum Actinomycetota; class Actinomycetes; order Kitasatosporales; family Streptomycetaceae; genus Streptomyces; species Streptomyces sp. NPDC056224. The sequence goes on from NZ_JBHJTK010000018.1 coordinate 61,832, forward strand.
TTCCCGTCATCGTCGGAGGCATCATTCCGAACGCGGATGCCGTGACACTGAAGGCGGCCGGTGTGGCCGCCGTCTTCACGCCGAAGGACTTCGGCATCACGGAGATCATCGGCCGCATCGTCGACGAGATCCGCAAAGCCAACAAGCTCGACCCCCTTCCAGACACCGCAAACCTTGCAAGCACGGAGGTCCCCGCATGACCACGCCCGTCCACCCGGTGAACCGTCTTCGCCCGCGTCGCTCCTGCCTCGCGGTCCCGGGTTCGAACCCGCGCTTCCTGGAGAAGGCCCAGGGCCTGCCGGCCGACCAGGTCTTCCTGGACCTGGAGGACGCCTGCGCGCCGCTCGCCAAGGAAGGCGCCCGCCACACGATCGTGGACGCGCTGAACAACGGTGACTGGACGGGCAAGACCCGGGTCGTGCGGGTCAACGACTGGACCACGCACTGGACCTACCGCGATGTCATCACGGTGGTCGAGGGCGCCGGCCAGAACCTCGACTGCATCATGCTGCCGAAGGTCCAGGACGCCCAGCAGGTCGTGGCCCTCGACCTCCTGCTGACCCAGATCGAGAAGACGATGGGCTTCGAGGTCGGCAAGATCGGCATCGAGGCGCAGATCGAGAACGCCAAGGGTCTGGTGAACGTCGACGAGATCGCCGCCGCCTCGCCCCGGCTGGAGACCATCATCTTCGGCCCGGCCGACTTCATGGCCTCCATCAACATGAAGTCGCTGGTCGTGGGCATGCAGCCGCCCGGCTACGGCGCCGACGCCTACCACTACATCCTGATGCGGATCCTGATGGCGGCCCGCATGCACAACCTCCAGGCGATCGACGGCCCGTTCCTCCAGATCCGCGACGTGGACGCCTACCGCGAGGTGGCCGGCCGGGCGGCGGCGCTGGGCTTCGACGGCAAGTGGGTGCTGCACCCGGGCCAGGTCGACGCGGCCAACGAGGTCTTCTCCCCCTCGCAGGAGGACTACGACCACGCCGAGCTCATCCTCGATGCGTACGACTGGTGCACCTCCGAGGCGGGCGGCAAGAAGGGCTCGGCGATGCTCGGCGACGAGATGATCGACGAGGCCAGCCGCAAGATGGCCCTGGTCATCGCGGGCAAGGGCCGCGCGGCCGGCATGCAGCGCACCAGCAAGTTCGAAATCCCGGAGGCCTGAGCAGCATGCAGTTCGGACGCACTTACGAAGAGTTCGAGGTCGGGGCGGTCTACAAGCACTGGCCCGGGAAGACGGTCACGGAGTACGACGACCACCTCTTCTGTCTGCTGACCATGAACCACCACCCGCTCCACATGGACAGCAACTACGCCGAGAACACGACCGACTTCGGCAAGAACGTGGTCGTGGGCAACTACATCTACTCCCTGCTGCTGGGCATGTCCGTCCCGGACGTCTCCGGGAAGGCCATCGCCAACCTGGAGATCGAGTCCCTGCGGCACGTGGCGCCGACCTTCCACGGCGACACCATCTACGGCGAGACCACGGTCCTGGACAAGACGCCGTCGAAGTCGAAGAACGACCGCGGCATCGTCTACGTCGAGACCAAGGGCTACAAGCAGGACGGCACCCTCGTCTGCGTCTTCCGGCGCAAGGTGATGGTCCCGACCGAGACGTACATCAAGGAGCGCGGCGGCGAGCAGCCCGGCCGCCCGCAGCTGAAGGAACAGGGGAAGTAGCCATGGCCCGACTCGCCCAGACCGCCGGGCTCACGGACGTCCAGCGGGAGATCCTCAAGACCGTCCGGGAGTTCGTCGACAAGGAGATCATCCCGGTCGCGACCGAGCTGGAGCACCGCGACGAGTACCCGCAGGACATCGTCGACGGCCTCAAGGAGCTCGGCCTCTTCGGGCTGATGATTCCCGAGGAGTACGGCGGCCTGGGTGAGTCGCTCCTCACCTACGCCCTGTGCGTCGAGGAGATAGCGCGTGGCTGGATGTCCGTCTCGGGCATCATCAACACCCACTTCATCGTGGCGTACATGCTCAAGCAGCACGGCACGCAGGAGCAGAAGGACCACTTCCTTCCGCGGATGGCGCTGGGCGAGGTGCGCGGCGCGTTCTCGATGTCCGAGCCGGCGCTGGGCTCCGACGTGTCGGCCATCTCGTCCAAGGCGGTGAAGGACGGCGACGAGTACGTCCTGAACGGCCAGAAGATGTGGCTGACGAACGGCGGCAGCTCCACCCTGGTGGCCGTTCTGGTGCGAAGTGACGAAGGACACCCCGAGGGCACCGCCCCCCACAAGTCGATGACGACCTTCCTCGTCGAGAAGGAGCCCGGCTTCGGTGAGGTCCGTCCGGGCCTGACCATCCCGGGCAAGATCGACAAGATGGGCTACAAGGGCGTCGACACGACCGAGCTCATCATGGACGGACTGCGCATTCCGGCCAATCGGGTCCTCGGCGGCGAGACCGGCCGAGGGTTTTACCAAATGATGGACGGGGTCGAGGTCGGCCGCGTCAACGTGGCGGCCCGTGGCTGCGGCGTCGCTCAGCGTGCCTTCGAACTGGGCGTCTCTTATGCCCAGCAGCGTCACACTTTCGGCAAGCCGATCGCGGAACACCAGGCCATCCAGTTCAAGCTGGCCGAGATGGCTACCAAGGTCGAAGCCGCTCATGCGATGATGGTGAATGCAGCACGCAAAAAGGACTCCGGGGAACGAAACGACCTCGAAGCAGGGATGGCGAAGTACCTCGCCTCCGAGTACTGCAAGGAGGTGGTGGAGGACGCCTTCCGTATCCACGGCGGATACGGATTCTCGAAGGAGTACGAGATCGAGCGCCTCTACCGGGAGGCTCCGATGCTGCTGATCGGTGAAGGTACCGCCGAGATCCAGAAAATGATCATCGGGCGACGCCTGCTTGAGGAGTACCGACTCCAGGGCTGAAAGTACCTTTTGCGGCGGATCATCCACTGATCCGTCGCAGAAGCGTTACTGGCAGTGACTGGCCGACGGCCATCGACTCGGCTTCTGGCTTGCCCAGTTGTTGCGCGCAACCGATAGCATTCCAGTAAAGCCGCCGTCCCGTCCCCCTGTTTGCGGCGCGGCAATCACCCGCTACGAAGGTCATCCATGCCCCACAGCCAAACCTCTGCACCTCGCGACAGCCTCCTTGGCGTACGCCTCGCGCGCGGAGCATCGCCGTGGCTTCTGCCGACCGTCGCCACCGCGGCGCTCAGCCTCACCCGGGCTCGCAAGTCCGGGCGCTGGGCCGCGGCGGCCGTGCCCGTCACCGCGCTCGCGGCGGGCATGCTGTGGTTCTTCCGCGACCCCGAGCGTGAGATCGCCCAGGGCCGTGTCATCTCGCCCGCCGACGGTGTGGTGCAGAGCATCATGCCGTGGAAGGACGGACGGACCCGGGTCGCGATCTTCATGAGCCCGCTGAACGTCCACGTCAACCGCGCGCCCCTCGCGGGCACGGTGACGTCCGTGGAGCACATCCCCGGCGGATTCGTCCCGGCGTTCAACAAGGAGAGCGAGAACAACGAGCGCGTTGTCTGGCACTTCGACACCGAGCTCGGTGACATCGAGATGGTGCAGATCGCCGGAGCCGTGGCCCGCCGCATCGTCCCGTACCTGCCCGCCGGCACCAAGGTCGAGCAGGGCGAGCGCATCGGCCTGATCCGCTTCGGCTCCCGCGTCGACATCTACCTCCCCGAGGGCGTCGAAGTCGCGGTCGAGGTCGGTCAGGCCACCACCGCGGGGGTGACCCGAATTGACCGTGACTGACCCTGAGACTCCTGCCACAGGCTGGGTTCCCGAGCGTGCCGCGGAGGAGTCCTCCGAGGACGACATGCCGCTCTCGCTGCGACTGTCGATAGCGGACACCCTCACCCTCGGCAACGCGACGTGCGGATTCATGGCGGTGTACTTCACCACCACCGGGATCCTCATCCCGCACCTCACCGGCAGCGGCGAGTCGGGCATGGCCCGGCACAGCGCGGCGACCGCGGTGATACTGATGCTGCTCGCGGCGGTCTTCGACCTCTTCGACGGCATCGTGGCCCGCAAGCTGCGCAGCTCGCCGATGGGCGCCGAACTGGACAACCTGTCGGACCTGATCAGCTTCGGGCTGGCTCCCGCGTACTTCGTGCTCGTCTACGGCATGGTCGCCGACGACGCGCACCAGAAGATGTCGGCGCTGGCCGCGATCGTGGTCCTGCTGGCCGTGGTGCTCAGACTCGCGAGATTCAGCTGCGTGACGATGAAGGACGGCATGTTCCAGGGCATGCCGAGCCCCTTCGGCGCGCTGACGGTCGTGTCCATCGTCCTGCTCGAGCTCCCCTTCATCCCGACCCTGCTGGCGATCGTCGGCGTGGCCTGGCTGATGGTGAGCCGGGTCGAGTACCCGAAGCCGCGGGGTGTCCTCGCGGTGGCGATGCTCAGCTGGATCGTCGGGGCGATGGGGCTGCTGGCGGCCTGGGCGTTCGACGCCCCGGGCGGTCAGCTGCTGCTCCAGACCGGCTGCGCGCTGCAGATCGCTCTGGCCGCGACCATCCCGCTGTTCGCGACGACCCGCCGGGCGAACACCTTCCGGCACAACCGGCGCGAGGCCCGAGCCACGACGCTGCGCTAGCTGTACCCGAGAGGGCCCCGGATGCCGACGGCATCCGGGGCCCTCTCGCCGTTCCCGGGGCTCCGGCGCGGTTGCGCCTCCCCTGCCGGGCGGACCCGGGCCGGGCCGCATCTGCCCTCGGCCCGCACCACCCCTGCCATCCGAACGGCCTCCGCCGACTCCGGCCCGCCGACGCCCACGGCGCCATCCCCGGGGGCGAAGCCAGACCCGGACCGCCGGCCCCCGGCGCGCGGGGCACGGGCCGGGGGCGAAGGCCGGGTCCTCGGCCCAACCGGTGCTTGGGCGGGGGCCCGGGGCCGAGGGTAAAGCCCCGACCCTCAGCCCCACCGCGGCTTGAGCGGGGGCCCGG
>NZ_JBHJTK010000018.1:66866-133863 GCF_042267665.1 Streptomyces sp. NPDC056224
GGGGCGAAGGCCCGGTCCTCAGCCCCACCGGCGCTTGAGCGGGGCCCGGGGCCACAGGTGAAGCCCCGCTCCTCAGCCCAGCCCGCGCTTGAGCGGCGGCCCGGGGGCCCGGGGGCCTGGGGGCGAAACCAGACCTGGGCCGTCAGCCCCGACGCGCGCGGTACGGGCCGGGGGCGCGGGCCGGGGGCCCGGGCCGGGGCGAAGGCCCGGTCCTCAGCCCCACCGGCGCTTGAGCGGGGCCCGGGGCCACAGGTGAAGCCCCGCTCCTCAGCCCAGCCCGCGCTTGAGCGGGGCCCGAGGACCGCAGGCAAAGGCCCGGCCCTGGGCCCGGTCGGCAGTAAGTCCGTGGGCCGAAATTCAAGCCCGGCCGGCGATTGAGGCGCACGCTGCGAGGCCCGGCGGGGCGTGAGGCGGGGGCGGGACGAGCCCCGAGCCCGCGCCCCGCCGGCGGCGGGGCGGGGCCGGTGGGGCCGATAGGCTTGATGTCGGAAAACCGCCAGCCGGGGGTCGTCCAAGCCCTGATCCTGGAGCCATGCACACCGACACCGAGCGCTGCGTAAGGGCCGTGCAGTCGAAGGACGCCCGCTTCGACGGCTGGTTCTTCACCGCGGTGCTGACCACCCGGATCTACTGCCGGCCCAGCTGCCCCGCCGTGCCCCCCAAGGTCGAGAACATGACCTTCCTGCCCAGCGCCGCCGCCTGCCAGCAGGCCGGCTTCCGGGCCTGCAAGCGGTGCCGCCCCGACACGAGCCCCGGTTCTCCGGAGTGGAACGCACGGGCCGACGCCGTCGCGCGTGCGGTGCGGCTGATCCAGGACGGGGTCGTGGACCGGGAGGGGGTGCCGGGACTGGCCCTCCGCCTGGGGTACTCGACCCGGCAGGTCGAGCGCCAGCTCAACGCCGAGCTCGGGGCCGGTCCGCTCGCCCTGGCCAGGGCCCAGCGCGCCCAGACCGCCCGGCTGCTCATCGAGACCTCCGAACTCCCCATGGGCGACGTGGCCTTCGCCGCCGGGTTCTCCTCCATCCGCAGCTTCAACGACACGGTCCGCGAGGTCTTCGCCCTCGCACCGAGCGAGCTGCGCGAGCGGGCCGTGAAGGCCAGCCGCCACAAGAACGCCCCGCCTCGCATCCCCGGGACGATCAGCCTCCGGCTGCCGTTCCGGGCACCCTTGAACCCGGACAACCTCTTCGGGCATCTCGCCGCGACCGCCGTTCCCGGGGTCGAGGAGTGGCGGGACGGCGCCTACCGCCGCACCCTGCGCCTGCCCTACGGCACCGGGGTCGTCGCACTGACCCCACAGCCGGACCACATCGGCTGCCGCCTCGCCCTGACCGATCTGCGCGACCTGACGATCGCCATCAGCCGCTGCCGCTGGATGCTCGACCTCGACGCCGACCCGGAGGCGGTCGACGAGCAGCTGCGCTCCGACCCGCTGCTGACCCCGCTGGTGGACAAGGCACCCGGGCGCCGGGTGCCCCGTACGGTCGACGCGGCTGAGTTCGCCGTACGGGCGGTGCTCGGCCAGCAGGTGTCCACCGCGGCGGCGCGCACCCATGCGGCCCGGCTGGTCACCGCGTACGGCGAACCGGTGGAGGACCCCCTGGGCGGGCTGACCCACCTCTTCCCCTCCCCGCAGTCGCTCGCCGGGCTGGACCCCGAGTCCCTGGCCATGCCGCGCAGCCGGCGCACCACCTTCACCACCCTGGTCTCGGCACTTGCCGACGGCTCCCTGCCGCTCGGCATCGACAGCGACTGGGAGGCGGCGCGGGTCCAGCTGTCGGCGCTGCCCGGCTTCGGCCCGTGGACCACCGAGATCATCGCGATGCGGGCACTCGGCGACCCGGACGCGTTCCTGCCGTCCGACCTGGGCGTCCGGCGGGCCGCGCGGGGGCTCGGGCTGCCGTCCACGCCCGCGGCGCTGACCGCCCGGGCGGCCGGCTGGCGGCCCTGGCGCGCGTACGCCGTGCAGTACCTGTGGGCCACGGACGCCCACCCCATCAACCACCTGCCCGTCTGAGGAGCACGAGCATGAGCAGCAAGCAGCACGCCGTCGTCGACAGCCCGTACGGTCCGCTCACCCTGGTCGCCACCGACGGCGTCCTCAGCGGCCTGTACATGACCGGGCAGCGCCACCGCCCCGCCGAGGAGTCCTTCGGGGAGCGGGTCGCCGCCTCCGAGGAGCCGTTCCCCGAGGTGGCGCGGCAGCTGGCCGCGTACTTCGCCGGGGAACTCACCGTCTTCGACCTCCCCCTCCGGATGGAGGGCACCGACTTCCAGCGCAGCGTGTGGGACCAGCTGGTACGGATCCCCTACGGCGAGACCTGGTCGTACGGGCAGCTCGCGTCCGAGCTCGGCAAGCCCAACGCCTCGCGCGCCGTGGGCCTGGCCAACGGCAAGAACCCGGTCGGCATCATCGTCCCCTGCCACCGGGTGATCGGGGCCTCGGGCGGCATGACGGGCTACGGCGGCGGGGTCGAACGCAAGGTGCGGCTGCTCGACTTCGAAGCCGGGGCCCGGCAGCTCCAGATCTAGTGCTGTGGCCGGAAGGGTGTGCCGGGGCGCGGCGTTGCCCGGCCACCGCTGGGAGGGCCCCAGGTGCGGTGCACCGCACGGCGGAGGGCCGAGGCCCGTACGGGACGCACCGGCGCGGTCCGACAACGCCGCCAGGTGCCGTGCCGGGGCCGCGACCCGGTGGCCCCTGCCGGTCACCGCACCAGCTGTGGTCCGGGTGTGCTCCCCGTCGCCGACCTGTCACCCGGTCAGCGGGGCGACTCCGCAGCAGCGTCCTGCACGCCCCTCGCCCGCGCGGTGAGCGAGCCGGTCACGATATCGGCCATGGCACGGGCCATCCGCTCGTAGAAGCGCCACAGGAACGGGTCGCGGGGGCTGGGTGCGCCGAAGTAGCCCTGCGGCGTCACCCGGCGGGCGTGTTCGCCGGAGTACTAGACGACGAGCAGCGGGACCAGCAGGGCGAAGGCCGCGCCCGCCTCCACCGCATAGCTGTACAGCGAAGGGTGCTGGACGGGGGCGGCGAGCAGGACCGCGCTCTGCTGGGCTGCGGCCGCCGCCACCCACTCGGCGTCGGCGCCGAGGTTGCCCTGGTACCAGCCCTCGCAGGAGCCGGGGCCGCTGACGGCGAGGAGGTCGTCCTCGCGGCGGTAGAAGGCCTGCCACTGCGCGGCGGGCACGGACCAGCCGTCGAAGTCGGTGAACCGGGCCCAGCCGCCCTCGCGTATCGCGGTGTCGAACAGCCAGACGGGCGTCCCGTCGGGGGTCACTTCACCGCCGGCCTGCTGGTCGGTGGTGAAGTGCACCATGGGGAGGGCGTCGGGCCCGTCGGCGGTGCTGGGCCAGGCATACATCGTGATCATCAGCTGATTCTGTCCTGCTCGCAGTAAGCCCGGTGTTACCTGGCCGGTCCTATGGGAAACGTGGGCGGCGGCCGTTCTCCAGTTCCGCCGCGCCCTCGCCCGACAGCAGGACCCGGTAGGCCTCTTCGGCGCGCAGGCCGAGCGATCCGGGGAGGTACGCGGTGAGTTCGGCGGGGTCGACCAGCCGCCAGGAGAGCAGTTCCTCCTCCTGGAGGGTGATGGCGGCGAGTTGCGCGGCGTCCAGCACCCCGCCGTCGTAGAGGTACGCCACCAGCGGCGGGCGGGCGGCGCCGAGCGTCCAGTCGACGGCGAGCAGCCGGCCGAGCGGTACGTCGACGCCGATCTCCTCGGCGCTCTCGCGGCGGGCGGCCGCACGGGGTGACTCGCCGAGGTCCGACTCGATGGTGCCGCCGGGCAGGGCCCAGCCCTCGCGGTAGTTGGGCTCGACGAGCAGGACCCTGCCCTCGGCGTCCCGGTAGAGGGCGGCCGCTCCGGCCAGCACCCGGGGCAGGCTCGCGATGTACGTGGCGTAGTCATCCGTGGTGGTCACCGCGCCACCCTACCCAGGGGCGCCGGGCCCGTCGTCGTGGTTCCGGCCCTTGGACCCGGCCCTGGGATCCGGCCTTTCGGACCCGGCGACGCGCCACAGCCGCGGGTGCGGGGCCCGGCTCCGCTCAATGAGGTGGATATCCGCATTTAGACGGATGCCGTGCCGAGTGTGACCCAGGCCACTCATGGGCATAGGAGGATCCTCCGGATAAGCTCATGGCGGCGCGACTGCACTGTTCGATAGCAAGGGAAAAGCAAGGTGACGGACGGAGCAGTAAACGAGGCCGCGCGCGTGCTCATCGCCGCGGACAAATTCAAGGGCTCACTCACGGCCGTTCAGGTCGCGGAGCGGGTGACGGCGGGCCTCCGCAAGGCCGTACCGGGCGTGGAGATCGAGACCCTCCCCGTCGCGGACGGCGGCGACGGCACGGTCGCCGCCGCGGTGGCGGCCGGTTTCGAACGCCGTGAGGTACGGGTCACCGGACCCCTCGGCGAGCAGGTCACGGCGGCGTTCGCGCTGCGCGGGGGCACCGCCGTGGTCGAGATGGCGGAGGCATCCGGGCTGCAGCTGCTGCCGGCCGGCACCTTCGCGCCGCTGACGGCCACCACGTACGGCTCCGGCGAGCTGCTGAAGGCCGCGCTGGACGCGGGCGCGCGGTCGATCGTCTTCGGCGTGGGCGGCAGCGCCACCACCGACGGCGGCGCGGGCATGCTGGCGGCGCTGGGCGCGGTGTTCCTGGACGCGAACGGCGAACCGGTCGGTCCGGGCGGCGGCGCGCTGGCCGGGCTGGCCTCGGCGGACCTGTCGGGGATCGACCCGCGCTTCGCGGAGGTCGAATTCGTCCTGGCCAGCGACGTGGACAACCCGCTGACCGGCCCGAAGGGCTGCGCGGCGGTCTACGGCCCGCAGAAGGGCGCCTCGCCGCAGGACGTGGCGGCGCTCGACGCGGCGCTGGCCCACTTCGCGGTGGTGCTGGAGAAGTCGATCGGCGCGAAGGCCGCCCGGTGCGCGGTGCTCCCGGGTGCGGGTGGCGCCGGCGGCATCGGATACGGCGCGCTCCTGCTCGGTGCGACGTTCCGGCCCGGCATCGAGCTGATGCTGGAGGTACTGGGCTTCGCGCCGGCCCTGGAGCGGGCCACGCTGGTCATCACCGGCGAGGGGTCGCTGGACGAGCAGACCCTGCACGGCAAGGCTCCGGCGGGTGTCGCGGCGGCGGCGCGGGCGGCCGGCAAGCCGGTCGTGGCGGTCTGCGGACGGCTGCTGCTGAGCGAGGAGGCCCTCCGGGCGGCCGGGATCCAGCGGGCGTACCCGCTGACCGACCTGGAGCCGGACCCGGCGAAGTCCATCCCGAACGCCGGGCCCCTGCTGGAGAGGGTCGCGGCCGCCATCGCCGCCGACGTCCTCTGACGGATGCTCCGGCGAAGGCCCGGCCCCCGAGGGGACCGGGCCTTCGCCGCCCACGGCGCCATCGAACCCGCCGCGGGGCGGGGCGGGGACGCGGGCTGATGGGCACGGCGGTCATGGACGGCACCCCGGGCCTCCCGGACTCCCGGACCTGATCACCGAGCGGCTCGTGCTGCGACCGCTGGACGCGGTCCGGGCACGGCGGCTGATCGACGGCGCGCCGGGCCCGGACGACCACGGGGGTCCGGGCCACCCGGACGCCGGGGACCGGGCGGGCGCGGAGCGGCACCTGCGCGTGCCGTCCGCGCAGGGCGACCCGCTGCCGTTCCGGGCGTACGGGATACGGCGCCGGGACGACGGCCCCACGATCGACGGCACCACGATCGGCGGCACCACGATCGGCGGCGCCGGGTTCCACGGCCCGGCCGACGCCGGGGCCGGGTGACCGCGGGCTGCGGACAGATTCCCTCCGCCCGGGGCCGGGGCTACGCCACCGAGGCCCCGCGCGCACTGCTCGACCACGCCCGGAAGCACGGTGCGACCGCCGTTCAGGGCGACACGGATCCGGGGAACACGGCCTCGCAGCGGGTCGTGGAAGCGGTCGGCACGCGCCTGCTGCGGGAGGACGACCGCCTGCGGTACTACGCCGCCGGGAGCAGCTGAGCCGTCGTCACCACGCGGGCGAAGCCGCCGCCCTGGAGGTTGACCGCGGTGGCGGTGGCGAGTTCGTCGGCGGTCAGGCTCAGGCCCGCCGGGCCGGCGAGGTCGAAGGTGTGGGTGGCGTCGAGCGGGACGAGGACGTCGTAGCCCAGGTTCCCGGCCATCCGGGCCGTGGTCTCGACGCACATGTTGGTCTGGATCCCGGCCACCACCACCTGGCCGATGCCCCGGGCGGTGAGCCAGGCGGCCAGGTCCGGGGTGCCGTAGAACGCCGAGTTGACGTGCTTGGTGATCAGCAGGGACTCGTACCGGCGCTGCTCGACGAAGTCCTTGAAGGCGTAACCGGGCCGGTCGGCGGCGAGTACCGAGCCGGGGCGGAGCGAGGCGTGCCGCACCTGCACCACCGGCCGCCCGGCCACCTGCCAGGCGTCCATCAGGGCGGCGATGTTGTCCTCGGCGGCCGGGTTGTTGCGCGGCCCCCAGAAGGACGCGTCGTCGAAGCCCTGCTGCACGTCGATGACGATCAGGGCACTGTCGGGGGCGATCTCGATCGCGTTCTCTGTCATGGCTTCATGCTGGTCGCCCGGGGGCGGGGCCGACAGAGCCACCGGCGCCCCCGATCGATGGGATCCTGCCAGCCTGGCAGGATGGCACACTGGCTTCGTGCACCGCGTCGCGATCCTCGTCCAGCCCGGCATCCGCAGCTTCGACCTCGCCGTGATCACCGAGGTCTGGGGCCCCGACCGCAGCCTTGCCGGGGTGCCTCCCTTCGAGCTGCGCCGGTGTGCCGTGGAGCCCGGACCGATCGCCCTGCCCGGCGGGCTGACCCTGGCCCCCGACCGCGGGCTCGACTGGCTGGTCTCGGCCGACCTGGTCGTCGTACCGGCACTGGCCTCGCCGGACGACCCGACGCCCGAGCCGGCCCTCGCCGCGCTCCGGGAGGCGCACGCCCGGGGCGTCCCGATCGCCGCACTGTGCGCCGGGGCGTTCGTCCTCGCGGAGGCCGGCCTGCTGGCGGGCCGCCGGGCGGTGACGCACTGGTCACTGGCCCCGCGGCTCGCCGCCCGCCATCCGGCGGTGCTCGTCGAGGACGCCCCGCTCTACGTGGAGGACGGCGGGCTGTGGACCTCCGCCGGGGTGGCCTCCGGCATCGACCTGTGCCTGCACCTCGTCCGGCAGGCGCACGGCGCCGAGGCCGCCGCCGCGATCGCCCGCTCCATGGTGACGGGCCCGTTCCGCACCGGGGATCACGCCCAGTACCTGGACCGGCCCACACCCTCGGCCGACCGGACCGCCGAGACCCTGGCGGCCGTACGGGCACGCGCCCTGCGCCATCTGCACGAACCGCTCGACGTGGCCACCCTGGCCCGCTGGGCGGGCATGTCCCCGCGCTCCTTCGCCCGGCACTTCGCCTCGGCCACCGGCACCACCCCCCACCGGTGGCTGCTGAGCCACCGCCTGGACGGGGCCCGCAAGCTGCTGGAACGCACCGACCACCCGGTCCCGGAAGTGGCCCGCCGCTCCGGTTTCGCCAGCGAGGTCACCTTCCGCCAGCACTTCTCGTCCCACGTCGGCGTCAGCCCCCGCGCGTACCGGGCGGCCGCCGCCGCCGCGCAGCCGCCCCCAAACGACCTGGACAGTGTTAGAAAGGGCTCATGACCGGACGTAAAGGTCGCCAGCCGACCGGGTGGGGCCCGCGCCTGTTCGCGCGCACGTCCCGGTGGGCGCACAGTGTCGCCGGTCAGGTCTTCGCCCTCATGGCGGTGATAGTGCTGCTGCTGATCGGCGCGAGCGCTGTGGCGCTGGTGGTCCAGTCCCGGTACGACAGCGAGCGCGACGCGCGCAACCGCTCGCTCGCGGCGGCCGAGGCGTTCGCCCACGCCCCCGGGCTCCCGGCGGCGCTGAAGTCGGCGAACCCGACCGCCGAGCTCCAGCCGCTGGCCGACGCCGCCCGCCGCGGCTCGGGCATCGACTTCGTCGCCGTGATGAACCTCGACGGGGTCCGGTACACCGACTCGCGGCCCGAGCTGATCGGCACCCGCGCCACGGGCGACCTCTCCCGCGCCCTCGCCGGACAGTCCTTCACGGAAACGTTTCTGGGCGAGCCCAGCGATGCGGTCCGGGCCGTCGTGCCCGTACGGGACGCGGACGGCGCGGTCATCGGCCTGGTCGGCACGGGCATCGAGGTGGCGAACGTGTCCGACGCCGTCGAGGACCAGATCCCGCTCCTCATCGGCGCCACGGCGGCCGCACTGCTGCTCGGCACGGGCGGCGCCTTCCTGGTCAGCCGCCGACTGCGGCGCCAGACCCACGGCCTGGGCGCCGCCGAGATGGCGCGGATGAACGAGCACCACGAGGCAGTGCTGCACGCCGTGCGCGAGGGGGTCCTCATCATCGGGACCGACCGGCGCCTCGTCCTGGCCAACGACGAGGCCAGACGGCTGCTCGACCTGCCTGCCGACGCCGAGCAGCGGCACGTCGCCGACCTCGGCCTCGACCCGCGCACCACGGAGCTGCTCGTTTCGGGCCGGGTCGCGACGGACGAGGTGCACCTGGCGGGCAACCGGCTGCTCGCGGTCAACCAGCGGCTCGCCAAACCGTACGGCGGCCAGCCCGCCGGCACCGTGATGACCCTGCGCGACTCAACCGAGCTCGCCGCGCTCTCCGGCCGGGCCGAGGTGGCCCGCGAACGGCTCCAGCTGCTCTACGACGCCGGCGGACGGATCGGGACGACCCTGGACGTGGTGCGGACCGCCGAGGAGCTGTCGGAGGTCGCCGTCCCCCGCTTCGCGGACTTCGTCACCGTGGAACTGCTGGAGCCGGTGCTGCGCGGTGACGAGCCCGCGCTGGCCGCCGGCATGTACACGGAGATGCGGCGGGCGGCCATGAGCGGGGTCCGCACCGACCAGCCGCTGCAGCCGGTCGGCGACATCATCCGGTTCGTCGTGCCGACCGCGCCCATGGCCGCGGCCCTGGACGCCGGGCATGCGGTGCTCGCGGCCGATCTGCACGCCGCCATGGGCTGGCGGGCGCAGGACGCCGACGGGACCCGGCTGGCCCTCGACTACGGCTTCCACTCGCTGATCTCCGTACCCCTCCAGGCGCGGGGCGTGGTCCTGGGCATGGCCAACTTCTGGCGGGCCGCCGACACGCCGGAGTCCTTCGACGAGGAGGACCGTTCCTTCGCGATGGAGCTGGCGGCGCGCGCGGCGGTCTCCATCGACAACGCCCGCCGCTTCACGCGCGAGCACGCGACGGCCGTGACCCTGCAGCGCAGCCTGCTCCCCCGGGTGCTGCCCGAGCAGACGGCCGTGGACGTCGCCTTCCGGTACCTGCCCTCGAAGGCGGGGGTGAGCGGGGACTGGTTCGACGTGATCCCGCTGCCGGGTGCCCGGGTGGCGCTGGTCGTCGGCGACGTCGTCGGGCACGGGGTGCACGCGGCGGCCACGATGGGCCGGCTGCGGACCGCCGTGCACAACTTCTCCACCCTGGACCTGCCGCCCGACGAGCTGCTCGGGCACCTGGACGAGTTGATCAACCGGATCGACCAGATGGAGTCCGCGGGGAGCGACGGCGACGGCGGCGGGGCGGCCGGGGACGGGGTCGGTGGATCGGCCGGGATCACGGGCGCCACCTGCCTGTACGCGGTCTACGACCCGGTCTCCGGGCGGTGTGCGATGGCCAGCGCCGGTCACCCCGGACCCGCCCTGATGCGGACCGACGGGCACGTGGAGTTCCCGGTGCTGCCCGCGGGGCTCCCGCTCGGGGTCGGTGGCATGCCCTTCGAGGCCGTCGAGCTGCAGCTGCCCGAGGGGAGCCGTCTCGTGCTGTTCACCGACGGTCTGGTGGAGGACCGCCAGCGGGACTTCGACTCCGGTCTGCGCCTGCTGGCCGAGACGCTGTCCGCGACCGGCCGCAGCCCCGACCAGGCCTGCGCGGACGTGCTCGCCGCGATGCTGTTCCCGACGCCGACGGACGACATCGCCCTGCTGATCGCCGACACCCGGCTGCTGGAGGCCGGCAGGATCGCCGAGTGGGAGGTGCCCGGCGAGCCGTCGGCCGTCTCGCGGGTGCGCAACGCGGGCTCGGCGCAGCTCTCCGCGTGGGGGCTGGACGAGATCTCCTTCACCACCGAGCTCATCCTCAGCGAGCTGGTCACCAATGCCATCCGGTACGGGAGCGCGCCCGTCCGGGTCCGGCTGCTCTGCGACCGCAGCCTCATCTGCGAGGTCTCCGACGGCAGCAGCACCTCCCCGCACCTGCGGTACGCGGCCACCACCGACGAGGGCGGGCGCGGGCTGTTCCTCGTCGCCCAGTACGCCGAGCGGTGGGGCACCCGCTACACGGACCGCGGCAAGGTCATCTGGGCCGAGCTGCCGCTGACCGGGGGCGCGGAGCCGTCCGCACCGGACCTGTCGGGCCTGGACTCGACGGACCCGGACTCGCTGGAGGACCTGGCCTGGTGACGCGGCCCGGCCGGGGAACCGCCGGCCGTGCCTGCTCGCAGGGGGCGTTGCGGGGCTTGGCGTCTCCGATGGCAGGCCGAGGGCCTCGCACAGGGCCCGGGCCCTCACCGACCGGACGCGGAGTCGGCGAAGACCCGAGAGGCATCGACAACGCGCCGCCGCCGGCCTCCCGCCGGGCCGGGCCAAGGGCGACACCTGCACGCTGAGCGAGCTGCCGAGCAGCGCCGCGGTTCCCGGCGGGGCCGTGGTGATGTCGGAGCGGAACGCCGCCGAACAGCCGGCTCGTGCCGACACCGCCCGCCGCTGGACGGTGACGGTGACCCTGAAGTCGTCCGGCGCGCAGCTTCAGATGGTGCAGTGGAACAGCACCGGCGGCGGCAGCGGCTCCGACACACCGGAGCCGACCCGTGCCGCTCCCCCGCTCTCCGAGCAGCAGGTGGTGGCCGCACTCACCGGTGCCACCTGGGACCCGATCCTCGGTGCCGTCGGCTGACCCGTCGCCCCGCCGAAGCCCGTCGCCTCGCCGAAGACCGTCGCCCCGCCGAAGACCGAGCCACTCGGCCTCACACGCCCTCTCGGACCGGCCTCGTGCGGGCCAGCAGCACCGCCACGTCGTCCTGCGGAGCGTCCGGCAGCAGCTGCTCCAGGATCCCGTCGCACAGCTCCTCCAGGGGCTGCGAGGCGCCGCCGAGGGCCCGTGCCAGCTGGTCCATGCCCTGGTCGAGGTCGCGGTCCCGGGCTTCGATGAGACCGTCGGTGTAGAGCACGAGCAGGCTTCCCGGGGGCAGCCGCACCTCTTCGGTGCGGAAGTCCCGCCCTCCCGTGCCCAGCGGGGTGCCGGGCGGGCCGTCGAGGAAGGTGATGGTCCCGTCGGCGCCGACGACGGCGGGCGGCGGGTGCCCGGCGCGGGCGATCACACAGCCCCCGGACGCCGGGTCGTGGACGGCGTAGACGCAGGTGGCCATCTCGTCCTCGCCCAGGTCGGCCACGACGGCGTCGAGCGAGTCGAGCATCCGGGCGGGGGACACGTCGAGGCGCGCGAGGGTCCGTACCGCCGTGCGCAGCTGCCCCATCACGGCAGCCGCGTGGACCCCGTGGCCCATGACGTCCCCGATGACCAGGCCGGTCCGCCCGCCGGGCAGCTGGATGACGTCGAACCAGTCGCCGCCGACGTCGTGGTCGCTGGCGGGCAGGTAGCGCCCGGTCAGTTCGAGGCCGGAGACCTGGGGCAGATCGCTGTTGGTGAGGCTGCGTTGAAGGGTCAGGGCGGCCTGCCGCTGGCGCGTGTACATCCGGGCGTTGTCGATGTTGAGGGCGGCGCGGGCGACCAGCTCGTCGATGAGTACGCAGTCCTGCTCGTCGAAGGGTTCGCGCCCGCGCACCCGGGTCACGATGACCGCGCCGAGCACGGTGCCCCGGGCGACCAGCGGGATCAGGCGGGCGGAGCCGAGGGTGGCGAGGTAGGCGCGCAGTGGCTCGGCACGCGGGTCCGACACCAGCGCCGGGATGTCGGACACGTACAGGTTCATGGGCCGCCCGTCGGCGATGACCTGCTCGTAGACACTGCCCGCGGGGATCTGGAGGGTCTGGCCCGCGGCGAGTTTCGCGGTGGGGGCGTCCGGGTCGGGAAAGCTGACGGCCAGGCGCCGCAGGACGCCGAGGGTGGATCCGGCCGCCTCGTCCGGTTCGATCACCGCTTCGAGCAGCTGTACGTCGGCCGAGTCCGCGAGCTGCGGTACGAGGAGGCCCACGACCTCCCGGGCGGTCTGATGGAGGTCCAGGGTGGTGCCGATGCGGGTGCCCGCCTCCGCCAGCAGGGCGAACCGGTGCCTGGCCCGTTCGGCGTCGGCCTGGGCCCGCTGGCTCTCGGTGATGTCGATGAGGGAGGCGATCAGGCCGAGCGGCCGCCCGGCCCCGTCGAGCAGGGGGGCGTACGAACAGGACCAGGTCCGGTCGTGGTCGGGATCGGACGCGGTCCTTCCGGTGCGGCGGACGTCGACGACGGCCGTGCCCTGGTCGAGGACCTGGCGCATGGTCGCCTCCAGCGCCGCGGCGTTGACCCCGGGCACGACCTCGGTGAGCCGCCTGCCGACGTGGTCGGCGGCCGGGACCCCGTTCATCCGGGCCAGGGCGTCGTTGACCCGCAGGAAGCGCAGGTCGAGGCCGAGGGTGCCGAGGCCTATGGGCGACTGGGTGAAGAGGCTCTGCAGGGCGGCGAGCGAATCCCGCATGTGGAGCACCTCGGAGGTCTCCGCGGCGATGAGCATGGCCCCCGTACGCCCTTGGGGGTCGGGGGCGGGGAGGATCCACATCTCCATGGCGACGTCGTGGCCGTCCCGGTGGCGCACGGGCAGGGTGCCGACGACGGTCTCGCCCGCCTGGACGCGGCGGGTCAGCTGACCGGCGAGCTCACGGTTGGCGTCGGGGACGAGGACGGCGGAGCCGCGGCGGCCGAGGATGTCCTCGGGTCTGTACCCGAGCAGGTCCTGGCAGGCGAGCGACCACTCGACGACGCGCCCGTCCGCGTCCTCCCGCCACAGGGCGATCGGCAGCAGGTCGCGGAGCACGCCGGCGTACCCGACGGCCGCCATCGGCGGGTCCGGCAGCTCACTCGTCGACTGGTAAGTGTCCAATGCACCGACCTCACCCCGGGGGGCCTGATTCCTACCGATTCACCCTATCCGAGGCATCGGCGCGGGGCCCTGTGTCCGGCGATTCCGGACCCCCCGGGGGGGATGACCGGCCGCAGACACCGGAACGCGTCGAACCGGAGGCGCCGGAACTCTTGACTCGGGCGAAATAGGGAGGAAACTCATCAATACACCGGAATACCGGATAGAGCCGCACCTCCCTCTGGAGACGTCCAGGGGCCCGCGTGACCCTTGTCCAGGCTCTGGCCAGGCCCCCGGCAGATCCCGCGGTCCACGGGAGCCATCGGCGACGGCGGATGGCTCATGGAACCTGCGGAACTGCCGGGGACTGTCGTGTCCGGCCGGCTACTGCCGCAGCGCGCCTGCGAGGGCCCGGGGTGCGTGCGCCTCTCCCAGCACCGCCGCGACGGCCTGCGCGAGCCGGGGGATCCGGTGGCCCGGGATCCCCGCGATGTTGATCCGGCCCGACGTGGTGCCATAGACGGCGAACTCCCGGCGCAGCCGGAGCATCTGCGCGGCGGTGAGCGGCAGCATCGAGAACATGCCCTTCTGCCGCGCGAGTGCCCGCGCCTGCGGGCCGCACCCCAGGGCGCTCAGGTGGGTCGTCAGGTCCGTCCGGTTGGCCACGATCCGCAGGCGCATGGCCTCCAGTTCCGCCTGCCAGGCGGCCCGCAGCCCGGCGTCCTCCAGGATCGTCGTGACGACGGCGGCGCCGTGCTCGGGCGGCATCGAGTACAGGGTCCGTGCGGCGTTCTGCAGGGCCGTCTCGACGTGCCTCAGCGCCTTGCCGGACCGGCCGAGGACGATGGCGCAGCCGGTGCGGTCGCTGTAGAGGCCGAAGTTCTTCGAGCAGCTGACGGCGATCAGCATCTCGGGCACGCGCGCGGCCAGGATGCGCGTGGGCAGCAGGTCGGCCTCCAGTCCGTCGCCGAGCCCGTGGTAGGCGAGATCGACGAACGGTACCCAGCCGCCCCGTACTGCCAGCTCGGCCAGTGCCTCCCAGGCGTCCAGCGTGGGGTCGCCGCCCGTCGGGTTGTGGCAGCACCCCTGGAGCAGGACCACGTCGTCCGGCCGCGCGCCGCCCAGTTCCCGCAGCACGCCTTCCGCGTCGAAACCGCCCTGCGCGTCGAGCCAGCCGTAGGCACGGACCTTGAGCCCGGCGGCCTCCAGGATGGGCCGGTGGTTCACGTACGCCGGGTCGCTGATCCAGACCGTGGTGCCCGGCCGGGTCCGGCATATCAGGTCGGCCAGCAGCCGCAGCGCGCCGGAGCCGGCGACGGTCTGGACGGCGACGGCCCGGTCGGCCGGCGCCTCGGACCCCAGGACCAGCGCCGGCAGGGCCCGGTTGAAGGCGGCGTTGCCGGAGAGCCCCCGGTACTCCTTGGACGCGGAGCGCTCCGCCAGCCGGATCTCGGCCTCGCGGACGGCGGCCATGACGGGCGTGCGGTCCGTGTGGTCGCGGTAGACGCCGAGGACGAGGTTCAGGCGCTCGGGCCGCTCGTCGGCGGCGTACTCCGCGGTCAGGTCCCACAGCGGGTCGGTGGGCGGCGGCGGGAGGAGCTCAAGCATGTGCGGGGACCTCGGGTCTAGGGGCTGACGTGGCGGGACGACGGTTGGCGAGTACGACGCCGGCGGTGATGAGGGGTACGCCGATGAGCACGGCGAGGGTGGGCGATTCGTCGAGGAGGGGGACGGCCAGGAGGACCACGGCCACGGGGCTGAGGCTGCCGACGACGGAGCTGCGCTCCGCACCCAGCCTGCGGATGGCGAAGGCGTACAGCAGGCCGGCGCACAGGCCGACCCCGAGCCCCTGCACGACGAGGAACAGGGCGATGTCGCCGCCCGTCGCGTGCGCGAGCCCCGTCGGGAGCACCCCGGTCAGGACCAGGAGCCCGATCACCGCGAAGGAGGGCAGGCACAGCAGTCCGATCGAACCGACCGGGTCGAGGTCCACGTCCCGCAGGCCCACCGTGTAGAGGGCCCACAGCCCGCTGGCCACCAGGAGGGTGCCGGCGCCTTGCAGTACGTCCGTGTCCACGGGGACGACGTAGCGCCAGACGAGGGCGATCACGCCGACCGCGATCAGCGCGAGCCCGGCCGCCTGGGTTCCGCGGGGCGCGCCGTGCCCGCGCGCGGCCATGAGCGCGGAGACGAACAGCGGGACCATCCCGGGGACGATCGAGCCGACGAACGCAGCGGACGTCAGCGCGCCGCCGTGCATCGCCGCCAGGAAGAACGGCACTCCCGCACCACAGATGATCTTGATTGCCGGGCCCGGCCGGACCGCCGCGATCCGGTGGCGGCGCCGCCACAGCGCGGGGAGCAGGACCACGACCGGGACGCCGAAGCGCAGCAGGGCCGCATCGGCGGGCAGGAGGGTGGAGGCGCTCAGGGCCCGGGCGCTGAGCGCGAAGGCCGCCCAGATCGACACGGTCACCAGCAGCGCGAGCACGCCCTGGGCGTGCGGGGAGAGCCCGCGCCGGCCGGGATTTCCGGCCGGCGGGACCGCCGTATCGGGAGGCGCGGTCGCCCCGGTGATGTTCGTCGCGACCACGGACATGTGCTCCAGCCTCTGAGACCGGACCGGTCTGGTCCGTTCCGGGGCAAGGCTAGGGCTTCGGACGGGGCAGCCGATTGCCAGTTCTGCCTCTCGGACATACGTTTGGGGCAGAATCTGCCAAGGAGTGGCCATGGACGCAGTCGATCTGCAGATCATCCGGGAATTGCAGGCCGACGGGCGCCTGAGCAACCAGGACCTCGCCGACCGCGTCCGGCTCTCCCCTTCACCGTGTCTGCGCCGCGTCCGGCGCCTGGAGGAGGCGGGCCTGATCCGCGGCTACACGGCGATGGTCGACCAGGTCGCCTTCGGGCTCCCGGTCACCGTCTTCGTCCGGATCCGGCTCGAACGCCACACCGCGCAGGCGGTACGGCTCTTCGAGGAGCACGTGGCCGTCATCGAGCACATCCAGGACTGCTACCTGATGGCGGGGAGCAGCGACTACCTGCTGCGCGTGGTCATCGAGGACCTGGAGGCGTACGAGGCCCTGGTGCGCCACCGGATCCACGCCATTCCCGGCATCGCCTCGATCGAGTCGAGCTTCGCGTACGGCAGCGTCAAGCAGTCCCGCACGTACCCGCGCCCCTCTCCGGGCGGCGCCGCCGCGCGGCCGAGGTGAAGGCCCCGCGGCGGTCGGCGCCGTCAGCTACCCGGCGGCCCCGACCGCCGCCTCGAAGGCCGCGTAGGCCGCCGCGTCGAAGAGTACGAACCGCACCTCTTCCACCTCGGTCCGGGCCGCCCGTACGGTCTCCACGGCGATCCGCGCCCCGTCGTCCATCGGCCAGCCGTAGATCCCCGTGGAGATGGCCGGGAACGCGACCGAACGGGCCCCCAGCTCGTCGGCGACCCGCAGGGACTCGCGGTAGCAGGAGGCGAGCAGCGCCGACCGGTCGTCCTCCCGCGACCAGACCGGGCCGACGGTGTGGATGACGTGGCCGGCCGCGAGCCGCCCCGCTGTGGTGGCGACGGCCTGGCCGGTCGCCAGGCCCTTGCCGTAGTGCGAGCGGCGCAGGTCCTCGCAGGCGGCCAGGATCTGCGGCCCGCCGCGCCGGTGGATGGCGCCGTCGACCCCACCGCCGCCGAGCAGCGAGGAGTTCGCGGCGTTGACGATCGCGTCGGCCTTCTCGGCGGTGATGTCGCCGAGGACCAGGGTGATGCGGAGCATCAGGAGTCCTTTCGCAGGTGGCGCCAGACCGCCTTGGCCGCGTTGTGGCCCGACATCCCGTGCACGCCCGGGCCCGGCGGGGTCGCGGACGAGCAGATGAAGACGGCCGGGTGGGGGGTCGTGTACGGGGACAGGGAGAGCCTGGGCCGCAGCAGCAGCTGGAGCCCCGAGGCCGCGCCGCAGGCGATGTCCCCGCCGACGTAGTTGGGGTTGCGGGCGGCGAGTTCGGGCGGGCCGGCCGTGGCGCGGGCCAGGACCAGGTCGCGGAAGCCCGGTGCGAAGCGCTCCAGTTGGCGTTCGACGGCTTCCGTGAGGTCTCCGCCCCAGCCCGCCGGGACGTGCCCGTACGCCCAGAACACGTGCTTGCCCCCGGGCGCCCGGCCGGGGTCGACGAGGCTGGGCTGTGCGGTGATGAGGAAGGGGTTGCGGGGGGCGCGCCCCCCCGAGGCGAGTTGCAGGGCGGCGTCGATGTCGCGGGCGCGCGGGCCGATCTGGACGGTGCCGGCCCGGCGCGGTTCCTCGGCGGTCCACGGGACGGGGCCGTCCAGCGCGTAGTCGATCTTGAATGCGGCGGCGCCGTACTTGTAGCCGTCGTAGACCCGGCCCAGGCGTGCGATCCGGGCCAGCGCGGTCGGCGAGGTGTCGAAGACGTACGCGCGGGCCGGCGGGAGGTCGTCGAGCCGCTTGACCTCGAAGCCGGTGTGGACGGTGCCGCCGAGGTCGCGCAGGTACGCGGCGAGCGCATCGGAGATCGACTGCGAGCCGCCGCGCGGCATGGGCCAGCCGTTCGCGTGCGCGGCCAGGGCGAAGACCAGCCCGACGGCGCCGGTGGCGATCCCGTCCAGCGGGGCGATGACGTGTGCGACGAGCCCCGCGAACAGAGCCCGGGCCCGGTCGTCGCGGAAGCGGCGCAGGAGCCAGGTCGAGGGGGGCAGCCCGGCGAGCCCGAAACGGGCGAGGGTGACGGGGTCGCGGGGCAGGGCGGTGCTCGGCAGCGACATGAAGTCCCGGGCCAGCGTGTCCCATTTGCCGAGGTAGGGCCCCACGAGCCGGCGGTAGGCACCCGCGTCGCGCGGCCCGAAGGACGCCGCCGTCTCCGCGACCGAGCGGGAGAGGACCGCGGCCGTGCCGTCGTCGAAGGGGTGCGCCATGGGCAGCGGGGCGTGCAGCCACTCCAGCCCGTACCGCTTCAGCGGCATCGTGGCGAAGACGGGCGAGCCGATGCCGAGCGGGTGCACGGCCGAGCAGGGGTCGTGCCGGAAGCCGGGGAGGGTCAGCTCCTCGGTCCGGGCCCCGCCGCCGACCGTGTCCGCGGCTTCGAAGACGGCCACCGAGAAGCCGCGCCGGGCCAGTTCGACGGCGGCCGTCAGCCCGTTGGGCCCCGCCCCCACCACGACCGCATCGAGAATCGACGGCACTTGCGACTCCTTCGTCCGGCGGCGCCTGTGTTCCCCAGGATATTCCGGCCGCGTGGTCCTCCAAGGCTGTCCCATGATCCCCGGTGGGTCAGCGCACGGCGTCGGATGCGGTGCCCCGCAGGCCTGCGGGGACGGCCCTCAGTCCCGCAGCAGGTCGCGGATGCGGACCGCGGTCGCCTCGTCCCGGCCGACCACGAAGGGCAGCGCGTTGTCCCGGTCCACCCGGAAGGGGAGCCCGGCAACGGTGCTCTGCACCCCGCCGGCCTCGGCGACCAGCAGCAGTCCGGCCGCGTGGTCCCAGGCCGAGGGCCAGGTGAAGGCCAGGCCGTCCATCTCGCCGCGGGCCACCTTCAGGTACTCCAGGCCGGCCGACCCGCAGGGCCTGGCCGCCACGCCCGGCACGTCCAGCCGTCCCAGGGTCCGCTTGTCCTTCTCGGAGGTGTACAGCGGGTGGGCCATGGCGATCCGCAGCTCGGCGCCCGGCTCGGGCGAACCGCTGTGGATCCGCTCGCCGTTGACGTATGAGCCCTGCCCGCGCACGGCGGTCGCCAGCTCCTCCAGGGCCGGGGCGAAGGTCCAGGAGGCGAGGATCTCGCCGCGGTGGGCCAGCGCCACCAGGGTGCAGAAGGCGGGGTCGCCGGAGACGAACTGCCGGGTGCCGTCGACCGGGTCCACGATCCACACCGGGGCGTCCGCGCGCAGCGCCTCGTACACGGTCGGGTCGGCGTGCACGGCCTCCTCGCCGACCACGGCCGAGCCGGGCAGCAGCCGTGTCAGGGCGGCCGTCAGGTACTCCTCGGCCTTGCGGTCGGCGACCGTCACCAGGTCGTGCGGTCCGCTCTTCTCGTCGACCTCGTGGTCGGCGAGCTGGCGGAATCTCGGCATGATCTCGACCGCCGCCGCCTTGCGGACCGCTTCTTCCACCGCGGACAGGTCTTGGGCCAGGAACTCTTCGATCATGCCCCCATCACATCACGCCGGGCTGACAAACCCCACCGGGAATGCCGTCCGCCCGCAGGACTCCGGGTGGACTCCGCGTGAACCCTGCCGGGCCGGCGGATCAGCGGCCGGGACGCCGGCGGTGCATGAGCGCCGCGTACAGCAGCATGGACGAGGCCAGGCCCACCACCCAGCCGTAGTCCGCCAGCGGCTTCAGGAAGGGGATCAGGCCGTCCTCGGGGAAGGGGCCCTGGCCGGGGGCCGAGTGCGAGCCGCCGATGGCCAGCACCCCGCCGACCAGGAAGGCCGCCAGCGCCCGGACGTTCCAGCCGCCCGTGTACCAGTACGGCCCGCCCTCCCGGTACAGGTCGGGCAGCGACAGCCGGGTGCGCCGCACGATCCAGTAGTCCGCGATGAGGATGCCGGCGACCGTGCCGAGCAGGCCGCCGACCAGGCCGAGCCAGGTGAAGATGTACAGCTCGGGGGTGGAGGTCAGCTTCCACGGCATGATCAGCACGCCGACCACGCCCGTGATCAGCGCCCCTCTGCGGAAGTTGATCCGGCGGGGGGCCAGGTTGGCCAGGTCGTACGCCGGGGAGACGACGTTCGCCGCGATGTTCACCGAGATCGTCGCGACGAGGACCGTGACCAGGGCGTAGAGCAGCCCGAAGACGCTGTCGGTCTTGGCGACCAGCTCCACCGGGTCCCAGATCGGGGCGCCGTACACGGCCTCGGAACCGGAGGTGACGAACACCGACAGCAGCGCGAAGAGGGTCATCGTGGTCGGCAGCCCCAGCGTCTGTCCGAGGATCTGGGAGCGCTGGCCGGCGCCGAAGCGGGTGAAGTCCGGAATGTTGAGCGAGAGGGTGGACCAGAAGGCGATCATCCCCATGAGCGACGGGAAGAAGACCGCCCAGAAATCCGCGCCCCAGCCGAGCTTGGACGGCTGGCCGAGCAGCTCGCCGAAGCCGCCCGCCTTCAGCCCGATCCACGCGAAGAGCACCAGGGCGCCGACGATGACGAAGGGCGCCGCCCAGTTCTCGAAGCGCCGCAGGGTCTCCATCCCCCGGTAGATGATGGCGAGTTCGAGGGCCCAGAAGAGGAGGAAGCACAGCCACAGCGGCCAGGGCTGACCGGCGATCTGCCCGGCGTCCGCCCAGCCGCCGAAGATCCGGCCGAGCAGGACGAAGATCCCGGACCCGCCGATCCAGGTCTGGATCCCGAACCAGGCACAGGCCACGGCCGCCCGGATCAGCGCGGCCAGATTGGCTCCTCGCACCCCGAAGGAGGCCCGGGCCAGGACCGGGAAGGGAATCCCGTACTTGGGACCGGCGTGCCCGGTGAGCAGCATCGGCACCAGCACGATGAGGTTGGCCAGGGCGATGGTGAGGACGGCCTGCTTCCAGTCCATCCCCAGGGCCACCAGCCCGGAGGCGAGCAGCCAGGAGGGGATGTTGTGCGCCATGCCGACCCACAGGGCCGTGAAGTTGTACGTCGTCCAGCGTCTGGCCGAGGCCGGCACGGGCAGGAGGTCGGGATTGGCGAAGCGTCCGCCGGAGGGGACTTCGCCGGGAGCGAGCTCGACGCGGTCCGGGGTGTCGTCTGCGATGGTGCGGTCCAGCATGAGCGCGCGTCCCTTCAGGTCAGGATCCGGGCCCGGTCCGGGCCCGGGCGTCAGGATCTGAACACCGGGATGACGTGCGTCCCGTAGGCGTCGATCGTGGCCTCCTTCGCGTCGTGCATGTCGTAGAGGGCGAACTGGTCGACGCCGAGGTCGCGCAGGGCGCCCAGCTTCTCGATGTGGGCCTCGGGCGGGCCCAGCAGGCAGAAGCGGTCGATGATCTCGTCGGGGACGAAGTCCGTGGACGGGTTTCCGGCGCGGCCGTGGTGGCTGTAGTCGTAGCCCTGGCGGGCCTTGATGTACTCGGTGAGTTCGTCGGGGACCATGCCCGAGTGCTCCCCGTACCGGCTCACCAGGTCGGCGACGTGGTTGCCGACCATTCCGCCGAACCAGCGGCACTGGTCGCGGGCGTGGGCGAGGTCGTCGCCCACGTACGCCGGGGCCGCCACGCAGATGGTGATCGACGCCGGGTCGCGGCCGGCCGCCGAGGCGGCCTCCCGGACCGACTTGACCATCCACTCCGTGAGGTAGGGGTCGGCGAGCTGGAGGATGAACCCGTCCGCCTTCTGCCCGGCCAGGGCGAGGGCCTTCGGGCCGTACGCGGCCATCCACACCGGGAGCTTGCCGTCGCGGATCCAGGGGATGCGGATCGGATTGCCGTCGACGACCGCCTCCCGGCCCTCGGCGAGGTCGCGGATCACGTCGATGGCCTCGCCGAGCCGGGCGAGGGTGTTCGGCGCGCGCCCGGCGACCCTCATCGCCGAGTCCCCGCGCCCGATCCCGCACACGGTGCGGTTGCCGAACATGTCGTTGAGGGTGGCGAAGGTGGAGGCGGTGACCTCCCAGGTACGGGTGCCCGGGTTGGTGACCATCGGCCCGACGTGCAGTTTTCGGGTGTGCTCCAGGATCTGGCTGTAGATGGCGAACGGCTCCTGCCACAACACGGCGGAGTCGAAGGTCCAGCCGTAGCGGAACCCGTTGCGCTCGGCACGGCGCATGAGACTGATGACCTGCGAAGCCGGTGGATCGGTTTGCAGGACGAGGCCGAAGTCCATGACGGACACTCCTTACAGGTACTGGCAGGTGGAGCGGGGGACGAAGACCCCGTGGCCGGCCCGGCCGGTGTACTCGCGCCGGTCGATGACGAGTTCGCCGCGGGAGAGCACGGTGTCGACGCGTCCGGTGATCCGCTTGCCCTCGTACGCCGAGTAGTCCACGTTCATGTGGTGCGTCTCGGCGGAGATGACCTGCTCGGCGTGCGGATCGTAGAGGACGATGTCGGCGTCGGAGCCCGGCGCGATCGTGCCCTTCTGCGGGTAGATGCCGAACATCCGGGCCGGGGTCGCGCAGGCGATCTCGATCCAGCGGCGGCGGCTGATGTGCCCGTCCACGACGGCCTGGTGGAGGAGGTCCATGCGGTTCTCCACCCCCGGCAGCCCGTTGGGGATCTTGGAGAAGTCGCCGCGGCCCAGTTCCTTCTGGCCGCGGAAGCAGAACGGGCAGTGGTCGGTGGAGACCACCTGGAGGTCGTTGGTCCGCAGCCCCCGCCACAGCGCCGCCTGGTGCTCGCGGGGGCGCAGCGGGGTGGAGCAGACGTACTTGGCGCCCTGGAAGTCGGGCTCGGCGAGGTTGTCGGTGGACAGGAACAGGTACTGCGGGCAGGTCTCCCCGAAGACCGGCAGCCCCTTGTCGCGGGCGGCGGCCAGCTCGGCCACCGCCTCCTCCGCCGAGACGTGGACGACGTACAGGGGGGCTCCGGCGACCCGCGCGAGCTGGATGGCGCGGTGGGTGGCCTCGGCTTCGAGGAGCACCCTGCGGACCTCGCCGTGGTGGCGGGGGTCCGTCTCGCCGCGGGCCAGGGCCTGTTCGACGAGGACGTCGATGGCGATGCCGTTCTCGGCGTGCATCATGATCAGCCCGCCGTTGGCGGCGCCGCGCTGCATGGCGCGCAGGATCCGCCCGTCGTCGCTGTAGAAGACGCCCGGGTAGGCCATGAACAGCTTGAAGGAGGTGACGCCCTCCCCCACCAGGAGGTCCATCTCCTTGAGGGTGCCCTCGTTGACGTCCGAGAGGATCATGTGGAAGGCGTAGTCGACGGCGCACTTGCCGTCGGCCTTGTCGTACCAGGTGTCGAGTCCCTCGCGCAGCGAGTGGCCCACGCTCTGCACGGCGAAGTCGACGATGGTGGTGGTGCCGCCCCAGGCGGCGGCCCGGGTCCCGGTCTCGAAGGTGTCCGAGGCCGAGGTGCCGCCGAAGGGGAGCTCCATGTGGGTGTGCGCGTCGACGCCGCCCGGGATGACGTACTTCCCGCTCGCGTCGATCGTACGGCCGGCCGTCCAGGCCTCGGCGGCCGTGGAGCCGTGCGCGGCCAGGGCCGCCACGCGGCCGTCCTCGATCAGGACGTCCGCGTGGAGTTCGTCGGCGGCGGTGACGACCAGGCCGCCGCGGATCAGGGTGCG
Source organism: Streptomyces sp. NPDC056224 (assembly GCF_042267665.1). NCBI lineage: Bacteria > Bacillati > Actinomycetota > Actinomycetes > Kitasatosporales > Streptomycetaceae > Streptomyces > Streptomyces sp. NPDC056224. Next base: position 90,128 of record NZ_JBHJTK010000018.1, read on the forward strand.
GATGCTCATGGAAGTCCCCCTACTGGATGCTGCGGAGCGCCTGTTCGAGGATCTCGGCCCCCTCTTCCGCCTCGGCGACGGTGAGGGAGAGCGGCGGCGCGATGCGCAGCACGCTGGTGTTGTGGCCGCCGCCCTTGCCGATCAGCAGGCCGCCCGCGCGGGCGGCCTCCAGGACGGCCGCGGCCGCGTCCGGGTCGGCCCGGTCGGTCCCGGGCCGGGTCAGCTCCAGGCCGGCCATCAGGCCGCGGCCGCGCACCTCCCGTACGGCGGGCACGTGGGCGGCGATCGCGCGCAGCCGCTCCAGCAGCAGGCCGCCGACGCGGCGGGCGTTGCCCTGGAGGTCGTGTTCCAGCAGGTACGCGAGGTTGGCGGCGCCGGCCGCCATGGTGACCGGGGAGCCGCCGAAGGTGGAGATGGAGTTGGAGTCCAGGCAGTTCATCACCTCGGCGCGGGCCACGACCCCGCCGATGGACATGCCGTTGCCGATGCCCTTGGCGAAGGTGAGGATGTCCGGCGGGCCGTTCTGGGCGTGGGCCTGCCAGCCCCAGAAGTGCTCGCCCGTGCGGCCCCAGCCGGTCTGCACCTCGTCGCTGATCCACAGGATGCCGTGCCGGTTCAGGATCTCGCGGAAGGCCCCGTACAGCCCGTCGGGCGGGGAGGTGAATCCGCCGACGCCCTGGATCGGCTCGGCGATGAGCGCGGCCACTCCGCCGCGGGCCTGGCCGAGTACGTCTTCCAGGTCGGCCACGGCGGCGGCGGTGAACTCGCTGTCGGAGAGCCCCGCGAAGGGACCGCGGGTGCGGACGGCGCCGTGTACGTAGTACGTCTGGAGCGGCGAGAGGCTGGTCGGGGACCAGCCGCGGTTGCCGGTGACGGAGACGGTGGAGAAGGACCGGCCGTGGTAGCTGTTGCGCATCGCCAGGATCTGGTTGGAGCGGCGGTACGTCGTCGCGAGCAGCAGGGCGGTGTCGTTGGCCTCGGTGCCGGAGGTGGTGAAGAAGACCCGGGCGTCGGGGATGCCCGACAGCGCGGCGACCCGCTCGGCCAGTTCGACCATCGGCCGGTTGAGGTACAGGGTGGAGGAGTGGATGATCCTCCCGGCCTGCTCGGAGATGGCCTTGGTGACCTCGGGCAGGGCGTGGGCGGTCATCGTGGTGAGGATGCCGCCGAAGAAGTCGAGGTAGCGGTTGCCGTCGGCGTCCCAGACGTGGCGGCCCTCGCCGTGGGTGAGCTCGATGGGGCGGTCGTAGTAGAGCGCGAGCCAGTCGGGCAGGACGGTGCGGTGGCGGCTGTGCAGGGGGATCGGGTTGGTCACGGCTGTACGAGCCCTCCGTAGGCGTCGGGGCGGCGGTCGCGGTAGAAGGCCCACTGGTCGCGGACCTCCTTGATCAGGCCGAAGTCGAGGTCTCGGACGAGGAGTTCCTCCTCCTTGTCGCTGGCGACCTCACCGACGAACTGGCCGCGCGGGTCGACGAAGTAGCTGGTGCCGTAGAAGTCGTTGTCGCCGTACTCCTCCTGGCCGATGCGGTTGATCGCGGCGATGAAGTACTCGTTGGCGACGGCCGCGGCCGGCTGCTCCAGCTGCCACAGGTACGCGGACAGGCCCCGGTGGGTGGCGGACGGGTTGTAGACCAGCTGGGCCCCGGCCAGGCCCAGTGCGCGCCAGCCCTCGGGGAAGTGGCGGTCGTAGCAGATGTAGACGCCGACCCGGCCGACGGCGGTGTCGAAGACGGGCCAGCCGAGGTTGCCCGGGCGGAAGTAGTACTTCTCCCAGAAGCCCCTGACCTGGGGGATGTGGTGCTTGCGGTACTTGCCGAGGTAGCTGCCGTCGGCGTCGATGACGGCAGCGGTGTTGTAGTAGAAGCCTTCGGACTCCAGCTCGAAGACGGGTACGACGATCACCATGCCGGTCTCGCGGGCGAGGTCCTGCATGCGGCGGACGGTCGGGCCGTCGGGGACGGCCTCGGCCCAGCGGTAGTGCTCGGGCTCCTGGACCTGGCAGAAGTAGGGGGCGTTGAAGACCTCCTGGAACCCGATGATCTTCGCGCCCTGGGCGGCGGCGCGCCGGGCGTGCTCCTCGTGTTTGGCGATCATCGATTCGGTGTCTCCGGTCCAGGTGGCCTGGACCAGCGCGGCGCGGACGACTTGGGCCATGAGCTGCTCCTCGCGACGGGAACGCCGAGTTCTACGCACGTAGACGATATGCGTAGGGAGTAGAACGTAGGCGTCGTCACACCGTGGGGCAAGACCGCCGTGCACGGTTGGAGTAGTCGATCAGGTTGCGTCACTCCGCGGTCGACAGCGGTCGGGAGACGGGCGGTTTACGCCGTGACGATCCCCGCCACGCGCAGGGCGTGGACCAGGTCGCGGTGGCGGGTCGAGGACAGGTCCGCGGCGGCCCGGAGCAGGCGCGGGGCGAACCACGGCGGATCGCGGCGGGCGAGGGCGGCCGCCTCTTCCGCGGTGCGGACCTGGACGAAGGCGCCGAGCAGGGCGTCGGCCTCCCGCGTCCGGCCGGCCGCGCCGAGGGCGAGCGCCGCGTCGGCGATCTCGGCGGTGGGCCGGGCCGCGCCCTGGCGCAGCAGGCGGTCGCAGTCGGCTTCCCGGCCGGCCTCGCCGAGGGCGGCCGCGGCCGCCGCGAGCCGCCCGGGCGGCAGCGAGCCCGCCTCCCACAGCAGGGTGGCCCAGTCGGCCGCGAGTCCGGCGCGCGCCAGCTGGTCGGCGAGGCCGGGCAGCCGGTCCGCGGGCCAGGCCGTGATCTCGCAGAGCAGCGCGTGCGCCTCGCCGCCGCGCCCCCTGGCGCGCAGTGCGATGAGTTCGGCCACGACGGCCCGCGTGCTCCGCGCCGGGGGCGCGGGGAACGTGTCGGCCCCGGGTGCCTCCTCCCCCGGTCCAGGGCCGGTTGCCGTGCGGCCCCCGGCCGCGGTCATCGCCCCGTCGTCCCGCTCGGCCGGTCGGGTCGCCCGGCCACGGCCGGATGCCGGGTCGAACCGGTGGCCCGCCCCCCGGGCGGCCGGGTCGCCGTCCGTCGGCGCGCCGCCCGTCGCGCCGACGGCCCGGGCGCCCCGCGGGGCCGGGAGTCCGGGCTCCGGGCGGCCGAAGCGCGCCCCGCGCGGAGCGGATCCGGAATACGGCACGCCCAGGGCCGGGTCACCGTCCGGATGGCCCGGCGGCGGGGTGAAGGCCGTGGGTGCGGGCGCCGCCGAGCCCGCGTACCGAGCGCCCCCGGCCCGCCGCGCGCCGCGCAGCCACCGCCCCTCGGCCCGCCCGACCGGCGCCTGCGCCTGTGCCTCCACCTCGGCCTGGGCTTCGACCGGGGGCCGTGCCTGCGCCTCGTCCTGGGCTTCGGCCAGGGGCCGGGCCTGCGCCCGCGCCTGCGCCTCGGTCTGCCCCTCGGCCGGGCTCCAGTCCTGCACCTGCACTTGCGCCTGAGCTCTGGCCTGTACCTCGGCCTGACCTTCAGCCGGGGTCCAAGCCCGCGCCTGCCCCTCTGTCTGGCTCCAGTCCTGCACCTGCGCCTGGACTTCGGCCTGGGCCTCCCCCGGGCTCCAGTCCTGCACCTGAGCACTGGCCTGCGACTGTGTCTGCCCCTGCCCCTCGGCCGGGGTCCAAGCCCGCGCCTGCCCCTCGGCCCGCACGTCGGCCGGGGGCCGGGGCTGGGGCTCGGTCCGGGTGTGGGCCCCGGACTGCTGGGGCTGGTTCCGGGGGTCGGACGGGACCGGCCGAGGCTGTGGCCCGCCGGGCCACACCGCCTCGCCCGGGGCGCCGGCCCGCAGGGCCGCGAGGCGCGCCGAGACGTCCTCATGGCGTGACGCGGCGCGGGCCGCGTCGTCCTGGGCCCAGGAGAGCTCCCGGGCCAGGGCGTCCGCCTCCGCCGGGTCGGTGGCGCGGCCGAGCCGGGCCGTCAGGCTCCGCAGGGCCTCCCGCGCGTCGGCCCGCTGCGCGGCCGCCGCCGCGTACTGGGTCCGCAGCTCCTCCAACCCGCCCGGCAGCCTGTCCCACGCGGTGACCGCCGCGGCCCGCAGCCGGCCGGCGTATACGGTCTCCTGCCCCGCGATCTGCTCGCCCCGCGCCTCCGCCAGGTCCCGCAGGAGTGACTCCACCACGTCCCACGGCGGTATCGCGGCCCCGTCGAGACAGGCCCGCAGAGCCTCCGGATCCCGGCGCAGGAACTCCCCGTACCAGCCTGCTCCGGGATCCAGCCTCTGGGTCAACCCGCGCAGGTATCCAGCTAATTGACTGATCGTCAGCGAAGTCGCGGTCTCCATGACCGCATTGGATCCCATCCGTGTTACAGGCGGGCTACGAGCACCTCAAAGCTTGACGGCGATCGCGGTGTGCGGCCGGCGCCCCCGCCGCACCACCATGGCGGGCACGTCCACCGCCCAGAACTGCCACGTGTACTTGCGCGACATGAGCCCCCGCACCCGCCGCAGCCCCGCCTCGTCGAGCAGCCGGGCCTCGCCCTCCCGCACCGGCGCCCCCTCCTCGACGCGCCCGCGCACGTCGCAGGGGGTGACGGTGACCCGGCCGTCGTTGCGGATCCGCTTGACCTTCCACGAGTCGCTGCGCGTCCACACGTACAGCTCTCCACCGTCGGCCACCGCCCACACCGGCGTCGCCACGGGTGTGCCGTCCTTGCGGAAGGTGGTGAGACTGACGTACTTCGCCCTGCCCAGTTCTTCGACATCCATGACCCGACCCTAAGGGCTGCCGCGCCATCCCCGGCCGGGCCCGTCCTCGCGCAGGACCACGTCCTGCGGCTCCCCGGCCCGGGCCCGGCCGTCGGGGGCGACGCAGGCGGCGAGCAGCAGGCCGCCCGCGAGGAGCGCGCCGAGGAATCCGAATCCGAGTTGCTTGGACGCGTTCGAGGCCGACACGCCTTCACACGTGCCCCGCGCGCCCGCGGCCCCACCGCCGATTGGGCCGATCGGCCGCGGGCCGGACCTCAGACGGGCACCAGGGAGCAGCGCCGCATCACGTCATCCAGGGAGAGGCCGAGGACCTCTGCGAGGGCGGCCACCGTGAAGAAGGCGGGGGTGGGCGCGCGGCCGGTCTCGATCTTGCGGAGGGTCTCGGCCGAGAGCCCGGCTCCGGCCGCGATCTCGACCATGCTGCGCGCGCCTCGCGCCTCGCGCAGCAGGGCGCCCAGGCGCTCGCCGCGTTCGCGCTCTTCGGGAGTCAGGGGGGTACGGACCATGCCCCCATCCTACCGCGCCCACCAATAACTATCCCGTTAAAGTTATACCGGTATAGTTATTGGCATGGTGGAACTGAAGACAGAACAGTCGATCGACGAGATGCGCGCCGCCGGCCGCGTCGTCGCACACGCCCTCGCGGCCGTACGGGAGGCCGCTCGGGTCGGGGCCTGCCTGCTCGACCTGGACCGCGTGGCGCGCGACGTGCTCCGCGAGGCGGGCGCGGCCTCGCCCTTCCTGGGCTACCGCCCGGAGTTCGCGCCGGTGCCCTTCCCGGCCGTGATCTGCACGTCGGTCAACGACGCCATCGTGCACGGCATCCCCGGCGCGTACCGGCTGCGCGACGGGGACCTGGTCAGCGTCGACTGCGGGGCCAGGCTCGGAGGCTGGGTCGGGGACGCGGCGGTCAGCTTCACCGTCGGCCGCCCCCGCCCCGCCGACCTGCGGCTCATCGCGACGGCCGAGGCCGCCCTCGCCGCGGGTATCGCGGCAGCGGTGCCCGGCAACCGGATCGGCGACATCGCCCACGCGGTCGGTACGGTCTGCCGCGCCGCCGGATACGGCATCCCCGACGGCTTCGGCGGCCACGGCGTGGGCCGCCGCATGCACGAGGACCCCGGCGTCCCCAACGAGGGCCGGCCGGGGCGCGGCATGACGCTGCGCCCCGGCATGGTCCTCGCGATCGAGCCGATGCTGACCGCGGGCGGTACGGACGAATACACCTGCGACGGCGACGGCTGGACCCTGCGCACCGCCGACGGCAGCCGCGCCGCCCACGCCGAGCACACGGTCGCGGTCACCGCCGACGGCCCCAGGATCCTCACCGCTCCTTAGGTCCTGTCGTCGAACCGGCGCGGGTCGGGCGGCGCTTCGACGCCAGGTCCCGGTGCTTCCCTACGGCTTGCCGTGCGGGTGGACGACCATGGCCGAGCCGCCGCCGCGGCGGCTCGTCTCGGCCGCCGCCAGCCAGCGCCCGTCCGGCAGGCGCTGCACACCGGTCGCGGCGCCGATCTCCGGGTTCTGCCGGAAGCCCTGCCCGATCGCCTCCAGTTCGGCGCGCAGCGGGCTGTTCCACAGGCCCGGCTCCAGCTCGGTGGTGGTCTGGTTGCGCTGGCTGGCCCGTGGCGCGGCGATCGCGTCGACCAGCGGCAGGCCCCGGTCCAGGTGGCCGATCAGGGTCTGCAGGACGGTGGTGATGATGGTGGCACCGCCGGGGGAGCCCACCGCGAGCACCGGTCGCCCGTGCTCCAGCACGATGGTCGGTGACATGGACGAGCGCGGCCGCTTGCCGGGGCCGGGCAGGTTCGGGTCGGGAACACCCGGCGCGATCGGGGCGAAGGAGAAGTCGGTCAGCTCGTTGTTGAGCAGGAAGCCCCGGCCCGGGACGGTGATCGCGCTGCCGCCGGTGGACTCGATCGTCAGGGTGTAGGAGACCACGTTGCCCCAGCGGTCGGCGACCGTCAGGTGGGTGGTGTTGTCCCCCTCGTAGGCGCTCGGCGCGGCCGTCCCGGTGGTGGCGCAGGGTACGGGGTCGCGCGGGTCGCCGGGGGCCAGCGGACTGGTCAGCGCCCGGTCCGGCTTGATCAGGCAGGCGCGCGAGTCGGCGAACCGCTGCGAGAGCAGCTCACGTGTCGGCACGTCCTCGGCTGCCGGGTCCCCGACCCAGCGGCCGCGGTCGGCGAAGGAGATCCGCGAGGCCTCGATGAAGCGGTGCAGGTACTGCGCCTCGGACAGTTTCGAGAGGTCGGTGCGCTCCAGGATGTTCAGCGCCTCGCCGACAGTGGTGCCGCCGGAGGAGGAGGGGGCGATGCCGTAGACGTCCAGGCCCCGGTAGCTCACCTGCGTCGGGGCCTGCCGCTTGGTCCCGTACGCCGTCAGGTCGCCGGCGGTCAGGTCGCCTGGCCGGACGTTGCGGGTGGCCGCGGGGTCCACCGGGGGCTTGCGGACGGCCTGGACGATGTCGTCGGCGATCGGGCCCCGGTAGAGCGCGCCGGTGCCCTTGCGGCCGAGTTCCGCGTACGTGGCGGCCAGGTCCGGGTTCTTGAAGGTGGAGCCGACCACCGGCAGCGCGCCGCCCGGCAGGAAGAGCTTCGCGGTGTCCGGGAAGTCCTTGAACCGGGCCTGGTTGAGCTCGGTCTGGGCGCGGAAGGTGGAGTCCACGGTGAAGCCGTCGCGGGCCAGCTTCTCGGCGGGCTTCAGCAGCTGCCCGAGCGGGCGGCTGCCCCAGGAGTCGAGGGCGCTCTTCCAGGTGGCGGGGGTGCCGGGGACGCCGACCCCGCGGCCGCTGGTCTGTCCCTCGGCGAAGGGGATGGGGACGCCGTTCTCCTGGAACAGCGAGGCGGTGGCCGTCGCGGGGGCGGTCTCGCGGCCGTCGATGGTGTGCACGCGGCGGGAGCGGGCGTCGTAGTAGACGAAGTAGCCTCCCCCGCCGATGCCGGACGAGTAGGGCTCGGTGACGCCGAGCGCGGCGGCGGTGGCGACGGCCGCGTCCACGGCGTTGCCGCCGGAGCGCAGCACGGCGATGCCGGCCGCGGAGGCGTCGGCGTCGACGCTGGCGACGGCCCCGCCGTAACCGGCGGCCACCGGCACCTTGACCGGGGTGGTCGCCGCGTCGGCGGCGGACGGCGGAGCGGCCGCCCCGGTGGACACCAGTGCCCCGGCGAGGGCGACGAGCACTAGGTGACGTGCGGCGGGACCACGCATCGGTACCTCCAGTCGACGGCCGGTCAGACCATGTCGCCGCAGCCTAACTTCACCGCACCCCCCGCGTCATGAAGGCCGAGTGACGGCTACCATCCGCCGCATGACCGATGACGTCCGCAACATCGTGCTCGGGGTGATCGCCACCGCGCTCAGCGGTGGGTTCGGCTGGTTCACCCGGACCTACGTCTGGCGGCGCGCGCTGCGCCGCAAACAGGCCTTCTTCGGGCTGCCCACCGGGGCCGACTGTCTGTTCGTGGTCAACCGCCAGATGGGCGGGAAGGATTCCTCCCTGCACCGCAGCGACGCCTTCGCCCTGCTGGAGATATCCGCACTGATCAAGGACTGCGGGGCGACCGTGCAGATCGTCACGCATGACGGGGCCCGCCAGGGCTTCGGCGAGCGGTCCGAGTTCTGTGTCGGCGGGCCGGCCTCCAACACCCGCACGACCGCGCACCTGGCCTCCCTGCTGCCGGGGGTGCGCACCGACGTCGGCCTCGAACAGGGCGATCCGGATCGCGGGGCCATCCGCGTGGGCGGGGAGACGTACCGCTGGGAGAAGGGCATGGTCGAGTACGTGCTGCTGGCGCGGCTGACGAACGGGCGGGGCTCCCGGCCGGTGTTCCTGCTGTCGGGACAGACCGCCAACAGCAACCAGGCCGCCGCTCGTTATCTGGCCAGGCACCATGTCCGGCTGGCCCGCAAGTACGGCGACGAGTCGTTCTGCGTCATGCTCAAAGTGATCAACTCTGATGCCTACGGACCCGATGTGACCGAGCTGGTGGCGGACGTCACCGAGGCGGCCCGGACACCCGTAGCGGCAGCCGTGTGATCCCGTTGATGAAGTTGGAGACCAGCCGCCGGGGCGGTCCCGCGAGTTCGGGCGGAGGCATGACCGCGCGCCACTCCTCGTAGAAGGTGCGCAGCTGGAGTCGGGCGAAGTGGGCTCCGAGGCAGACGTGCGGACCGTCCCCGAACGAGACGTGCGGGTTGGGCGTCCGGCCGGGGTCCAGGCGTGCGGGGTCCGTGAAGACGCGCTCGTCGTGGTTGGCGGAGGCGTGGAAGACCACCACCTTGTCCCCCGCCCGGATGCGCCGCCCGGCCAGCTCGGTGTCGACGGCCGCGGTCCGGCGGAAGCTGAGCACGGGCGGGTGCACGCGCAGGAGTTCCTCGACGGCACGGTCCGTCGGGACCCGGCCCTCGGCGAGCAGCCGGTAGGCCCCCGAGTCGCGGGCCAGCGCCAGCAGCCCGCCGGGCGCCGCGCTGCGCACGGTGTCGTTGCCCGCGACGGTGAGCAGGAAGAAGAACATCTCCAGCTCGGCCGGGTCGAGCCCGGCCTCGGCGAGGGCGGTCATCACGTCGTCGCCGGGGTGCGCGCGCTTGTGGGCGGCCAGTTCGCGGGCGTACGCGAACATCTCGCCGAGCAGTGCCGGGGAGCGCGGGTTCAGCGGCTTGCCGTCCGGGCCGAGCAGGGGTGCGGGCGCGTCCTCGGGATCCTGGTAGCCGATGATCCGTACGGTCCACTCCAGCAGCAGCGCCCGGTCGGCGGCCGGGACGCCCAGCAGGTCGGTGAGGTTCAGCAGGGCGTACTCGTCGGTGACGGTGCGCACCAGGTCGGCGGCTCCGTCCTCGGCGCCCTCCCGGGCGGCGGCGAGCAGGGCGCGGGCGCGGTCCCGTACCCGAGCGGTGAAGGCGTCGACCCGGGCCGGGGTGAAGGCCCGGGCGACCAGCCTGCGCAGCCTGCCGTGGTGGCCGGCAGCCTTGTCCGGGTCCTGGTTGAGCATGGTGCGGCGCAGGAAGGGCAGGTCGGCCGGGTCTGGGTCGCGGATCTGGGTGGCGCCCAGCCAGGAGGAGTACGTCCGGTGGTCGCGCAGGACGCGGACGACGTCGGCGTGCCGGGTGACGGCCCAGAAGCCGGGGCCGGCGGGCCAGCCCTGGATCTCCGGCTCCGGCTGCCAGGCCACGGGGTGCCGGTCGCGCAGCAGCCGGTAGCGCTCGTGGGGGATGCCCTCGGCGTAGAGGCGGGGGTCGAAGACGTCGGGAACGTCCGCGGCGTGGTCCATGGGGCCACCGTGACGGGTGGGTGGCCCCGCCCGCAAGGGCGCGGCCGGCCGCGCACGTCAGCGCTGCAGGTCGCAGTCGGCGGCCGGGAGGGCGGTGTCGATGCCCTGCAGGGCGACCGGGCTGAGGACGTCCGGCACGGCGGAGACGCCGACGGTGCACACCAGCTGGCTGCGGGCCAGGTCCGACAGGCCGCCCACGGCGAGCGGCACACGGATGGTGATCCCCTCGCCCGGCGCGTACTCGCTCACCCCCACCACCTCCAGCTGCGCGGCGGACAGCCGGGGCAGCGCCGTGGTGAGCCCCGCCTCCTGAGCCGGACCGCCGGGGCCGTCCAGCAGCAGCCGCACCAGCGACCTGGGCGCGATGGTGTAGCTACCGTCGACCTTGAACGGGACCGGGACGAGCCGGTCGCCCTCCTTGGAGACGAAGTACACGACGGCGACCTTGCCGCCGGGGCTCTTGACGGTGGCGGGATGGCCGCTCTCGATCACCCCGGTGGTCTTGATCCCGCATCCGGCGAGCAGCAGGGCGCAGCACGCCAGCGTCGCCGTGGCCCGGGACCTCGTCTTCCGCCCCGTCATGCGCTGGCCTCCAGCGGCATGTCGATCGTGAAGACGGCTCCGCCGCGAGGCCCGTTGCCCGCCCGGAGGGTGCCGCCGTGCAGGCGGACGTTCTCCAGGGTGATGGCGAGTCCGAGGCCACTGCCGGCGGAGCGGGTCCTGGCCGCGTCGGCCTTGAAGAAGCGGTCGAAGATGTGCGGCAGCACCTCCGGGGCGATGCCGGGCCCGCTGTCGGCGACGTCGATCAGCAGCCGCTCGCCGTCCTCGCCCGGTGCGGTGCGTACGGTGACGCGTACGGGGGCGCCGCCGTGCCGCAGGGCATTGCCGACGAGGTTGGCGAGGACCACGTCGAAGCGGCGCGCGTCGAGCCGGGCGCGCACGCCGTCCGGCAGCTCGGTGACGAGGCGTTCGTCGTCCCAGTGGCGTCGTTCGAGGGTCTTGCGCACGGCTTCGGCGATGTCCACGTCGTCGAGGTTGAGCTCGGCGGCCCGGGCGTCGAAGCGCGAGATCTCCATCAGGTCCTCGACGAGGACGGCCAGTTTGCCGGTTTCGGCGCTCACCAGGCGCAGGGCCTTGGCGGTGTCGGCGTCGAGGCGCGCGGCGTCCTCGTCCAGGACCTCGGTCACGGCGAGCATTCCGGCGAGGGGGGTGCGCAGTTCATGGGAGACGTCGGAGGCGAAGCGGCGGGCGCGGGCCTCCGCGTCCCGGAGCTCGCTCACCGACTGCTCCAGGGCGCGGGCGGTCTCGTTGAAGGTGCGGGCGAGTCCGGCGAGTTCGTCCGCACCCCGCACCTCGATGCGGGTGTCGAGGCGGCCGCGGCCCAGCCGCTGGGCGGCCCGGCGCATGTCCCGGACGGGCCGCAGCACGCTGCGGGCGGCCAGCAGCGCGGGGACGATGGCGATGGCCAGCCCCGGGACTGCGCCCTGCTTGGCGGCGTCGACCATGGCCTGCACGGTCTGCTTCTCGGTGGCGAGCGGGACGCTGGCGTAGAAGACGGCCCCGGTGGGTTCGGTGTAGCCGTTGTGCTCGAAGAGGGCGGGGACGCCGACCGTGAGCCAGGGGTTGCCGCGCTGGTCCTCGACGCGCTGGAAGGCGGTGTACTGGTTGCCGCGGACCCGGTCGCGCAGGCCGTCGGTGATCACGGTGGAGGTGGGCGTGCCGGGGTTGGTGGACACGCGCAGGCTGCCGTACTCGCCGAAGATGATCCACGGGTGGGGTTTGCCGCGCTTGCCGAGGTCGATGACGACCCGCTGCAGCTCCTGCTGGGTCAGGGGAAGGCGGATCTCCTGCTGCTCGACCTGGTCCCGCAGGGTGTTGACGGCGGTGTCCTGGGTCTGCTTGAGGATGGCGTTGCGCGCCTGCTGGTAGGTGAGGGCGGCCGTGCTCACCGCGCTGATCGCGGCGACCAGCAGGAAGGCCGCTATCAGCCGGGTGCGCAGCCCGAGCGGGGCTATCCGTCGCACCGCGTGCCCCTACAGGGGACCGAAGCGGTAGCCGAAGCCCCGCACGGTCTGGATGTAGCGGGGGCTTTGGTCGGGGTCCTCTATCTTGTGGCGCAGCCGGCGGACGCAGGCGTCCACGAGCCGCGCGTCGGCGTGGTAGCTGTGCTCCCAGACGTACTCCAGGAGCTGCTGGCGGGAGAAGACCTGCTCGGGAGAGGCCGACAGGTGCAGCAGGAGCTTGATCTCGCTCGGGGCGAGGGGGACGCGCTCGCCGTTCTTGGCGACGGCCAGCCCGGCGCGGTCGATGGTCAGTTCGCCGTGGTGCTCGACCTCGGGGCGGCTGCCCACCGGGTCGCTGAGCCGGCGCAGGACGGCCTTGACGCGGGCCTCGATGACCTCGGTGCGGGCGGGTTTGACGATGTAGTCGTCGGCGCCCGCCTCCAGGCCGATGACCACGTCGAAGTCGTCGCCGCGCGCGGTCAGCATGATGATGGGCACCTGGCTGGTCTCGCGGATGCGGTGGCAGACCTGCACGCCGTTCATCCCCGGCAGCATCAGGTCGAGCAGGACGAGTTCGGGGCGGAAGCTCGCCATCAGGTCGAGCCCCGCCTCCCCGGTCTCGGCGGCGCTCACCTCGTGACCGCGCCGGCGCAGGCCCAGGCCCACGCCCTCCCGGATGGAAGGGTCGTCCTCGATCAGCAGTACGCGTGGCATCCGGTCAGTATCCAGGGTGGTTCGGGGCTCGGCCTCCCGCTAACGGCCGGTCTTGCGCCGCAGGGAGTCCAGCTGGTCGGTGATCTCCGTCAGGCGCAGCGGCCCGGCAAGGAGAACGACGACTCCCACCAGGACGATGGTTCCCGCACCGACCGCGGCGAAGTCCCCGAACCGCTCGGCGGCGCGGGCGGCCGCGTACCCGGCGGCGGCCGCCGGTGCGCAGGCGGTCAGCAGCCGCAGGTGGGTCCGTACGGCGGTGGCGCGCCGTGCGCCGCGGGTGCCCGCGCGCGGGCCGAGCCTGCGGGCAAGGGTGTACGCGGTGATGGCGGCGCCGGCGGTGAAGGCGACGGAGGAGGCCGCGGCCATGCCGGTGACCGCCCAGCGCGGGGACAGCAGGAGGTAGGCGGCGCCCGAGAGCCCGGCGTTCAGGGCGGCGATGGAGAGGTTGAGGAAGAAGGGCGTGCGGGTGTCGGAGAGGGCGTAGAAGCCGCGCGAGAGGACGTACTGCGCGGAGAACGCGATCAGGCCGGGCGCGAACGCCGTGAGCATGCCCGCCATGACCGCGATGTCGGCGGCGCCGGTGCGCCCGTACCCGAAGACGCTGCCCGTGACCCAGGGGGCGAGGGCGGCGAAGACCGCGGCGGCGGGGACGACGAGGGCGGCGCTGGAACGCAGTGCGTAGGAGAGGTCCGCGCGCAGGGCGGCGAGGTCGCCGTCGGCCGCGGCCGAACTCATCCGGGGCATCAGGGCGGTCACGAGGGAGACCGTGATGATGCCCTGCGGGACGATCCACAGTTGGTAGGCGTTGCTGTAGGCGGTGTAGCCGACGCCCTCCGCGAGGCCCGCCTTGACCGCGAGGTCTCCGGTGGTGGTGGAGAGCCGGGTCACCACCCAGTAGGCGATCTGGTTGGTGAGGACGAGCATCACCAGCCAGCCCGCGTTGCGCAGCGGGCGGGTGAGGCCGCTGCCGCGCCAGTCGAAGCGGGGACGCCAGCGGAAGCGCGCGGCGCGCAGCGAGGGGACGAGGGCGAGGGCCTGGACGACGATGCCCGCGGTGGTGCCGATTCCGAGGAGCCGGGTCTCGGCGGCGGTGAGGCCGTCCGCCGCGCCGTGGGAGACGTACAGGAAGAGCCCGAAGACACCGATGATCACGACGTTGTTGAGGACCGGCGTCCACATCATGGCGCCGAACCGGCCGCGAGCGTTCAGTACCTGCCCGAGCAGGGTGAACAGGCCGTAGAAGAGGATCTGCGGGAGGCAGAACCGGGCCAGGGCGACGGTGGTGCTCTGCTGCGCCCCGCTGTAGGGGGTGTACGCGCCGACGATGAGCGGGGTGGCGAGGACCGCGACGGCGGTGAGCAGGACGAGTGCCACGGTGCAGGCGGTCAGCAGCCGGTCGGTGTACGCGGCCCCGCCGTCCTCGTGCTCCTTGGCGGCGCGTATCAGCTCGGGGACGAAGACGGCGTTGAGCGCGCCGCCGATGAGCAGCATGTACAGGATGTTCGGGACGGTGTTGGCGACGGCGTAGCCGTCGCCGAGCAGTCCGGTGCCCAGCGCCGCGACGACGACGGCGGAGCGGATGAAGCCGGTGGCGCGGGAGACGATCGATCCGGCCGCCATGAGCGCGCCGCTGCGCAGCACCGAGGTCTTCTTCGGCGCCGCGTGAGCGCCGCCTGCGCCGGGGGCGGCCGGCCTGGTGTCGGTGGTGGCCGTCACCTGCGGGCCAGGTAGGCCTGGAACGCCTTGTAGAGCACCGTGTTGGTGTATCCGTCCATCGGGGTCTCCCACTCGCCGAGCGTCTCGACGACCTGTCCGCCGGTGCCGAGCTTCCAGCGCAGCAGCCCGAAGGAACGTGCGTCGGGGTCGAGGGTGGAGGGTACCCCGCGCATGTCGTACTCGTCGGCCCCGAGGGCGTGTGCGTCGCAGATCATGCGCCACTGCAGGGCGTTGCTGGGCCGGACTTCGCGGCGGTGGTCGGCGGAGGCACCGGTCTGGTACCAGACCCGGTTCCCGGCGACGATCATCGTGTGGGCGGCGAGGATCTCGCCCTGGTGGACTCCCAGGTAGAGCCGCATCCGGCCGGGCTCCTCGGCGTTGAGGGCCTCGTACTGCTGCGCGTAGTACGACAGGGAGCGGCCGAGCCGGAAGCCGTCGCGCTCCTCGGTGATCCGCAGCAGCCGGTAGAACTCGGGCAGGTCGGCGGCGGTGCCGACGACCGTCTCCACACCCGCCTTCGTGGCCTTGCGCACATTGCGCCGCCACTCCTGGTTCAGTCCGGACCACAGGTCGTCGAGGGTGCGGCCCGCCAGGGGCACCCGGAAGACGTGGCGGGGCTGGGCGTCGCCGTCGTCCTCTCCGCCGCAGCGCTTCCAGCCGCGGGTGCGCAGCCGGTCGGCGAGGGCGGCGCCGACGGGGTCCACCTCGCTGGCGAGGACGTCGGAGATCTGCCGTCCGGGCCCGGCGGCGGCCTTGGCGGTGGCCGCGTCCCAGCGCCGGTAGGCGGGGGTGGGGCCGATGCGGACGGCGAAGGCGCCGGCCGCCTTGAGGTGGCGCGTCAGCGGGGTCAGCCAGCGGTCGATGTCGGGATCGGACCAGTCGGCGACGGGACCCTCGGGGAGGTAGGCGAAGTATTTGCGGGTGCCGGGGAATTGGCGGTAGAGAACGAGTCCGACGCCCGCTATCCCACCGTCGGGGCGGTGCCATCCGATTCTTTCGGAGCGCCACAGGTCCTTCACCTGGGCCCAGGAGGGGTACTGGAGAAAACTCGCCTGCCGGTGCTCCGCGAGGAAGCCCTGGTATTCCGGTAGAGACAGAGGGCGCATCGTCAGTTCCTGCTGCCGCTGCTGGTGTTGCGGGGAAGTGGTCGCGAGCATGCACATGACTTTCACAGCCCTCCGTGACCGAAGCGCGCGGCGATTGTGACCGGACGATGACCGTTTCGCTGCGGTCCATGTCACAACCGGAAGGACGATCCGTTACCCGGATCCGTGCAACCTAAAGTCGTCCCGTTCGCATCTACATTTGCGAACGGTCATTGATGGAGGGGTTTTCGTTGAGCCGCATACGCCGCACCGCCATGGCGGGTACCGCACTTCTGGCCGCCGCACTGACCGCCTGCTCGGGCGGGGGCGGCGACCAGGCAGGCAAGGACACCAAGGCCGAGCTGAAGCAGAAGCCGGCCATGGCGGTTTCGGTGAACCTCGCGGGCGAGCAGGTGAAGGCCGGCGAGCCGGTCAAGGTCACCGTCGCCGACGGCAAGCTGGCCCTGGTGAAGGTGACCGACGCCAAGGGCGGGGAGCTCCCGGGGAAGATATCCGACGACGGCCGGACCTGGACCTCCGAGCGCAATGCCGCGCCCGGCACGGACTACAAGGTGGAGGCGCAGAACACCGAGAGCCAGAGCGCCTCGGCCCAGTTCAAGACCTCCGCCGCCGACAAGGTGAACAAGGTAAGGATCAACCTGCCCAAGGGCAGCACGGTGGGCGTCGCAATGCCCGTCTCGATCGTCTTCGACAACCCGGTGGCGAACAAGGCCGAGGTCGAGAAGCAGCTGAAGGTCACGACCTCGAACAACACCGAGGGCTCCTGGGGCTGGTTCACGGACTACTCGGGCAGCGACCGGGTCGACTGGCGCCCCAAGGACTACTGGAAGTCCGGCACCGACGTGAAGGTCGAGATGAACCTGAACGGGGTGGACTCCGGCAAGGGCGGCGGCCTCTTCGCGAAGGACTACAGCACCGAGTTCAAGATCGGCAAGGACCGCCGGATGGAGGTCAGCCTGGACACCAAGAAGATGACGGTGACCGAGGACGGCCAGGCGGTCGAGACGATCCCGATCTCGGCCGGCACTCCGGGCGGCAAGAAGGCCTCCTGGTCCGGGAAGATGGTACTGATGTCGAAGGAGGGCACCATCCGGATGGACTCCCAGTCGGTGGGCCTGGGTGACGCCTACGACAAGATGGTCGACTACTCGATGCGGCTGACCTGGTCGGGCATGTACGCACACGCCGCGCCGTGGAACGCGGGCAACTTCGGCCGCGTCAACTCCAGTTCCGGCTGCGTGGGCATGAGCGACGCCGATGCCAAGGACTTCTACGAGAAGGTGCAGGTCGGCGACCCCTTCGAGGTGGTCGGCAGCGGCTCCAAGGGCAACGCCGAGATCGGCAACGGCTACGGCGAGTGGAACCTCTCCTGGGACGAGTGGAAGGCCAAGAGCGCGCTGAACGGCGCCCCGCGGAACGGCTGACCCCTCCGCTGACACGTTTCGATCGTTACCAGCGCGTAACTTACTCGTGGGTTACCCCCGGTAATCCCCTCCCGTTAACGTCGGGTCATTCCGACAACCCGGCGTACGCGAGGAACGATTGATGAAACGCACCACCTCGGCGGCAGCCGTGGCGGCCGTGCTGGCGGCAGCCGCCCTGGGCCTGGCCCCCCACCAGGCCCAGGCGGCGACCGCACCCGCCGCGGCCGTCACCGCCGACGCCTCGTCTCACCTGGCCTTCCATGACATTCCCGGCTCCGGGGGCATCACCCTCAAGGGCAACGTCTTCACCCCGGCCGGCGCGGAGGCGGGCCGCACGTACCCGCTGATCGTGCTCCCCACCAGCTGGGGCCTGCCGCAGATCGAATACATCGCCCAGGCCAGGCAGCTCGCCGACTCCGGCTACGTGGTGGTCAGCTACACCTCCCGCGGCTTCTGGCTCTCCGGCGGCCGGATCGAGGTGGCCGGCCCGGCGGACACCGCCGACGTCTCGGCCGTCATCGACTGGGCCCTGGCCAACTCCCCCGCCGACGCGGACCGCATCGGCCTCGGCGGGGTCTCGTACGGCGCGGGCATCAGCCTGCTGGCCTCGGCGCACGACCCGCGCGTCAAGGCGGTGGTCGCGATGAGCGGCTGGGCCGACATCATCGAGTCCATCTACTCCGGCCGCACCCAGCACCTCCAGGCCGCCGGGATGCTCGGCGCCGCCGGCTTCCTCACCGGCCGCCCCGGCCCCGAACTCCAGTCGGTACTCGGCGACTTCCTCGGCTCCCGGCTGGACCGGGAGCAGCAGATGATCGAGTGGGGCAAGAAGCGGTCGGCCACCGAGCAGGTGGACCGGATCAACGCCAACGGCGCCGCGATCATGCTCGGCAACGCCTGGGGCGACACCATCTTCCCGCCCAACCAGTACGCGGAGTTCTACGAGAAGCTGACCGGGCCCAAGCGGCTGGAGTTCCGCCCGGGCGACCACGCCACCGCCGAGGCCACCGGCCTGCTGGGCCTGCCCAACGACACGTGGACCAACGCCCACCGCTGGTTCGACCGCTACCTCAAGGGCGAGCGCAACGGCGTCGACGCCGAGGCACCGGTGCAGATCAAGTCCCGCAGCAGCGGCGCGTACGAGGGCTACGCCGACTGGAAGTCGGTCGGCGCGGGCGGCACCGAGAAGCTCGCGCTCTCCGACAGCGAGCACGTGTTCGCCAACATCGACTCCGGGGCCAACGGCGGGATCATCTTCCTCTCCAGCATCCTCGACCAGCTGGCCCAGGCGCCCCCGACCGCCTCCGTTCCCCTGCTCCCCCGCGCCTTCGCCGCCGTCTGGCAGTCAGGGCGCTACGGCGAGGCGCGCCGGATCCGCGGCACGGTCGAGGTCCACACCACGGTCACTCCCACCAAGGGCGACGGCACCTTCGTCGCGTACCTCTACGACGTCGGCCCGCTCGGCATCGGCAAGCTGGTCAGCCACGCCCCCCACACCTTCCACGGGCGCACTCCCGGACAGGCCTTCGGTGTGGACCTGGAGCTGTTCTCCACCGCCTACGACGTACCCGCGGGCCACCGGCTCGCGCTCGTCGTCGACACGGTCGACCCGCTCTACATCGAGCACAACCCCACCGGCGCGCAGCTGACCTTCTCCTCGCCGCCCACCGATCCCAGTTACGTGTCGGTGCCGCTGCGCGAGCAGTGATCCGCGGCTGCTGCCGGGCGGGGTGGCCCTTCTGAGGGATCGGCGGGACCCTCAGTACCTGAGGATCGTGAAGTCCCGCAGCTCGATCAACGGGTCGACGACCATGTGCTGCCCTGCCCACTTGTCGGTGTGTCGAGTCCAGGCAAACTATCCAGCCCGGGAAGGACGCTTCTCCTCGACACGCCTAAAGGCGACATAAACATCCCGGCCGGTCACCCCTCGGAGGCCTCCGCGTACGCCTGGCTGAGCTCGGGGGATCCGGTCATCGCCCAGGACACCCCCGACTCGATCACGTTCAGCTCGCGGCCCGAGGCCAGCCGGATCACCGGCTGGCCGTTGGGCCACACCTGCCAGCCGGCTCCGGGGACGGTACGGATGATCACGGTCCCGAGGTAGAAGCCGGCGTCGTTGCCGAGCCACGGCACGACCTCCGGGTCCCGCCGCCAGCGGGGCATCAGCTGGTCGAGCGCCTCCAAGGAGGCGCGGCTCTCGTCGAGTTCGAGTCCGGCCGCCCTCGCCTGGACGCGCAGCATCTCGCACTCCGAGAACAACTCGGCGACGCCCTCGGGATCACCGGCGAAGGCGACGGCGAGACCGGCACTCCGTACCGCTTCACGCCGGTTCAGCCAGTTGTCCAGGAAGGGGATGTTCATACCGACCAGCGTCGCACCAGGATCCGCCCCTGGCCACAGGGCGCGCCTGGATCCGACGGCCCGGATCCAGGCCGTGGCTACCGGTCGAGATCCAGGTCCACGACGACCGGCGCGTGGTCGGACGCACCCTTGCCCTTGCGCTCCTCACGGTCGACGTAGGCGTCGGTGACGGCCTTGGTGAAGGGCTCGTTCCCGTACACCAGGTCGATGCGCATGCCCCTGTTCTTGGGGAAGGCGAGCTGGCGGTAGTCCCAGTACGTGTACGGGCGGTCGTACTTGAGGGGGCGCGGCAGCACGTCGGAGAGACCGGCGGCACGCAGCGCCTCCAGGGCGGCGCGCTCGGCGGGGGTGACGTGGGTGAGGCCCTCGAAGACGGCCGGGTCGTAGACGTCCTCGTCGGTCGGGGCCACGTTGAAGTCGCCGAGCACCGCGAAGGGGCGGGGGCCGGCCGCGTCCTCGGCGATGGCGGTGGTCAGGGAGCGGAACCAGTTCAGCTTGTAGCCGTAGTGGTCGTGCTCGACCTCCCGGCCGTTGGGCACGTAGACCGACCAGACGCGCACCCCGCCGCAGGTGGCGGAGATCGCGCGGGGCTCCTGGACGCCTTCGTAGTCGGGCCCGCCGGGCAGCCCCAGGACCACGTCGTCCAGGCCGACCTTGGACAGCAGGGCGACCCCGTTCCAGCGGCCGGTGGCGTTGACGGCCGACTCGTAGCCCAGCTCGCGCAGCTCGGCCCGCGGGAACTGCTCCGCGGAGCACTTGGTCTCCTGGATGCACAGGACATCGGTACCGGAGCTCTCCAGCCAGGCCAGCAGGCGCGGAAGCCGGGCGGTGATGGAGTTGACGTTGAACGTGGCGATACGCATGCGTCCCAACCTACCGCCCGGCACCGACAGTCACAGGTCGGCGGCTTCCCCCGCGGTGAGCCTGCCGTGGTCCGTTCCGCCCAGGCCGTCCAGGACCGTGTCGTAGATCGGCCGGGCGATGTCGGACAGGTACGCGTCGTGGACGTCGATGGCCCGCCGCGGCTTGACCTCGCGGAGGTAGTCGATCACCTCGGAGACCTTGTTCCAGGGGGCGTGCACCGGAAGCATCAGCGTCTCCACCGCCGCGTCGGGCACGGTCAGCGCGTCCCCGGGGTGGAACAGCGAACCCTCCACGAGGTAGCCGACGTTGGTGACCCGCGGGATGTCCGGGTGGATCACGGCGTGGAGCTCGCCGTGCACCTGGACCTCGAAACCGGCGGCGGTGAAGGTGTCGCCGTGCCCGACGGTGTGCACCCGGCCCGGATAGGCGGGGGCCAGCCGCTGCGCCACACTGCGCAGCGTCCACAGGCCGGCCGCCGGATTGGCGTCGAGGGCGGCCCGCAGCCGGCCCTCCTCGAAGTGGTCGGGGTGCTCGTGCGTGACCAGCAGGGCGTCAGCCCCCAGGCCCGCTTCCGGTTCGCTGAAGGCGCCCGGGTCGATGACGAGCGCGCGCCCGTCCTTCTCCAGCTGGACGCAGGAATGCAGCCGCTTGGTGAGCTTCATGATCCCAGGCTAAGGGCTGTCCCCACCGCTACGGGGTCGTCGTCGACACCACGTAGACCTTGGGGTGCCCAGGGTCCGTGAGGTCGACGGTGACGTCCCGGGTGGGGCGCGGATCCGGCTGCTCCAGGGTGATCTGGTACCAGCTGGAGTCGGGGCTCCAGCTCCAGCCCGCGACCTCGGAGTCGTGCGGGGAGATCGCGACCCCGGGGGTCAGCGCGTCACGGCCGGTGCCGACGGAGGCCAGGAAGGCGTCCAGGTCGGCGGGAGTGACCGCGAACTGCGTGAACAGCCGGCTGCTGCGCCAGTTGTTGGTCTCCAGGAACCCGACCCGCCAGGCCTTGGGCGGGATGGGGACCTCGTAGATGCTGCGCTGCACCTTCGAGGGCCAGCCGGGACGCACCTTGGACGCACCGATCCGGGCGGCCTTGTCGCGCCCGCTCTCGCGGCTCTGCTGGGTGGAGACCGCGAGGTAACCGGCGGGTACGCCGACCAGCAGCAGGATGGTGATCGCGGTGATCCAGCGGCGCTTGACGACGTGCCCGCGGTCCTCGGCCGCGGCGGGCGGCGGCGCACCGCCACCGTCGGGGGCGGACGCCTGGTGGGGCAGGGTGGGCGGGGTCACTGCTCGTTCCGGTCCTTGGAGTCCGTGGGGCCGCCGGCGTCGCGCCGGCCCAGCTGCGCGTAGCGCTCGTAGCGCTCGACCCGGCGGCGCGTGGCGCGGCGGAACCGGCGGGCGACGAGTCGGGCGAGGTCGGCGGCTCCGACCATACCCGCCTCGGGCCCCAGCTCGGCCTTGGCGATCCGGGCCTCGGGCCGGTAGCCGCGGCCGGTGAGGTGGCGCCGGAAGGCGTCACGGGCGGGGCCGATCAGCAGGTCGTCGGCGGCACTGACGCCGCCGCCGATGACGAAGCAGGACGGGTCGAGGGCCGCGGCGAGGTTGGCGATGCCGATGCCGAGCCACTGGCCGATGTCCTGGAGCAGTTCGACGCACATGGCGTCGCCCTCGCGGGCCAGCTCGGTGATGAGCGGCCCGGTGATCTCCTGGACGTTGCCGCCGACCCTGGCGATGATGTTGTACGCGACCGGGGAGTCGGCCGCGGCGAGCTCGCGGGCCTCGCGGACCAGGGCGTTGCCGGAGCTGTACTGCTCCCAGCAGCCGCGGTTGCCGCACGGGCAGCGGTGACCGCCGGGGACGACCTGCATGTGGCCGAACTCGCCGGCGACCCCGTACCGGCCGCGCTTGACCTGGCCGCCCTCGAGGATGGCCCCGCCGATGCCGGTGCCGAGAGTGATCATGACGAGGTGGTCCTCGCCGCGCCCGGCGCCGAAGCGCCATTCCGCCCACGCCGCCGTGTTGGCATCGTTGTCGACCATGACCGGGACCGCGAGGCGGGACTGGAGCGCGTCGCGCAGCGGCTCGTCGCGCCAGGCCAGGTGGGGCGCGAAGAGGACCCGGGAGCGGTCGGCGTCGACCCAGCCGGCCGCGCCGATGCCCACCGCGTGCACGTCGTGCCGGTCGGAGAGGTCCAGCACCAGCTCGACGATGGTGTCCTCGACGACCTTGGCGCTCTTGGACTTGTCCGGCGTCTCGGCGCGGATCTTCTCCAGGATGACCCCGTCGGCGTCCACGACGCCGGCCATGACCTTGGTGCCGCCGATGTCGATGCCGACGGTCGGGACGCGCGGCGCGGTCAGGTGCGACCGGCGCTCACGGGTCCCGACGGTCCGCAGGACGGTGCCCCGCGCCGCCCCCCGGTGGGCGAGCGTGAAGTCCCGGTACGTGCTCATCGAGTCGTGTCGCCCCTGTCGGAGGAGGTGGAGCCGGAAGCGGAGTCGGAAGCGGAGCCGGATTCCGGATCGGCTGCGCCGGATGGGGCGCCTGCGCCCGATTCTGCCACTCGCTCCAGTTCGTGGCTCAGCTCGTCCAGCTCGGAGCCACCCGCCATCTGCCGGGTGAGCTCGTCCAGGGTGATCGAGTCGCGGGTGTGGCTGCCGGCCATCGCGCCGCGCTTGAGGAGCACGAACCGGTCGCCGACCAAGTGGGCGTGGTGCGGGTTGTGGGTGATCAGCACCACGCCGAGACCGGCGTCGCGGGCGGCGGCGACGTACTTGAGGACCACGCCGGACTGCTTGACGCCGAGCGCGGCGGTCGGCTCGTCGAGCACGAGGACCTTCGCGCCGAAGTGGACCGCACGGGCGATGGCCACGCACTGCCGTTCGCCGCCGGACAGGGTGCCGATGGGCTGGTCGACGTCGCGCAGGTCGATGCCCATGCGCAGCAGCTCGGCGCGGGTGGTCTCGCGCATGAAGTCCACGTCGAGGCGGCGCAGCGGGCCGCGGCCCTTGGTCGGCTCCGACCCGAGGAAGAAGTTCCGCCATACGGGCATGAGCGGAACGACGGCGAGGTCCTGGTAGACGGTGGCGATGCCGCGGTCGAGGGCCGCGCGCGGGTTGGCGAGCACGGTCTCCTCGCCCTCGATCTCGAAGGTGCCGGCGTCGTGCTGGTGCAACCCCGAGATGATCTTGATGAGGGTCGACTTGCCGGCGCCGTTGTCGCCGAGGACACAGGTGATCTCGCCCGCCGCGACCTCCAGGGAGACCCCTTGGAGGGCGCGGATGTTCCCGTAGTACTTGCTGACCCCGGTCAGCTTCACCAGGGTCGTCGCGTCTTTCGTGGTCACCGGCTCTCCTCCGCCCGCTTGCGGACCCATGCGTTGAGCAGCGTCGCGAGCAGGAGCATCGCGCCCAGGAAGAACTTGAACCAGTCCGGGTTCCACTGGGCGTAGACGATGCCGTTGCTGGTCATGCCGAAGATGAAGGCGCCGACCGCCGAGCCGATGGCGGAGCCGTAGCCGCCGGTCATCAGGCAGCCGCCGATGACGGCCGCGATGATGTAGAGGAACTCGTTGCCGACCCCCTCGCCCGACTGGACCACGTCGAACGAGAAGAGGATGTGCTGGCCCGAGATCCAGGCGCACAGGGCGACGCCCATGTAGAGGCCGATGCGGGTCTTCACGACCGGGACACCGGTCGCGCGGGCCGCGTCGGCCCCGCCGCCCACCGCGAAGATCCAGTTTCCGGTCCGGGTGCGCAGCAGGATCCAGGTGGCGACGGCGACCAGGGCCAGCCACCACAGGACGGTGACCTTCAGGGTGACCGAGCCGATGTTCCACTGCGAGGCGAAGAGGGCGCGCGCGGAGTCGAAGCCCTCCATGTCGGCGATGCTCTTGGTGGAGACCGATCCGCTGATCAGCTTGGTGAAGCCGAGGTTCAGACCGGTCAGCATCAGGAAGGTGCCGAGCGTGATGATGAAGCTGGGCAGCTTGGTACGGGTCAGCATGAAGCCGTTGAAGAAGCCGATGGACAGGGTGACGAGCAGCGACACCAGGACGCCGACCCAGACGTTGGCGGTCATCTGGTAGCTGAGCATCGAGCTCACCAGTGCCGAGGTCGTGACCATGACGCCCGCGGAGAGGTCGAACTCGCCGCCGATCATCAGCAGGGCCACCGGGACGGCCATGATCCCGATGGTGGAGGCCGAGTACAGCACCGTGCTGAGGCTGGAGGCCTGCAGGAAGCTGGGTGCGGCGAAGGAGAAGAAGACGAAGACGGCGGCGGCGCCGACCACGGCGCCCAGCTCGGGGCGGCCCAGCAGCCTGCGGACCAGCGAGGTGGGCGCGACGCGTTCGTCCGCGGGGGCGGCGGCGCTCACCGGGTTCCCCGCTTGATGAACTCCTCCAGCTTGGCCGACTCGGCGGCCGTGACGATCTGCGGCCCGGTGAGCACCGGGCGGCCGCCGCCGAGGACGTCCGCGTTGTAGCGGTGGAGCCAGAGCAGGTCGATCGCCTCGTAGCCCTGGAGGTAGGGCTGCTGGTCGACGGCGAAGCCGAGGGCTCCGGACTTCAGGTCGCGGGCGACGGATTCGTTGAGGTCGAAGGTGTCCACCTCGGCCTTGCTGCCCGCCGCGTCCTTCGCCTTGACCGCGGTGGGGGCGAAGGGCGCGCCGAGGGTGAGGATCGCGTCGACGGAGGGGTCCGCCTGCAGTTTCGCCTGGATGGCCGCCTGGACGGACGGCATGTTGGTGCCCTCGACGTACAGGTTCTCCATGACCCCGCCGGCCTCGCCGAACGTTCTCTTCGCCCCGGCGCAGCGCTGCTCGTGGCCCACGTTGCCCTGCTCGTGCAGGACGCAGACGGCCTTCTTCCTGCCGCGCTCGGTCAGCTCGGTGCCGACCGCCTCGCCCGCGATCTCCTCGTCCTGGCCGATGTGGGTCAGCGCCCCGTAGGCGGCGGACTGGGCGGAGCCGGAGTTGACCGTGACCACCGGGATGCCGGCCTTGACGGCCTTGGCGATGACGTCCTTGAGTGCTTCCGGCTTGGCCAGGCTGACGATGATCCCGTCGACCTTCTGGTCGATGGCGTTCTGCACGAACTGAGCCTGCTGCTGCGCCTGGTCGTCGTGGGCGTAGACGAAGTTGATGTTGTCCTTCGCCGCGGCCTCCTTGGCGCCCTTCTGGACGATGTCCCAGAAGGTGTCGCCGTCGCCCGCGTGCGTGACCATCGCGAAGGTCCAGCGCGGGGTGGACACCGCCGGCCGGCCCGCCGCCGCGGCCTTCGCCCGCTCCTCGGCGCGCTTGCCCCCCGTGCTGCTGCAGCCCGCGAGCGAGGCTCCCAGTACCGCCGCGAGCACGGCGCCCACGACGCGTACCCCTGTCCGAACCCTAGCCACGTCGCCGCGCCCTTCCCTCATCCGTCTCGTCCGCCATCATTCGGTCATTCCGGTTCCAGCCGCCCAGTATCCGCCACAGTGGACCATGACGGGCCATCGGGGCATGCGCGGGCGGATTGACAGCTCCCCCGTACGGGGTCAGGTTGAGTGCATGCGCATCGGGCTCATCGGAACGGGCCGGATCGGCTCGTTCCACGCGGCGGCGCTGGCCCGCCAGGCGGACGCCGGCTCCCTCCTGCTCGCCGACGCCGACCCCGCGCGGGCGGCCCGCCTGGCCGACCGGCTCGGGGCCACCGCCGCGCCCTCCGTGGAGCAGGTCTTCACCTGGGGCGTGGACGCGGTGGTCGTGGCCTGCTCGACCGAGGGCCACGCGGAGCTGGTCGTACGGGCGGTACGCGGCGGCCTGCCGGTGTTCTGCGAGAAGCCGCTGGCCCCGGACCTGGCCCGCACCCTCACCGCGCTGCGCGAGGTGGAGGCGGCCGGCGGCGTGCTCCAGCTGGGCTTCATGCGCCGCTTCGACGCCGGCTACCGCACCGCCCGGGAGCTGGTCCGCTCGGGCGCCCTGGGGCGGCTGCACACCGTACGCACGATGACGGCCGATCCGGCTCCGCCGCCCGCCGCGTACCTGGCGGCCTCGGGCGGCCTGTACCGGGACTGCCTCGTGCACGATTTCGACATGGTCCGCTGGGTCACCGGTCACGAGGTGACGGAGGTGTACGCGGCCGGATCCGACGCGGGCCCGCCGCGGTTCCGGGATACGGGTGACATCGACACGGCCGCGGCCGTGCTGACCCTGGACGACGGCACGCTCGTCACCGCGACCGGCAGCCGGATCAACGGCGCCGGCTACGACGTCCGGATGGAGCTGGCCGGGGAACTGGACCAGGTGTCCGCCGGGCTGGACGACCGTACGCCGATCGCCTCGACCGAGCCGCACGGGCCGCCTCCGGCGAGCAAGCCGTGGACGGGCTTCCTGGAGCGCTTCGGCCCCGCATACGAGGCGGAGCTGGAGGCCTTCGTGCGCCTGGTGCGCGGCGAGGGCCCCAACCCCTGCGACGGCCGGGAGGCGCTCGCCGCGCTCCGGGTCGCCGAGGCGTGCGAGCTCTCGCGCCGCGAGCGGCGCCGGGTCCGGCTGGAGGAGCTGCCGGACCTGTGAGCGGCGCCCGCGGCCTCCGCTGCGGCTCCCGTGACTCCTGTGATTCCTGCGACTCCTGCGGCTAATGCGGCTCCTCATGGACGGCTACCAGCGCACCGGCAGCCGCTTCACTCCCCGGATCAGCGTGCCGGGGATCCAGTCGAGGGGGCCTGCCTCCCGGTCCTCGGCCAGGTCGGGGAACCGCTCCAGCAGGGCCCGGACCGCGATGCGGCCCTCCATGCGGGCCAGCGGGGCGCCGATGCAGAAGTGGATGCCGTGGCCGAAAGCCATGTGGCTCTGGCCGGTGCGGCGGATGTCGAAGAGGTCGGGGCCGGTGAACCGCGCCGGGTCGCGGTCGGCGGCGGCCAGGGAGACCAGTACGGGCGAGCCCTCCTCGATCACGGTGCCTCCGATCTCCAGGTCGGCGCGGGCGAAGCGGTAGGTGGCGCTCTCCAGCGGGCCGTCGTAGCGGAGCATCTCCTCGACCGCGCCGTCGATCAGCCCGTCCGGGTCGGCGCGCAGGGCCGCCAGTTGCTCGGGGTGCGCGAGCAGGGCCCGTACGCCGTTGCCGATCAGGTTGACCGTGGTCTCGTGCCCGGCGACCAGCAGCAGGAAGGCCATGCCGATCAGCTCCTCGGGGGACAGCCGGTCGCCGTCCTCGTCCCGGGTCCGGATCAGCGCGCTGAGCAGGTCCTCGCCGGGGCGCTCCCGCTTGGCGTCGGTGAGCTCGGCCAGATAGCCGGACATGGCGCGCAGCGCCTCGGTCTCGGCCCCGGCGCCGGTCGGCGCGACGATCTCGGTGGACCACCGGCGGAACGAGCCGCGTTCGAGGTCGGGTACGCCGAGGAGTTCGCAGATGACGGTCATCGGCAGCGGTACGGCGAAGGACCGGATCAGGTCGGCGCGGCGGTCCGGGGCCGAGGCCATCGCGTCGAGCAGCTCGTCGGTGACCTGCTGCACGCGCGGGCGCAGGGCCTCGACCCGGGGGGAGGTGAACTCACGCGCCACCAGGCGGCGCAGCCGGGTGTGGTGGGGCGGGTCGGAGCGGAGCATGTTGGTGCTGAGGGTGGTGGTGGTCCGGTCGGCGTAGAGGCCCGCCGTCTGCCAGTTCTTCGACACGTCGGGGTGGGCGAGGGCCTGGCGGGCCTCGTCGTGGCCGACGATCAGCCAGATCCCTTCCCCGTCCGCCGTCTTGATGCGGTGGACCGGGCCGCTCTCCCTCAACCGCGCGTAGTGCGGGTAGGGGTTCTCGTTGAAGCCGTCGGCGAGATTGCTGATGTCCAGAACTGGCATGGTGGCCAGCGTAGGGCCGCTGTTCACCGTGGGCGGGAGCGGTTTCGGACAATCGTTCAGCCGTCGACAGCGCGGCGGCCCCAGGCGGTGCCGGCGAGCACGAGGGCGGCGCCCGCCAGGCCGGGGGCGCCGAGGTGCTCGCCGCCGATGGCGATGCCGGCGACCGCCGCCCACAGCGGCTCGGTGCCGAGCAGCAGACTGACTCGGGAGGGCGAGGTCCGGCGGACGGCCCACATCTGCACGAAGAAGGCGAAGAGGGTGCACAAGGCGGAGAGGAAGACCAGCCCGGCCCACTCGGCGGCCCCGAAACCGGCGGCCGCGGTCCATGGGGCCTCCCCGGTGCCGGGGACGGCCGCGAGCAGGGCGAAGACCAGGACGGCGCCGCCGAGCTGGACGGTGGTCAGGGAGAGCGAGTCGGCGTCCTGGACGGCCTTGACCCGGGCCATCAGCAGGACGTGCAGGGTCCGGGCGAGGGCGGCGCAGAGCATGAGCAGGTCGCCGGGGCTGGGCGCGGTGAACCCCCCGCCCTGGGTCAGCAGGACCACTCCCGCGACGGAGACCCCGGCGGCGGCGAGGAAGCCGGCCGAGGGCGCGCGCCGCCGCACCGCGGCCTCGGCGAGCGGCGTGAAGATCATGGTCAGGCTGATGATCAGCCCGGCGTTGGTGGCGGAGGTGTGGACGACCCCGTAGGTCTCCAGGAGGAAGATCCCGCCGAGTACGAGGCCCAGCAGCCCCGCGCCGCGCAGCTGGGCGGGGGTCAGCGCCCGCAGCCGCCGCCACCCGGCCACGGCCAGCACGGGCAGGACGAGCCCGAAGCGCAGCACGAGTACGCCGATCACGGTCTGGGTGGTGGTGATGCCCTTGGCGGCGAGGTAGCTGCCGCCCCATACGACGGCGACGGCCAGCACGGGCAGGTCGGCGAGCCAGGCCCGGCGGGGGGCGGCGAGTGCGGGCGAGACCACGGTCACGGGGATGTCTCCAGCGGCGGCGAGCGGGTGGAGACTTCGGCGGCTCTCACGGGTGGGGGCCACCGTACCGGAGCCGATCATGACCGGTCGAGCCGTTTGGGGGCGGCCCTCCTACGGGCGGCCCTCGTACGTGCGGCCCTCGTACGTGCGGCTCGCGGTGTGGTCGGTCGCGGCGGGCACGGCCGCCGGCGTGCGTCAAGCCACGGGATGCAGGGACGTGACCGTGCGGGGGCGGGCGAGGCCTACTGGACGTACCCCCTGCTCCACCTCACACCCCAGGAGATTCCCATGCCTCGCCCCTTCCGGAAGCCGCGCCTCCTCATGCTGGCCGCCTCGACCGCCGTGGTCGCGGGAGGCGTGCTGGCGCCGACCGGCGCGTTCGCCGCCGCCCCGTCGGCGCCCCACGCGGTCGTGACCGATGTCCGCGCCGCGGTCACCGATGATCACGGCAGCAGCGGCAAGGGGACCACCCTCGTCCTGATCATCCGCACCGGGGACGGGAACATCCGCATCGGGCCCGACCCGGGCAAGGGCGACGCCGACGGCTGGGTCAGTCCCGCCGGCGTGGGCGGCCTGCGCATCGCCAAGGCCGTCACCGCCGGATGACGCCGGCTCGTCCGCGCCGCGGGCAAGCTCCTCGGTCAGTCCGGGAACGAGCCGAACGTGGCGCGGCCCGTCGGCCGGTAGGTGTGGATGGCGACGCCGCTCGGCGTCGTGCGGGAGCCCGTCAGCTCGCAGGCCGTCGGCAGCCCGCCGGTCGGGAACAGCCGCCGCCCGGCGCCCAGGAACACCGGGTAGACGAGCAGGTTCAGCTCGTCCACGAGGTCCCGGGCCAGCAGCCACTGCGCGAGCTGCCCGCTGCCGTGGACCTGCAGCTCGCCGTCGAGGGCGTCCTTGACCCGGACGATCTCGCTCTGCAGGTGCTCACCGTCGAGCACGGTGGCCGGGCCCCAGGCCGGCTCCTTGAGGGTGGTCGAGGCCACGTACTTCGGCAGCCTGTTCAGGTTGCCCGCGACCGGGTCGGCGGGGTCGTCGTGCTGCGGCCAGTACGACGCGAAGATCTCGTACGTCCGCCGCCCGAGCAGGAACGCCCCGGTCCGGCCGAAGACCTCGGTGATGAACTCCCCCATGGCCTCGTCCGCGTACGGCACGAGCCACCCGCCGTACTCGAACCCGCCGCTGGTGTCCTCCTGCGGCCCGCCGGGGGCCTGCATCACGCCGTCGAGGGTGAGGAAGGTGGTGAGGGTCAGCTTGCCCATGGCTCTGCGCTCCTTGCTCGGTCGTCCGTCCGTCCGTACGCAGATTCAGACTCCCGGGCATCCCCGGACTCATCGGTGCGGCGCGCGAAGAACTCCTTGTCCGATTCCCGCCAGCGCAGGATCACGGACTCTCATTTCATTGAACCCGCAACCACTCAACGAGGATTTTGGGGGACATCATGAGCGGGTCCGGGACCGTGGCACTGGTGACCGGCGGCAGCCGTGGGATCGGCGCGGCCTGCGCCCTGCGGCTGGCGCAGGACGGGGTCGACGTCGCGATCAGTTACGTGAACGACGCGCGGGCGGCGGCCGGGGTCGTCGGCGAGGTGGAGGCCCTCGGGCGGCGCGGGCTGGCCGTACGGGCCGACGCGGGCGACGGGGCGCAGGGCGCGGCGGCGGTGGAGGAGACCGTACGGCGCTTCGGCCGGATCGACGTCCTGGTCAACAACGCGGGCGTGGGCGTACTCGGCCCCCTCGGCGAACTGGGCCTCGCCGACGTGGACCGGGTGCTGTCGGTCAATGTCCGCGGGGCGTTCCTCGCGGCTCAGGCCGCGGCCGGACGGATGGGCTCCGGCGGGCGGATCATCACCATCGGCAGTTGCATCACCCAGCGCGTCCCGGGTCCGGGCTGCGCGCTGTACGCGATGAGCAAGTCGGCGCTGACCGGGCTGACCAAGGCGCTGGCCCGGGAGTTGGGCGGTCGCGGCATCACCGCGAACCTCGTGCACCCGGGTCCGGTGGACACCGACATGAACCCTGCGGACGGTCCCTTCGCGGACCCGCAGGCGGCGATGACGGCCCTCGGCCGGTTCGCCGCCGCGCGGGAGGTGGCCGCCGTGGTGTCCTTCCTGGCCCGGCCGGATTCCTCGTACGTGACGGGCGCGGAGTTCGCGGTGGACGGCGGCTACGCGGCGTAGCCCTCGCCGGGCGTCCGGGCGGGTCCGAACGGGGCCGCGGGACGCCGTGCAGCGGAGGGGCGCACCGCATCGCGGTTGCGCCCCTCCGTTCGCGCGCGGCCCCGGGGGTGTCGGCCCCCGGGGCGGTCGGCGGGGGGTGGCGTCAGCCGCCCAGCTCCTGGTGGCGGGCGGCGTGCGCGGCCGCGCCGGCCTCCGTCAGCGAGCCGTGCAGGCGCAGGCGGGAGAAGCCGCCGTCCGGGAAGATGTCGATCCGGACGTGCGTGCCGACCGCCGGGGTGTCCAGCACGAAGCGGTGGTTGGTGTCGGGCTGCAGGCGGGTGCGCGGCAGGAACTCCGTCCACTCGCCCTCCTCACCCGTCCTGATCGACAGGGAGGCCCAGCCGGCCGAGTTGCCCTTGAGGTAGGCGGTGTCGATCTCGACGGCGCGGATCTCGGACTCGGCGACGAGCTGGTAGCGGATCCAGTCGTTGCCGTTGTCGCGGCGGCGGGCGGTCTCCCAGCCGTCGTCCATCTTGCGGGAGCGGCCCGGGTTGATGGTGTTGGTCGGCGGGGAGTAGAAGCGGTTGGACGCGTCCTGGACGGAGCCGCCGTTCTCCAGGGCGACCACGTCGAAGGTGCCGAGCGTGGCGAGCCACTTCGGGTCGGGCAGGACCTCGCCGTAGACGCGCAGGCGGGCGATGCCGCCGTCGGGGTGCTGGTTGACGCGCAGGTGCGTGAAGCGCTGCTCCACGTCCACCTCGAAGCCGTTGGCCGCGTGGCCGCCGACCGGGGTGCGGGGGACGATGGTCGTCCACTTCACGTCGCCGCCCTGGAGCTCCTCCGGGGTCGGCGCGAGGGCGCCCTCCCAGTCGGTGGCCTCGACGGAGACGGCCTGCGGCATGTTGCCGCGGAAGTGGGCGGTGTCGACGACGATGCCGCGGATGACGCCGGGGGCGCCCAGGCGCACCAGCGCCCAGTCGTGGTCCTCGGCGGTCGGCCAGGGCTGGGTGGCGCGGACGCCGCGGCGGCGGCGGGTCTCCCAGCCGTCCATGACCTTGCCCTTGTGGCCGAAGTCCTCGGGGTCGAAGTGCGCGGCCTCGGAGATCAGCAGGTTCTCGCGCTGGGCGAAGAACTCGTCGTTGGCGGCGATGACACCGGCACCCAGCTCACGGGCGGCGAGGTTCGCGTACTGGGTGAAGGGGAAGTCCGCGGTGCGGTAGTCCGCGTACGGGTCGCCGCCTCCGTACGGGTTCGCGTTGCCGGTGAAGGAGGCCGGTCCAGTCGAACGCTGTGCCACTGTCAGTTCTGCCTTTCGAGGAGGAGGCCCGTGGGCTCGGTCGGGGTGCCGTGGTCGGCGATCTGCGTGCCGCGCAGCCAGGTGGACTTCACGACGCCGTGCAGGGTCTTGCCCGCGTAGGCCGTGACCCGGTTGCGGTGGTGGAGTTCGGCCGGGTCCACAGTGAACGTTTCTTCGGGGGCGAGTACGGCGAAGTCGGCGTCGCGGCCGGCCTCGATCGCGCCCTTCTGCGTCAGGCCCGCGAGGGCGGCCGGGGCGGCGGACATCCAGCGGACGACGTCCTCCAGGGAGCGTCCGCGCCGGCGCGCCTCGGTCCAGACGGCCGGCAGGCCGAGTTGGAGGGAGGAGATGCCGCCCCACGCGGTGGAGAAGTCGCCGGTCTTCAGGTCCTCGGTGGAGGGCGAGTGGTCGGAGACGATGCAGTCGATGGTGCCGTCCGCGAGCGCGTCCCACAGGAGGTTTTGGTTGGCGGCCTCGCGGATGGGCGGGCAGCACTTGAACTCGCTGGCGCCGTCGGGCACTTCCTCGGCGGTGAGGGTGAGGTAGTGCGGGCAGGACTCGACGGTGATCTTCACGCCCTCGGCCTTGGCGGCGGCGATCAGCGGCAGCGCGTCGCTCGACGAGAGGTGCAGTACGTGGACCCGCGCGTTCAGCCGCTTGGCCTGGGCGATCAGGTTCCCGATCGCGGTGTTCTCGGCGTCGCGCGGGCGGGAGGCGAGGAAATCGGCGTACTTGGGGCCGGGGACGGCCGGTGCCGCGTCCAGGTGGTGCGGGTCCTCGGCGTGCACGATCATCAGACCGCCGAAGCCGGTGATCTCGGCGAGGGAGGCGGCGAGCCGCTCCTGGTCGAGCTCGGGGAACTCGTCGACGCCGGAGGGCGACAGGAAGCACTTGAACCCGAAGACGCCCGCGTCGTGCAGCGGGAGCAGGTCCTTGACGTTGTCCGGCAGGGCGCCGCCCCAGAAGCCGACGTCCACATGCGCCTTGGTACGGGCGACCTCCTGCTTGACGCGCAGGTTGTCGGTCGTGGTGGTGGGCGGCAGGGAGTTCAGCGGCATGTCGAGGATCGTGGTGACGCCTCCGGCCGCGGCCGCCCGGGTGGCGGTCCAGAAGCCCTCCCACTCGGTGCGGCCCGGGTCGTTCACGTGGACGTGGGTGTCGACCAGACCGGGGAGCAGGACGTCGTCGCCGAAGTCCTCCAGCCGGGCTCCGGCCGGGACCTCCGCCTCGTACGCCAGCACGGCCGCGATCTTGCCGGCGGCGACGGCCACCGAGGCGGCGCGCGTCCCCTCGGGGGTGATGACGCGTGTCGAGCGCAGTACCAGTTCCACAGCCACGTCGGCCACCGGAACCTCCCCATCTACTTCCACAGAGCGAAATTCAACGTTCTGTTGACGGAGTCTTCATGGCGATCCGGAGCCAGTCAAGAGCGTCCGGACGGACCGCTGACACACCTGGACCGCGATTGGATGTTTCCACAAGATGGAATTAGGATTTCGCCATACAGAATGCAGCTACCGCCATCGGGGGCGGGAGGGTAACTTTCCGAGGGCGACCGCCACCCGGACACACCGCCCCTGACCGGCGGGGACGGCATCGCCCCTGCTCTAGGGCCGACGCCGACCGACCGGTAGGCTGATTCCTTGCCTGCCAGCACCGAAAGGACCGCGCCGTGCCGACGTCCAGCGCCAGCACCACCGACGCTTCCGCCAAGCCCACTGCCGCCAGCGGTGGCGTCCAGTCACTTGAGCGCGCCTTCGATCTGCTCGAACGCATGGCCGACGCCGGCGGTGAAGTCGGTCTCAGCGAGCTCTCCGCCGCCAGCGGTCTGCCGCTGCCGACGATCCACCGCCTCATGCGCACCCTCGTGGCATGCGGCTACGTACGTCAGCAGCCCAACCGACGTTACGCCCTCGGCCCCCGGCTGATCCGCCTCGGCGAGTCCGCGTCGCGGCTCCTGGGGACCTGGGCCCGCCCGTACCTCGCCCGGCTGGTGGAGGAGACCGGGGAGACGGCGAACATGGCCCTGCTCGACGGGGACGAGATCGTCTACGTCGCCCAGGTGCCCTCCAAGCACTCCATGCGCATGTTCACCGAGGTCGGCCGCCGGGTGCTCCCGCACTCCACCGGCGTGGGCAAGGCGCTCCTCGCCCACACCCCCGCCGACGAGGTACGGGCCCTGCTGGCCCGCACCGGGATGCCGGCGGCGACCGAGAAGACCATCACCACGCCCGAGGGCTTCCTCGACGCGCTGGAGCAGGTCCGCAAGGTGGGCTACGCGGTCGACGACAACGAGCAGGAAATAGGAGTCCGCTGCCTCGCCGTGTCGGTGCCGAACTCGCCGACCCCGGCCGCGATCTCCATCTCCGGCCCGGCGGGCCGGGTGACCGAGGCGCTGACCGAGTCGATCGTGCCGATCCTTCAAGGCGTGGCGGCCGAGCTGTCGGAGGCCCTGTCCAGCCAGAACCCCGCCTAGGGGGTGTCCCCGCGAGCCGAAAGGCCCCCGTCCATCGCTTGGACGGGGACCTTGGGCGGCAGCAGAACGGCCGCTGGAGGACGACAGCCCCGCGGTGGTCGCTCGGGCCGCGGCAGGCAGCCGTACGAGGCCCCGGCCGCCCCTTCTTGCAGGGGCGGCCGGGGCCTCGGCCTTGGCGCCGTGTCAGTGCGCCGGGACCGGGTCCGGGCTCTGCGAGAGGCGGCCGTCGGCCATCGTCGCCGTACGGTCCATCCGGTCCAGGTGGGCGTGGTCGTGGGTGACCAGCACCGTGGCCGTCGACCGCTCGCGCGTCAGTGTGACCAGCAGGTCGAGCACGGCGACGCCGCGCTCGTGGTCGAGGGCGCTGGTCGGTTCGTCGACCAGCAGCACGGCGGGCTCGTTCATCAGGGCGCGGGCGATGTTGATCCGCTGGCGCTGGCCGCCGGAGAGCTGATGGGGGCGCTTGTCCGCCTTGTCGGCCAGGCCCACCGCCTCCAGCAGCTCCAGCGCTCGCCGGCGCAGCGCCCGCGCGGGGCGACCCGAGACGTGCGCCATGACCTGGAGCTGTTCGGCGGCGGTCAGCGAGGCCAGCAGGTTCGGCTGCTGGAAGACGATGCCGATCTTCTCCCGGCGCAGGACCGACTTCTCGGCGGCGCTCAGCGCAGAGGTGTCCTGGCCGGCGATGACCACCCGGCCGGAGTCCGGGGTGACCAGCGTGGCGGCCACGGCGAGCAGGCTGGACTTGCCGGACCCGGAGGGGCCGATGACCGCCGTCAGGGTGCCTGCGGGCACCTCCAGACCGACCGCGTCGAGGGCGGTGAGCCGGGTGTCGCCGTCGGGGTAGGTGAGGGTGACGTCGTGGACGAGCAGGGTCATCGGGCGCTCCCGAGGGCGGTCAGCGGGTCGACGGCGGTGATCCGCCGGATGGACAGGGCCGCGCCCGCGGCGCCGAGCACGATCATGACGGCGGCGGGGACGAGCACGGTGGCGGCGTCGAGCACGAAGGGCACGTTCCCGCCGCTGATCAGCGTGCCGAAGCCGGCGGCGAGCGCCGTGCCCAGCCCGGTGCCGATCGCCAGCATGACCACGGCCTGGCCGAGGGCGTCCTTCAGCAGGTAGCGGGTCGAGGCACCCAGTGCCTTCAGGACGGCGATGTCCCCGCTGCGCTGGATGGTCCACACCGTGAAGAAGGCGCCTATCACCAGGGCCGAGATGGCGAAGAGGAAGCCGCGCATCAGCTGGAGCGAGCCGTTCTCGGCCTGGTAGGAGCCTATGGCGCCCAGGGCCTCGTCCACGGTCTGGGCCTTGGTGGCGGCGGCCTCGTCCGCGGCCGCCAGGTCCATGCCGTCACCCGAGACGGCGACGACGGTGGCGAGGGTGCCGGGGGAGGCGCCGGGGTTGCCGATGCGCTGCCAGTCGTTCAGGTCCATCCAGACGACCGGGGTGTGGCTGTAGGCGGCGGTGCCGGTGACCGCGGCGACGGACAGTTCGAGCGGGCCGATCCTGAGTGCCGCGCCCGCGGTGAGGCCGCCGAGCTCCTTCGCGGCCTTCTCGGTGAGCACCACCCGGCCCTGGGCGAGGCCGCTGCCGCGCGGCCCGAGCCTCCCGGAGGGCTCCACCCCGAAGACCGAGACGGCCGCGGTGCGCTCGCCCGAGGCGGCGTTGGTGGTGCGGATGCCGAGCGGCTCCGCCGACCTCACCCCTGGCTGCCCCCGCCAGGCCTGCCAGGCCTTCTCCTGCACCTGGGAATTGGTGAAGGAGACCTTCTGGTCACCGGAGGGCGCCGCGAAGGCCAGATGGCTGGCGGGCAGCCCGGTGATGGCCGAGACGTTCTCCCGTGCCAGACCGGAGGTGAGCCCGGACAGCAGGCCGACCAGCAGCGTGATCAGCAATACGACCGAGCCCATGAGGGCGAAGCGGCCCTTGGCGAACCGTAGATCTCTCCATGCGACGAACATGTTCCCCACCTTGGCCGCCGGCGTGGACACAAGGCATCGCGCCACGGTAGCGATCCTCGTATCGAAGGACCCATCCGGACATCAAACTTTTGGTTGACCGGGGGCGGTCCGGACCCACTTAGGCTGGTCAGGTCATGGCTGCTCTGAATCCTCCCGTTCCGCCCGCTTCCCGTCCCCTCACCCCCGTGTCGAAGGTGCTGCGGCTGTGCCTGCACGCGCTGCTCCTCGGGCTGCTCGCGCTGGCCGCCGGACGGGCCGTCGCCGACTCCGCGCCCGGGGCCGGCTGGGTCGTCGCCGTCTGCACGGCCATGGCCGCCGTGTACGCGGGCGGCGTACTTGCCCCCGCCGTGCACGCGTCGCCGCGCGCCGGGGCGGTGTGGCTGGCCGCGCTGGGCGCCACCTGGCTGGCCCTGCTGGCGGTCTCCCCCGACGGACTGTGGATCGCCTTCCCGCTGTACTTCCTGGAGCTGCACCTGCTGCGGCTGCGCTGGGGGGTCGCGGCCGTCGCGGTGACCGCCTGCGCGGCCATCGGCGGCTTCCTCGCGCACAGCAGCGCGGTGACGCCCGGGGCCTTCCTCGGCCCGTTGCTGGGCGGGGCCGTGGCGGTGGCGACCGTACTGGGCTACCAGGCGCTGTACCGCGAGAGCGAACGTCGTCGGGAACTGATCGAGGAGCTCATCACGACCCGCGCGGAGCTGGCCGCGGCCGAGCGCGGCGCGGGAATCCTGGCCGAGCGGGAGCGCCTCGCCCGGGAGATCCACGACACCCTGGCCCAAGGGCTGTCCTCGATCCAGCTGCTGCTGCGGGCCGCCGAGCGGACGCTCCCCGTGGACTCGCCGGCCGTTCCCCACATCGCGC
Organism: Streptomyces sp. NPDC056224; assembly: GCF_042267665.1. NCBI lineage: Bacteria > Bacillati > Actinomycetota > Actinomycetes > Kitasatosporales > Streptomycetaceae > Streptomyces > Streptomyces sp. NPDC056224. The sequence goes on from NZ_JBHJTK010000018.1 coordinate 127,807, forward strand.
GGGCGCGGGAGGCCGCCCAGGAGAACCTCGCCGAGGCGCGTCGCTTCGTACGGGCCCTCACCCCGCCGGATCTGGAACACGGGTCGCTCGCCGCCGCGCTGGAACGGCTGTGCTCGGGGGCGCCGGGGCCGCGGGTGCGGTTCTCGCTGAGCGGCAGGCCGCGGGTGCTGCCCACGCCGTACGAGGTGGCCCTGCTGCGGATCGCGCAGTCGGCGCTGGCCAATGTGGTGCGCCACGCGCGCGCCGGGCGGGCCGAGATCACGCTCACCTTCATGGACGCCTCCGTCACCCTCGACATCGTGGACGACGGGCAGGGCTTCGACCTTTCCTCCGCCCCGTCGGGCGAGGGCGGCTTCGGCCTGCCCGCGATGCGCTCGCGCGCGGAGACGCTCGGCGGGCTGTTCACCGTGGAGTCCGGCTACGGTCAGGGCACCGCCGTGGCCGTCACCCTGCCCCTGCCCCTGGAGGCCGCCTGATGACCATCCGACTGCTGCTCGCGGACGACCACCCGGTGGTCCGGGCGGGCCTGCGCGCCGTGCTGGACACCGAACCGGACTTCGCGGTGGTCGCCGAGGCCGCGACCGCCGAGCGGGCGGTGGAACTGGCGGCCGCCGAGCCGGTGGACGTGGTCCTGATGGACCTGCAGTTCGGGGCCGGAATGCACGGCTCCGAGGCGACGGCCCTGATCACGGCCCGGCGGGGGGCGCCCCGGGTACTGGTGCTGACCACGTACGACACGGACGCGGACATCCTGGCCGCCGTGGAGGCGGGCGCTTCGGGCTACCTGCTGAAGGACGCCCCGCCGGAGGAGCTGGCCTCGGCGGTACGGACGGCCGCGGCGGGCCAGTCGGCGCTGGCCCCGGCGGTGGCGCTGCGGCTGATGGACCGGATGCGGACCCCGGCCGAGGCGCTGACGAAGCGGGAGCTGGAGGTGCTCCAGCTGGTCGCGGACGGCCTGTCGAACCAGCAGATCTCCAAGCGGCTGTTCCTCAGCCAGGCCACGGTCAAGTCCCACCTGGTCCACGTCTACGCGAAGCTCGGCGTCGACTCCCGCACCGCCGCGGTCGCGGCCGCCGCCACCCGCCGCCTGATCCGCACGCCGTAGGGGGGCAGGCCCCAGCACGGATACACCGGGTCGCAGGCGGGTGCGCGGCCACGGGCGGCGGGAGCATCGGGGGTGTCGAGCCCCCGTCCGGAGAGCGAGCCCCCGATGCACACCGCCGCCGTAACCCGCCAGGTCACGCCCCCGACCGAGGTCCGCACCGCCTTCGCGCTCTGGCTCACGGCGGTGGCGGCCGGAGCGTTCGAGACCGCGCTCGTGCTCGGCAGGGTTCCGGCCGACGAGATCGGCACCGGGCTGGTGGTCCGCCTGACCGTCTTCACCGCGGCCGTCCTGGTCGCCTTGCGCATGCGCTCGGGTGCGCGCTGGGCCCGGCTCGCCCTGGCCGTCGGCCTCGGCGTCCTCGGCAGCGCCTCGCTGGTCGTGGAGCCCCTGCGGTACCTCCTCGACGGCGGTTCGCCCGCCGACGCACTGTCGCGCGCGGACGCCCTGGACCTGGTTTTCGGCGCGAGCCGGACGCTCCACCTGGCGACCGTCCTGACGGCGGTGGCCCTGATGTTCCGCCCGGCGGCGAACGCGTACTTCCGCGGGCGGCCGTAGCGCCGGGGGCTATGCCACCCAGTACGGCCGCTCCACCGCCGGGGTCAGCGGGACGCCCTCGTGGAAGGCCTGCGCGAGGAGGCGCACGCCCTCGTCCAGGCGGTCCTCGGGCAGCGTGTACGGGATCCGGAGCCGGTGTTCGAAGGTCCCCGGGTCCACCCCGAAGCGGGCCCCGCGGCCGATGTACACCCCGGCGGCCGCGGCCCGCTCCCCCAGCGCGGAACTGACCGGCTCGCCCAGGTCGACCCAGAGCGACAGCCCGCCGGGCGGCAGCTGCCAGGACCATTCCGGGGTGTGGCGCTGGAGGGACCGCACCAGGGCCTCGCGCTGGGTCCGCAGCCGCGCCAGGCGCGCGGGCAGGGTCCGGTCCAGTCCCTCCATCAGCGGGAGCGCGACGAGCTGGTCGAGTACCGAGCCCGTCATGTCGGCGGAGACGCGTACGGCCGTCAGTTCGGTGATCATCTTCGCGGTGGCCCGGATCCAGCCCACCCGCAGGCCGCCCCAGTGCGTCTTGCTGAGCGAGCCGATGGTGATCACGTGGTCGGCGCCGCCGCGCGGGCCCAGCGAGGCCAGGGGCGCGGGCGCGGGGACGTCCAGCGCGATGTCGGCGATGGTCTCGTCCACCACCAGCCAGGTCCCGGTGGCCCGGGTGGTCGCCAGCAGCCGCAGCCGCTGCTCCGGCGGCATCAGCGCGCCCGTCGGGTTGTGGAAGTCGGGGATCACGTACGCCAGCCGGGGCACGGTCTGGCGCAGCGTCGACTCGGCTATCTCCATGTCCCAGCCCGCGTCGGAGACGGCGATGGACCCGGTGCGCAGCCGGGCGTGGCGCAGGGCGTCGAGGGCGTTCGCGTAGGTCGGGTTCTCGGTGACGACCCGGTCCCCGGCCCGGCAGAGCAGGCTGACGACCAGCGCGAAGGCCTGCTGGGCCCCGGCCGTGACCAGGATCTGCTCGGGGCGGGTGGGCAGCCCGCGCCTGGTGAACCGCTCGGCGATCGCCGTGCGCAGGCCGGGCAGGCCGAAGGGGTGGTAGCCGGGCGAGCGGGCGAGCGCCGGCAGTTGGGGTGCGGCCCATGCGAGGGCCTCGGCGAGGCTGCCCTCCGGGGCGCCCATGGCGGCGATGGCGAGGTCGATGCCGGTGTCGCCGTCGGCGCGGCCGCCGACTCCGACGAGGGCGGGCGAGCCGACCGGCCGGTGGCCGTCGGGGAGTTCGGTCCAGGTGCCGGAGCCGCGGCGGCTGCGGACGTACCCGCTCTCGCGCAGCAGGTCGTAGGCGCCGGTGACGGTGGCGCGGCTGGCCCCGACCGCCTCCGCGAGCTCGCGCTCGGCGGGCAGCCGTACGTGCAGGGCGATGCGGCCGTCGAGGATCAGCGTGCGGACGGCGTCGGCGAGCGACCGGTAGCCGGGGCGGGCCAGCACCTCGGCGGGGAGCAGGGCCGCGAGCTGGCGGCTGCCGATCGTTCTGTCCGCTGTCTGGACCACTCGCCCGTTCGGCATGCCAACCTCCCCTGATTGGCTCTGACGGCCAGGCCAATCGGGGACCAGACTCGCCGTATTGGCCCCCGATTGGCAAGGAGCTTCCGCGATGCTGACCGACCGAGACGAACGAGCCCTGCTGGCCGCCGTCGAGAACCGGATCCGCGAGCCGCTGCGGATCGGAGCCGCGCTGGCCGCCGTACGCGGCGCCCTGACCCGCGGAAGACGCGCTCCCGCGCCGGCCCGGGAGCGAGAATCGGTGGCATGGCACCCCACACCGACCACACCGGCCACACCGGCCACACCGGCCAGACCTGCCAGACCGATTGCACCGGCCACCCCGGCCCGACCGCTCCCCCGGTGATCGCGGGCCTCCTCCTGGCCGCCGGCGGCGGCCGCCGGCTCGGCGGCCGGCCCAAGGCCCTGCTCCCCTACCGCGGCCGCCCGCTGGTCGAGAACGCCGTACGGGTGCTGCGCGAGGCGGGCTGCGGCCCGGTGCACGTCGTGCTGGGCGCCTCGGCGTCCGAGGTCCGCGAGCGCGCGGACCTGGCCGGCTGCGTGGTCGTGGACAACCCCGCCTGGGCGGAGGGCATGGGCTCGTCCCTGCGGGTCGGCCTCGCCTCCCTGGCCGGTACGGACGCCCGCGCGGCGCTGGTCTGCCTGGTGGACCAGCCGGGCATCGGGCCGGCGGCCGTGACCCGGGTACGGGAGGCGTACCGCTCCCCGGCGAGTCTGGTGGCGGCGGCCTACGACGGGGAGCGCGGCCACCCGGTGCTGTTCGGCGCGGACCGGTGGGCGGACATCGCCGCGACGGCGACGGGCGACAAGGGTGCGCGCGTGCACCTCGCGCGACACGCGGAGGAGCTCACTCTGGTGGAGTGCGCGGACGTCGCGGAGGCCTACGACATCGACACCCCGCCCGACCTGGCCCGCTTGCTCTGAGCGGGGCGTAACGGGAGTGGCACTGAGGGCCACCGCGAACCGGAATCTGTCGACTCGGAGAATCTCGACATCAACAAACCATTGAACTTCCACCATGAGGAAATTACTATCCACTGGTCAGAAGCGCCCTGAACCAAAGACGGCGCCCGCGACCGTATCCCGGAGCTCTCCACACCCGACGGCACTGCGTGCCGTCTCGCGCGAGCATTCCCCCGCGGCCGCAAGGCACCGCCGCTGAAGGAGTGACAGATATGTCCGCACCAGCGCCGTCCCCGCTGGCCATCGCCGCCGAGCCCCTGCCCCGGCAGGACGAGGTCCTCACCGAAGCGGCCCTCGTCTTCGTGGCCGAGCTGCACCGGCGGTTCGCCGCCCGCCGGGCGGAGCTCCTCGCCCGGCGCGGCGAGCGCCGCGCCGAGATCGCCAGGACCTCCACCCTCGACTTCCTCCCGGACACCGCACAGGTCCGCGAGGGAGACTGGAAGGTGGCCCCGGCACCGGCAGCGCTGAACGACCGCCGTGTGGAGATCACCGGCCCGACGGACCGCAAGATGACCATCAACGCCCTGAACTCGGGCGCCAGGGTCTGGCTCGCCGACTTCGAGGACGCCTCCGCTCCCACCTGGGAGAACGTCGTCCTCGGCCAGCTCAACCTGATCGACGCCTACGAGCGCCGCATCGACTTCACCGACGAGCGCACGGGCAAGTCGTACGCCCTGAAGCCCGCCGACCAGCTGGCCACCGTCGTGATGCGGCCGCGCGGCTGGCACCTGGAGGAGCGCCACCTGCGCTTCGAGGGCGGCCCGGCCTCCGGCTCGCTCGTCGACTTCGGCCTGTACTTCTTCCACAACGCGAAGCGCCTGATCGACCTCGGCAAGGGCCCGTACTTCTACCTGCCGAAGACCGAGTCGCACCTGGAGGCGCGCCTCTGGAACGACATCTTCGTCTTCGCCCAGGACTACGTCGGCATCCCGCAGGGCACCGTCCGCGCCACGGTCCTCATCGAGACGATCACCGCCGCGTACGAGATGGACGAGATCCTGTACGAGCTGCGCGACCACGCGGCCGGCCTGAACGCGGGCCGCTGGGACTACCTGTTCTCGATCGTGAAGAACTTCCGCGACGGCGGGGAGAAGTTCGTCCTGCCGGACCGCAACGCGGTGACGATGACGGCCCCGTTCATGCGCGCCTACACCGAACTGCTGGTGCGCACCTGCCACAAGCGCGGCGCGCACGCCATCGGCGGCATGGCGGCCTTCATCCCGTCCCGCAAGGACGCCGAGGTCAACAAGGTCGCGTTCGAGAAGGTCAAGGCCGACAAGGACCGCGAGGCCGCCGACGGCTTCGACGGCTCCTGGGTCGCCCACCCGGACCTGGTCCCGATCGCGACGGCCTCCTTCGACGCGGTGCTCGGCGACAAGCCGAACCAGAAGGACCGCCTGCGCGAGGACGTCTCGGTGGCCCCGGGCGAGCTCATCGCGATCGACTCGCTGGACGCGAAGCCCACGTACGAGGGCCTGCGCAACGCGGTCCAGGTCGGCATCCGCTACATCGAGGCCTGGCTGCGGGGCCTCGGCGCCGTCGGCATCTTCGGCCTGATGGAGGACGCGGCCACCGCCGAGATCTCGCGCTCGCAGATCTGGCAGTGGATCAACGCCGGTGTCGTCTTCGAGAACGGCCTGACGGCGACGGCCGACCTGACCCGGGAGATCGCGGCGGCGGAACTGGCCGCCATCCGCGCCGAGGTCGGCGAGGAGGCGTTCGCTTCCGGGAAGTGGCAGCAGGCCCACGACCTCTTGCTCCAGGTTTCCCTGGACGCGGACTACGCGGACTTCCTCACCCTCCCCGCATACGACCAACTGCTCGGCTGACAACCCGTTTCCGGCTGATACGCACAGCAGTCGGACATTCCCGGCTCCGCCCCCGCTGCCACCAGGCAGCGGGGATCCCCGTGGCGCGGCCCGAACTCGCCGCCGCCCTCGACG